>DXAM01000004.1 GCA_019117025.1 Candidatus Microbacterium stercoravium | reverse complement strand
TACAAGGGCGACATCTCGCTCGACGAGCTGCGCGAGATCCTCTCGACGCTGAGAGCCCTGGACCTGGAGCAGTGATCGGTGGCAGTATCGCCATCATGACCAGCCGAGTGACTGCGCCGGAGATCGATCCTGACAACAAGCCGAAGGGGCCCGCATCGTACTTCCCGAGCATCGAGAAGACGTACGGACTGCCGATGCAGCACTGGATCGACATCGCGGTCGATCAGCTCGACGCTGGTCAGAAGCATGGTGAGACCGTCGGCGTGCTGAAGGATGCCCACGGGCTCGGCCACGGTCACGCGAACGCGGTCGTCGCGTACACCCGCGCGAAGCTCGAGGGGTAGCGCGTGAGGGAGTTGACCCCGTTACGCGTTCGGATTGTTCACTCGACGGCGACAGGGAAGTCCTGCTCGTAGTCGGGATCCGGTGTCACGACTCGCAACGAAGCCTCACCCGCAACAGCGTTCGCCGGAACCGTGACAGACGCGTCGAAGCGTCCGTCCGTGACATCGACGGTGATGAGATCAGTCGTGTCGCCGTCCTGGACCCACTCGAGCGTCACCGACGGCCACGACGGGACAGCGTTCTCCTCGTTGGTGTCATTGCACGGTTCCCAGCCGGTCGAGGAGATGGTCAATGCGTGACCAGGTTCCGCGACCTCTGGTGTGAGCTGTAAGACGGGCGCGGCGCACGCGGCGGAGCTCCCGCCGGTGACGGGCGATGGTGCCGACGCGCACCCTGCGAGCGCCAGTACGCTGGTCGTAACGATGATGTATCGGATTCCGGCAGTGGCGCGCATAACACCTTCATACACCCGCGCACACCTCTATCGTCCTGCAAGCCCCCAAGGGCGACATCGCACGCGACGAGCTGCGAACAGGTCCTTACGTCGCTGCGCGCGCTTGACGGTGAGCAGTGACGGATCGCGAGGGCGTCGACGAGCGCCCGGACGTACCTCAGGACTCGCCGCCGGCCGCTCGGCCGATCATGAACGAGGCGAGAAAGCCCAGATCTCACTACGGCTTCTCGCGCCGTCCGGCGCGGGCGATGACATCGAGGAGCTTCCATGCGTTGCTCGAGCGGTGCACAGTGAGCCGGGATGCCCATGATTGCTGGACCTCGTCGAGGTACGAGTAAGTGAGTTACTCATACCTCGAGAGTGCGCCTCGTATGAGTCTCAGCGAAGGGTTCGCCCGTTCTTCGTGCCGGTGCTCTTAGAAGCCCCTATCAGGGCAAAGCAAAACCCCCGCCATGTAGAAGCTAGGCGGGGGTTTCTGGAACCGTTGTAACGACGGTTCTTGTGGCTCCGACCGGCGTCGATCCGGTGACCTTTCGATTTTCAGTCGAACGCTCTACCAACTGAGCTACAGAGCCGTGCGACATGTGATGCCGCATCCTACGCGAAGGGCCCTCTCGAAAGAAGGCCCAACACCGGAGCGACCCTGACGGGACTTGAACCCGCGACCTCCGCCGTGACAGGGCGGCACGCTAACCAACTGCGCTACAGGGCCAGATGTGCTTTCGCACGATTTTTAATTATATCAGCTCGGGTGACCCCAACGGGATTCGAACCCGTGCTACCGCCGTGAAAGGGCGGCGTCCTAGGCCGCTAAACGATGGGGCCGTAGTGGCGAACCTCGCAGCTCACCTGCCAACCGTTTAATCTTACGCACGGCCGGCTCGGAATCGCAAAACCAGGGCGCGCCGCGCGAGTCTCGGGCGTGTCGAGGGGCACGATGGGGGAGCATGCACCCGTGAATCCCGGGAAAACGCTGTTCAGAGAGTGACGGGTGTTGTTAGTGTGGCGAATGTGAATCTTGAGTCCCCCGTCTCGGAGCGCACCGAAGAGCTGTGCGACTGCGCGCCCTCCCCTGCAGAGAAGCGCGCGTTCTGGGGACCCGTCACGCGGCGCGGCGCGATGGCGGCCGGCGTGCTGGGCGTCGCCGCAGCGGGCGCGTTCACCGCGTTCCGCGGATCCGGATCCGCGTTCGCCATCTCGTACGATCCGTCGGACTACCCGTCGTGGGACGACGTCGAGCGCGCGCGATCCAACGAATCGGCGAAGGCCAGCGAGATCGCGCGCATCGAGAGCTACATCTCCGATCTGAAGGCGCGGGTCGCTGCGGCGCAGGCCGCGGCGGAGAAGGCGGCCGACGAGTACTACACCGCGCAGCAGGAGTACTACCAGGCGGCCCACAAGGCCGATGAGCTGCAGGGGCAGGCCGACGACGAGGCGAAGAAGGCGAGCCAGGCCGCGGCTGCCGCGGCGAAGGTCGCCTCGAAGATCTCGCGCGCGAGCGGTGACAACACCCCCTACGAACTGCTGTTCGCCGACTCGGCCGGAGATGCCGACAACCTGCTGTCGAAGCTGGGGCAGCTCGACAAACTGGCCGAGCGCAACGAATCGATCTACGGGGCTGCTGTCGCCGCCCGCGACTCGGCGCAGCACCTGACCGACCAGGCGCAGGAGGCCCGCAAGGAGCGCGACCGCCTGCAGAAGGTCGCCGAGCAGAAGATGGCGGTCGCTCGCGAGGCAGCCGCTGCCGCCGAGCAGGCGCTCGCCGATCAGAAGAGCCACCTCATCACGCTCGAGCAGCAGCTCGCCGCGCTGAAGGATGCGTCGAGCAAGAAGCTCTCCGAGTACAAGGAGGGCGAGAAGCAGCGCAAGGCGTGGGAGGAAGAGCAGCGCCGTCTCGCGGAGGAGCGCCGCAAGCGCGAGGAAGAAGAGCGGCGCAAGCGCGAGGAAGCAGAGCGCAAGCGTCGCGAAGAGGAAGAGCGGCAGCGCCAGCAGCAGCAACAGCCGCCTCAGGGATCCCCTGCCGGCGAACCCGCCGCACCGCCGGAAGCGCCCGCGGCGCCCGCGGCACCGGCGAACGGCTGGGTGCGCCCGAACGGCGGCGTGCAGACATCCGGAT
This sequence comes from Candidatus Microbacterium stercoravium, assembly GCA_019117025.1. Classification (GTDB taxonomy): domain Bacteria; phylum Actinomycetota; class Actinomycetes; order Actinomycetales; family Microbacteriaceae; genus Microbacterium; species Microbacterium stercoravium. The sequence goes on along the minus strand of DXAM01000004.1, from coordinate 3,115 downwards.
ACGGGTGGCGCACCTCGATGTGCGGGCCCTCGTACTGCTCCACGTCGTTCCATGCCGGCGTCGACCTGGCGGCGGGATGCGGAAGCCCGATCTTCGCGGCGTCGGCCGGCACGGTCGAGTTCGCCGGATACAACGGCGGCTACGGCAACTACGTGCGCATCAACCACGGTGGCGGGGTCGGCACGGGGTACGGCCACATTATGGACGGCGGCATCGCGGTCGGCTGGGGCCAGTACGTCGAAGCCGGTCAGGTCATCGCCTACGAGGGCAACACCGGCAACTCGTTCGGCTGCCACCTGCACTTCGAGGTCTACATCAACGGCCCCACCGTGAATCCGATCGACTTCATGGCCGGTAAGGGAATCTCGGTCTGAGAATGACGATGGGCCCGGATCCGAGGATCCGGGCCCATCGCGTTGCGCATCAGGAGCGCGAGTCGGGGAACTCGCCCTCGCCCTGCGTCTTCGTCTTGCCGTGGTCCTCGTCGAAGCGCGTGAACGCCTCGGCGACGAGGCGCTCCGCCTCAGCGGCGTTTCCCCACTCGTCGACCTTGACCCACTTGCCGGGCTCGAGATCCTTGTAGTGCTCGAAGAAGTGCTCGATCTCCTTGCGGGTGTACTCCTGGAGGTCGTCCACGTCCTGGATGTGCTCCCAGCGGGGGTCCTTCGCGAGAACCGCGACGACCTTGTCGTCGCCGCCGGCCTCGTCGCTCATCTTGAGCACGCCGACCGGGCGCACCTTGGCGCCGACGCCGGGGAACACCGAGTGGTCCATGATGACGAGCACATCGAGCGGGTCGCCGTCCTCACCGAGCGTGTTCTCAAAGAATCCGTAGTCGCTCGGGTAACCGAACGTCGTGTAGAGAACGCGGTCGAGGAAGACGCGGCCCGTGCCGTGGTCGACCTCGTACTTCACGCGGCTGCCGCGCGGGATCTCGATAACTGCGTCGTACGCGCCCATACCTGTGTTGCTCCTTGAGTAGTCGGGAGGGTCAGCGATAACCCTAATCGCTACTGTGGAATGCATGCTGGATCCTGTGGTTGCCGCCGTTCGCCGAGCCGTTCGTGAGGCGCTCGCGCCGTTCGCCGAATCCGGCGCTCGCGTCGTCGTCGCGCTGTCGGGCGGTGCCGATTCTCTCGCGCTCGCCGCGGCCGCTGCGCACGAGGGTCCGCGCGCGGGCGTCGAAGTCATTGCGGTGACGATCGATCACGGGCTGCAGAGCGGATCCGCCGACGTCGCCGAGCGCGCCGCCGCGCAGGCGCGCGAGAGGGGGATCGCGGATGCGCGCGTCGTGCGCGTGGGCGTCGGATCCGACGGCGGCCCCGAAGCGGCGGCTCGCGACGCGCGGTACGCGGCGCTGCGAGAGGCCGCCGCATCGAGCGGCGCCGTTGCGGTGCTCATCGGGCACACCCTCGACGATCAGGCCGAGACGGTGCTCCTGGGGCTGTCGCGCGGATCCGGCGCGGCGAGCCTCAAGGGCATGTCGCCGCACACCCTCGACGCGCACGGCCTCGCCTGGGTCCGTCCGTTGCTCGCCCTGCGGCGCGCCGACACCGCGGCGTTCTGCGCTCAGAGCGGTCTCGAGCCGTGGGCGGATCCCCACAACGACGACGATCGCTTCGCCCGCGTGCGCGTGCGGCAACGGGTGCTCCCGGTGCTCGAGGCGGAACTCGGCCCGGGCATCGCCGACGCACTGTGGCGCACGGCCGAGCAGCTGCGCGAAGACGACGAGGCGTTCGCCGACATGATCGACGAGACGATCGAAGACATCGTCGAGCACGCCGAAGCCGGAATCGCGGTGTCGGTGCCCGCGCTCGCGGCGAACCCGGCGGCGATCCGCAACCGCATCATCCGCCACGTGGTGGCGTCCGAGTTCGGGGTCTCGTTGACGAGAACCCAGACGATGGAGGTCGCGCGCCTCGTGACCGACTGGAGCGGCCAGGGCCCGATCGACCTCCCGGGATGCCAGGCGACCCGTCGCGGATCGCAGCTGACCTTCCGGGCGACGAACGGCTGACACCCGCGCTTCAGATGACGCAAACGGTCGCTTCTGTTGCTTGGTGGGTACGTTTGCGTCACGTGAGCATCTGTGCCCCGCTTCAGGTGACGCAACCGGATCCCTCTGCCGCCCTGAGCGTGCGTTTGCGTCACGGGAGCTCATCGCGTGCGTGCTGCGCGACGCACGGCGCCGGATCCGCGCCCGTATCCGATGACGCAAACGGTTCCTTGCGACGCCGTGGGCGACCGTTTGCGTGACGGGAATTCTCGCGCTCGGCTTCGGATGACGCAAACGGATCCTTCCGTCGCCCCGAGCGTGCGGTTGCGTCACGGGAGCGCATCGCGTGCACGCTGCGCGACGCACCGCGCCGGATCCGCGCCCGCTTCGGGTGACGCAAACGGTTCCGTCCGTCGCACCGGGCGACGGTTTGCGTCACGGGAGTATCAGCGCCTCGCTTTGGATGACGCAAACGGATCCGTCTGCCGCCCCGAGCATGCGTTTGCGTCACGGGCACGCACCGCGCGCGCCGTGCGACGCACCGCGCCGGATCCGCGCTTGCTTCCCGTGACCCAATCGGTTCCGTCTGCCCCACCCGGGCGACGGTTTGCGTTACGGGAGCGTCGTTGCCTCGCTTTCGGTGACGCGAACGGATCCGTTTGGCGCTCCATGCGTGCGTTTAGGTGACGGGAGCGCACCGCCACGGATCCGCGCCCCGTTTTCGGTGACGTAAACGGTTCCGTCCGTCGCCCCGCGCGTACGTTTCCGTCACGGGAGCGCCAGCGCCCCGTTTCCGGTGACGTAAACGGTTCCGTCAGTCGCCCCGCGCGTACGTTTCCGTCACGGGAGCGCCAGCGCCCCGTTTCCGGTGACGTAAACGGATCCTTCCGTCGCCCCGGGCGACCATTTATGTCACCGGAGTGCGCCGCGCGCACCGCGCGGCGCACGTTGCCGGATCCGAGTCCGTTTCCCGTGACGCAAAGAGCTCCTTCCCGCGCCCCGCGCGTACGTTTCCGTCACGGGAGCGCCAGCGCCCCGCTTCTGGTGACGCAAACGGATCCTTCCGTCGCTCCGGGTGACCGGTTGCGTCACGGGAGCGCCCCGCCTCACCCCGCCCCG
>DXAM01000040.1 GCA_019117025.1 Candidatus Microbacterium stercoravium | reverse complement strand
CCGAGCCGGCCGCTGTGCCCGGCGCACACGGGCGCGGCGATGACGCGGCAGAACCTGCGGCCGATGCGGGAGAGACGGCTTCTGCCACGGCACCTCCTGCTGTCGCGCCCCCGACGGTCGTCGCTCCGCCGACGGCGGCCGCTCCGCATGCTGCGACGCCGCCCGCAGCGGACGAATCCGAGCCCGCGGATCCGCCCGCGCACCCCGTGGATGAGGAGACCGTGCCCGCGGCGGACGAGGCCGGCCCCGTGGAGCCGGCTGCGCCGCCCGCACCCGCGGCACCGTCCGCGCCCGACGAGTCCGCGCCCACAGCACCGGCAGGTCCGCCTGAGTCCGATGACGTTCCCGCAGCCGCCTGGGCGACGCCGGGAGCGCCGCAGCCGACCGCCGAGCTCACGCTCGCCTCGCTGCAGCGCGACTGGTCGCGAGTGCTCGAGACCGTGCAGCAATCGAGCCGCGCTTCGTGGCTGACCCTGCAGTCGGCATCGCCGGTGCACCTGGCGGGCGATGTCGTGGGCCTCGTGTTCACGAACCAGGCCGACCTCGGGCAGTTCAAGAACCGAGCGCCCGACGGATCGGGCGTGAGCGCCGACCTGCGCGCCGCGATCGCCGAGGTCACGGGCTTCACCGTGAAGTTCCTCGCGAAGCACGTTCCGGCAGCGGGGGCGCCCGCGGCGCCCTCCGCTTCTGCGGCACCCGTTGCGCCCGCGGCACCGCACACTGACGAGCCGGCGCCGCATCCCGAGCCCGCTGCCGCACCGACCCCGCCGCCCGCGTCGTACGCCGCGGCACCGGCGACGGGATGGGCCGTGGCCCCGATTCCGAACGCTGACGCACCGGATCCGGATCCGGAGCCCGCCGCGCCCGAGCAGCCCGAAGCTCCCTCAGCCGCCGCTCCGTCCGCGCCCGCCGGGCAAGCGGCGCCGCCCGCGTCGGCTCCCTCCGCGGCCCCGGCCGCGGCGCAGCCACCGGCTGCGGCTGCGGCGCCCACGCATGCTGCTCCGCCGCCCTTCGCGGCGCCCGAGCCCGACATGCCGGCCGATGACGACGTCCCGCCCGATCCGTACGACGATCCGTACCCCCCGGAGGAGCGCGCTCCGGCGGGCCCGACCGTGCAGCGCCGCCAGGTGCACCTCGAAGAGGGCGTGCAGCGCTACGGCGAAGCCGTGGTGCGACAGAAGCTCGGGGCGGTGTTCCTGCACGAGGAGGAATACACGCCTCCCACGCGGTTCCAGTAGCGAGAAGGACACCACATGTACGACGGAATCGTTCAGGAACTGATCGATGAGCTCGGGCGCCTGCCCGGCGTCGGCCCGAAGTCGGCCCAGCGCATCGCGTTCCACATCCTGCAGACGCCGACCTTCGACGTCTCGCGGCTGTCGACGCTGCTCAGCGAAGTGCGCGAACGGGTGAAGTTCTGCGAGCGCTGCGGCAACGTCTCCGAGAACGACCTCTGTGCGATCTGCAGCGATGTGCGGCGCGACCCGAGCCTCATCTGCGTCGTCGAAGATGCGAAGGACGTGGCCGCGATCGAGCGCACGCGCGAGTTCCGCGGTCTCTACCACGTGCTCGGCGGCGCGATCAGCCCGATCGCCGGCGTGGGGCCCGACGACCTGCGCATCCGACAGCTGATGACGCGCCTGTCCGACGGCACGGTGCAGGAGATCATCCTCGCCACCAACCCGAACCTCGAGGGCGAGGCCACCGCGGCTTACCTCACGCGGCTCTTGGCCGCCATGGAGATCGCGGTCACGCGCCTCGCGTCCGGTCTGCCGGTCGGCGGCGACCTCGAATATGCCGACGAGATCACGCTCGGGCGGGCCTTCGAAGGCCGCCGCTCCGCCTGATCCGCAACATGCGATGCCGACTCAGACGACGCGAGAAGCGGCGACGACGAACGCCTGCCACTCGTTCTCGAGCTCTGCCAGCCGTTCGCGACCGCGCGCGGTCAGCGAATAGACCTTGCGCGCCGGTCCGGAGGCGCCCTCCTCCCAGCCGGCGCTGATTGCGCCGTCGGCTTCGAGCTTCACGAGGGCCGGATACAGCTGGGCGCCCGTGATCGGATGCAGGCCCGCGTCGACGAGCGCCTGCGAGATGCCGTAGCCGTGCCGTGGCGATGAATGCAGCACGCGCAGCATGAGCAGTGGCAGCGAGGCGCGCTGCCACGCCGCGGTGCTCACTCCGCGGCCTTCCACGGACGCGATCCCCAGACCGACCGCGCGTTCAGCACGAGCCACGCCGCACCGATGCCGACCATCAGCACGCGCACCCACCACCAGAAGTCGGTGCTGGTCGCTCCGATCACCAGCATCAGGGCCGGAACCAGAAGCTCGGCCGCCCCGCCGGCCATCCACCGGCGCTTCTTCGCATCGGGCGCATGCTCGGTCAGTCTGCGCGCGAAGGCGACGGGATGGCCGTATTCCTCGAACGCGGATCCGGCTGTCGCGCCGCGGTCCGTCTGCAGCTCGCGTACGCGCTCGGCGGCCTGATGCCGGGAGAGCCCGCGGCTGAGCAGCGCGGCACGGAAGCGGCGCGTCCACTGCTCGTCGCTCCATTCTTCGCGCAGCGGTGCGTCGGGAAGAAGGGAGGAGATCAGCAGCAGCGCGGCTCCGGGAACCGCGGCACCGAGCCCGACGAGCAGCGTCGGCACATCATGGGCGAGAAGGGGGAGGGAATCCGTCGTCATCGCGACCGCGACCGCAGCGACGAGCAGCAGGGCCGCGACCGCGATCATCGCCACGACGCCCTTCGGGCGGCCGGCATCGTGCAGGGCACGGATCACCGCGCACGACGCCAGCAGCAGCGCGAGGCATCCGCTGAACGCGAGTGCGCGCGCGGTGAGGTCGATCTCCCATCCGGTGCTGATCAGCAGCACGATCAGGAGCGGGATGACCGGCACGAGCAGGATGACGCCGATCAGCAGCAGCGTGTGCTTCGCTCCGCTGCCGAACGACGATCGCACGGCCTCTTCTTCGCTGCCGAGCTCCGCGGCATCGTCTGCCGCAAGCGCAGCCGGATCGCCGAACAGCTCCTCGGCCGGAACACCGGCTTCGAGCACGGCGTCGCGCAGTTCGTCCAGGCGTGCGGCGATCGCCTCGGACGAGACCTCGGGCCGGGTCACGGCCCAGAGGTATGCGGCCTGCCACGACAGGTCGCGCTCGGGCCAGATGCGTTCGGTCACGAGGATCCTCTCTACGTACGATCTATATCTACATACTGAATCGCGAGCTTCGTTCCTGCAACCCGAGGTCGCCGAGAATCGCCGCCCGCGCACGCCGTGAAGCACCATTTCTCGGCGGCGCTCGATTGTCGATGCGGGCGAGTTCGCCTCTAAGGTGGTCGGGTGAGCGGATCCGCTCGCCTCGTCGACCCCCCTCCAGGAGCAGCGCAGTGGCATTGATCGTGCAGAAATTCGGCGGATCGTCCGTCGCGGACGCCGAGAGCATCAAGCGCGTCGCGAAACGGATCGTCGATACTCGCCGCGCGGGCAATGACGTCGTCGTCGCCGTCAGCGCGATGGGCGATACGACCGATGAGCTGCTCGACCTCGCCGGCGCGGTGGCGCACAGCCCGGCTCCGCGCGAGCTCGACATGCTGCTCTCGAGCGGGGAGCGCATCTCGATGGCGCTGCTCGCGATGGCGATCCACGGCATGGGGTACGAGGCGCGCTCGTTCACCGGCAGCCAGGCGGGCATGATCACGACGGCCGACCACGGATCCGCGCGGATCCTCGACGTCACGCCCGTGCGCGTTCGCGAGGCGCTCGACGAGGGCGCGATCGTCATCGTCGCGGGGTTCCAGGGCTTCAACCGCGATACCCGCGACATCACGACCCTCGGCCGCGGCGGATCCGACACGACGGCCGTCGCGCTCGCCGCGGCGCTGCGTGCTGACGTCTGCGAGATCTACAGCGATGTCGACGGGATCTTCACCTGCGATCCGCGCGTCGTGCCGCTGGCGAAGAAGCTCGACACGATCGACGCCGACGAGATGCTCGAGCTCGCGGCCAACGGCGCGAAGGTGCTGTACATCCGCGCGGTGGAGTACGCCCGCCGCCACAACGTTCTGATTCACGCCCGCTCGACGTTCACGTCGAACGAGGGCACGTACGTGCTCGGCGACGGGATGACGGATCCCCGCCGGCCTGAGGGAGTAGAAATGTCTGATTCCATCGGTAATGAAGAGCCCCTCGTCTCGGGCGTGGCGATCGACCGCAGCCAGGCGAAGATCACGGTCGTCGGCGTTCCCGACGTGCCCGGTTCGGCCGCGGCGATCTTCACGCGCGTGTCGAAGGCCGGCGTGAACATCGACATGATCGTGCAGAACGTGCAGTCGGCGGGCCGCGGGCGCACCGACATCTCGTTCACGCTCCCCAAGGAGCAGGGCGCGGCGGTCGCGAAGCAGCTGCAGGCGGAGCAGGAGGACCTCGGCTACCAGCAGGTGCTGTTCGACGACCAGATCGGAAAGCTCTCGGTCGTCGGTGCCGGAATGCGGTCGCACTCGGGCGTCTCGCTCATCCTGTTCGACGCGCTCAGCAGCAACGGCATCAACGTCGAGATGATCTCGACCAGTGAGATCCGCATCTCGGTCGTGCTGCGCGACACCGATCTCGACGGCGCCGCCCGCGCCGTGCACACGGCGTACGGCCTCGATGGCGACATCGAGGCGACGGTCTACGCCGGCACCGGCCGCTGAGTCGGCCTCGGCCGCGGCACGACGCTCGCGGCCCCGCAGCACGAGTACGGCAGAACCGCGGCCGCAGCAGAAATTCGGCGCTGCTTCCGCGGGTCACCATCGGAACTGCCGTCGTCCTGCATCTCGATCTGGCATGGGCGCCGCGCCGGTAGACTCGTGCTGACTTCCACCCCCGAATTTCAAGGATCCCCATGGTACGCATCGCAGAATCCGGAGTCTCGCTCGCCGTCGTCGGCGCCACTGGCCAGGTCGGCGGAAAACTGCTGGAGATTCTCGACGAGCGTGATTTTCCGATTCGCGAGCTGCGCCTGTTCGCCTCGCCCCGGTCGGCCGGCAAGACGCTCGCGTATCGCGGCAACGATGTCGTGATCGAAGACATCAACAGCACCGAGCTCGGCGGAATCGACATCGCCCTGTTCTCGGCCGGCGGCGGGCCGTCGAAGCAGCACGCGCCCCGCTTCGCCGAGGCCGGCGCCACCGTCGTCGACAACTCGAGCGCATGGCGCGGCGACGATGAGGTTCCCCTCGTCGTCAGCGAGGTCAACCCGCACGCGATCTCGGCAGCCGTCAAGGGCATCATCGCGAACCCGAACTGCACGACGATGGCTGCGATGCCGGTGCTGAAGGCGCTCGACGCCGAAGCCGGTCTCGAACGCCTCGTGGTCTCGACGTACCAGGCCGTGTCCGGATCGGGCCTGTCGGGCGTTGAGGAACTGCGCGGCCAGGTCGAGGCCGCCGTCGCCCAGGGCGACGTCGGGCGCCTCACGCACGACGGATCCGCGATCGAGTTCCCGGAGCCCGTCAACTACGTCGCGCCGATCGCGTTCGATGTGGTGCCGCTCGCCGGCAACCTCGTCGACGATGGCCTCGGTGAGACCGACGAAGAGAAGAAGCTTCGCAACGAGAGCCGCAAGATCCTCGAGCTGCCGGGCCTGCGCGTCTCGGGCACCTGCGTGCGCGTACCGGTGTTCTCGGGCCACTCGCTCGCGATCAACGCCGAGTTCCGCGACGACATCTCGGCCGACCGCGCTCGCGAGGTGCTCAGCAGTGCGCCCGGTGTGCAGCTCGCCGACGTGCCCACGCCCCTGAAGGCCGCCGGCCAGGACCCGAGCTACGTGGGCCGCATCCGTCCCGACCAGGCTGCGCCCGAGGGCAAGGGTCTCGCGCTGTTCATCTCGAACGACAACCTGCGCAAGGGCGCCGCGCTCAACACGGTGCAGATCGCGGAGCTCCTCGCCGCACGCTCCTGACGGCGGCATAAATTCGACGATTCTTGTCGCGTGGGCGCGGCGGCGGGCGCCCAGGCGTCGAGAGTAGGGTGGTAGATCGTGAGTGAATCCGTAGATGTCGTTCTGATCGGCGGCGGCGTGATGTCCGCGACCCTGGGCGCACTGATCAAACAGGTGCAGCCCGACTGGAAGATCGTCGCGTTCGAGCGGCTCAGCGACGTCGCGCAGGAATCGTCGAATCCATGGAACAACGCCGGAACCGGGCACTCGGCGCTGTGCGAGCTGAACTACATGCCCGACGCGTCGGATCCGGCGAAGGCCGTCGGCATCAACGAGCAGTTCCAGGTCAGCCGCCAGCTGTGGTCGTCGTTCATCGACAAGGGGATCCTCGACGAGGCCTCGACGTTCATCAGCTCGACCCCGCACATGACGTTCGTGCGCGGTGAGAAGGACGTCGCCTACCTGAAGCAGCGCTACGAGACGCTCAAGCAGCAGCCCCTCTTCAAGGGCATCGAGTACAGCGAAGATTCGCGCGTCATCCACCAGTGGGCCCCGTTGCTGATGAAGAAGCGCGTCAAGGACGAGCCGTTCGCCGCCACCCGCGTGCCGGCCGGCAGCGATGTCGACTTCGGCTCGGTCACCCACCAGCTGTTCGATTATCTGAAGGCGAACGGCGCCGACGTGCGCCTCGATCACGAGGTGAAGAAGCTCAAGAAGCAGAGCGACGGATCCTGGCAGGTGCGCTACCGCACCCGTCTCGGCAAGACGCCGGGGCGCCTCAACGCGAAGTTCGTCTTCGTGGGTGCGGGCGGCTGGGCGATCAAGCTGCTGCAGAGCGCGGGCATCCCCGAGATCAAGGGGTACGGCGTCTTCCCGATCGGCGGGCAGTTCCTCAAGACGAGCAACCCGCGGCTCGTGGCCCAGCACCAGGCGAAGGTCTATTCTCAGGCCGAGGTCGGCGCTCCGCCGATGTCGGTTCCGCACCTCGACACGCGCAACGTCGACGGCCAGGGATCCCTGATGTTCGGCCCGTTCGCGACGTTCAGCCCGAAGTTCCTGAAGACAGGCAGCCTGTTCGACATCGTGCAGCAGGTGCGCCCGTCGAACCTCGGATCGATGCTCAAGGTCGGCGCGACGAACCTGAGCCTCGTCAGGTACCTCGTGAGCGAGCTCATGAAGAGCAGGGCCCGCAAGATCGATAGCCTGCGCGTGTTCATGCCGACCGCCGAGAGCGAGGACTGGGAGCTCATCCAGGCCGGCCAACGCGCCCAGGTCATGAAGGGCGGCAAGCTGCAGTTCGGCACCGAGGTCGTCTCGTCGTCCGACGGCACCATCGCCGGGCTGCTCGGCGCATCGCCCGGCGCGTCGACGACCGTGTCGATCATGCTGAACCTGCTCGGCACGTGCTTCCCCGACCGCAAGCCCGAGTGGGAATCGAAGCTGAAGGAGCTCATCCCCACCTACGGCACGACGCTCAACACCGACCCCGACCTCGCCGCGGCGACCGAGGGTGCGACGGCCGAGAAGCTCGGCCTGCAGGTCTGAGCACGCCTCCGCGACGACGCCGCCGGGATCTCCTCGCGGCGTCGTCGCGTCTGCACGAATAGGGTGGTCCGGTGGCGAAACTGTATTTCCGCTTCGGCGCGATGAACTCGGGGAAGTCGACCGCGCTCCTCCAGGCGGCCTACAACTATGAGGAGCGCGGCCAGGCTGTGCTGCTCGCCAAGCCGGCGATCGACACGAAGGGCGCCGCGGAGATCGAGTCGCGCCTCGGCGTGACCCGCGCCGTCGACTTCCTCGTCGACCCCGACGCGAACGTGCGCGAGCTGTTCGCGGCCGAGCGCGAGCGGATCCGTCGGGCGTCCGACAACGCGCTGTTCCGCGAGGGAGCCGCGCCCGACGTCGCCTGCCTGCTGATCGACGAGGCGCAGTTCCTCACGCGCGACCAGGTCGATGACCTGTTCCGCATCGCCGTGGAAGACGGCGTTCCCGTGATGGCCTACGGGATCCGCACCGACTTCCAGACCGAGGCGTTCCCCGGATCCGCGAGACTGCTCGAGGTGGCGCACACGCTCGAGGAGCTCAAGACGATCTGCCGCTGCGGACGGAAGGCGCTGTTCAACGCCCGCAAGATCGGGGGCACTTTCGTGTTCTCGGGCGACCAGGTCGCGATCGACGCGGCCACTGCGGCCGTACAGGGCGAGCACTTCGTCACGTATGAGTCGTTGTGCGGCACCTGCTACCTCGAAGAGTCGGGAGGCATGCTCGCACCCCAGTAAGGTGGAAGCATGCGCGTTCTTCTTGCCGGCGGTGCCGGATACGTCGGAACTCACACTGCGATCTCGCTCATCGAGGCCGGGCACGAGCCCGTGCTGCTCGATGATCTGTCGAACACCTCGCGTGTCGTCACCGAGCGCATCTCCGAGATCACGGGGACCACGGTTCCGCTCGTCACCGGCGACGCGGCCGATGACGAGGTGCTCGAGGGTGCGTTCGACGCGCACGGCCCGTTCGACGCCGTGATCCACTTCGCCGCGCTGAAGGCGGTCGGCGAGTCGATCGAGAAGCCGCTCGAGTACTACGCCAATAACCTCGACACCACGTACGCGCTGCTGCGCGTGGGACTGAGCCGGGGGATCCGCTCGTTCGTGTTCTCCTCGACGGGCACGGTGTACTCGGATCCCGCCGATCTGCCGTTCACCGAGGAAGCCACCCGCAACCTCGTCGAGCTGTCGAACCCGTACTCCAAGTCGAAGCTCATGAACGAGGTCGTGCTGACCGACGTGCAGAAGGCGAACCCCGAGGTCAACGTCACGCTGCTGCGCTACTTCAACCCGGTCGGCGCACATGCGTCCGGCCTCGTCGGCGAAGACCCGAAGGGCATCCCGAACAACCTCATGCCGTTCGTCGCTCGCGTCGCCGTCGGCAAGCTGCCAGAGATCGGCATCTTCGGCGACGACTACGACACCCCCGACGGCACCGGCCAGCGCGACTACATCCACGTGGTCGATCTCGCCGAGGGCCACGTCAGGGCGCTCGAGCATGCCGAGCCGGGTCTCGTCTCGTACAACCTCGGCACGGGCAACCCCGTCAGCGTGCGCGAGCTCGTCGCGTCGTTCGAGAAGGCCGTCGGCAAGGAGCTTCCGAAATCGGTGAAGCCCCGCCGCGAGGGTGACCTGGCCGCGACGTACTGCACGCCGGCGAAGGCCGAGCGCGAGCTGGGCTGGAAGGCCACGCGCACGATCGACGACATGACGCGCGACGTGTGGAACTGGCAGCAGAAGAACCCCGGCGGCTACGAGGGCTGATTCCCGCCCGGCGATGGGTGTACGGTGACGGCGTGAAGCTGAATCCGGATCTCGTCGCGCTCCGACGCGTGCGCGACATGATGGACCGCTGCTACGCGCAGCCGCTCGACGTCGAGCAGCTGGCGCGCGAGGCGCACATGTCGGCCGGGCACCTGAGCCGCGAGTTCAAGCGGGCCTACGGCGAATCGCCCTATTCGTATCTGATGACGCGGCGCATCGAGCGCGCGATGGCGCTCCTGCGCCGCGGCGACGTGAGCGTGACCGACGCGTGCTTCGCCGTGGGATCCTCATCGCTCGGCACATTCAGCACTCGCTTCCGCGAACTCGTCGGCATGTCGCCCGCGCAGTTCCGCGAGCGCGCGAAGACCGATCCGCAGAACCTGCCCTCGTGCGTCGTGAAGCAGGCCGCGAGACCGGTCAGGAATCGAGAAGCGCCGGCGCTGGCGCCGCAATAGCGTAGCTGTCATGACCAACATGACGATTCACACGACCGCACTTCCGCTCGTCGACCCGGTGGCCTCGCTCGCCTTCTGGCGCGACGCGATCGGTTTCGAGGTTCGCAGCGAGGTGGGCCAGGGCGACATGCGCTGGATCACCGTCGGCCCGGCCGGAAAGCCCGACACCTGCATCCTGCTCTCGCCGCCGTTCGCCGATCCGGGCATCACCGAGGCGGAGCGCGGCACGATCACCGAGATGATGGCGAAGGGCACCTACGGGTGGATCCTGCTGGCATCCGACGACGTCGACGCCGACTTCGCGCGCATTCAGCAGCACGACGTCGAGGTGATCCAGGAGCCGACCGATCAGCCGTACGGCGTGCGCGACTGCGCGTTCCGTGACCCCGCGGGCAACACGGTGCGCCTGCGCCAGGTGTGACGCCGGCCGTCTGACCGGAAGAAGGCGTCGCTGCGATGCGCTCAGGGCGGCGGGCGGCGCCTCACCCGATGACATCGAGCAGGTGGGCGAGACGCGCGCGCTGGTCGGGCGTCAGGCCGCGGAGCGGGTGCGGGAGGCAGTCGGGTGCGACCCAGCCGCGGTGCTCGGCGATCGCGGCCATCACCCGGACGCCGCCGCCGGCCTCCGCGCAGAGATCCCACAGCGGCTTGAGACGGGAGTCATCGCCTGTTTCCCACAGTGTGAGAGCGGCATGTGGAAGCGTGCCGGCGAGCACCGAATACCAGCCGTCGCATCCCGCGGCTCGGCCCGCAGCGGCGAAGGCGTCGCCGGAGACGCCGATCGTCACGTGCGAGGGGATCACTGAGCGGATGCGGTCGACGTGTGCTCGCGCCTTCCGCGCCTCGGCGGGAACACCCGGGATCTTGATCGACGCGATGCCGGGGAGGTCGGCGACGCGCGCATACATCGCCGGGGTGAAGGCGTATCCGGTCGTGCGCGGATTGTCGTAGACGACGATCGGCAGGTCGGTGCTGGAGGCGACGTCCCGGAAGAGGCCGAAGACCTCGTCGTCGTCGAGCGGCTGGTATGACACAGGGGCGAGCACGAGGCCCGCTGCGCCGGCGTGCGCGGCATCGGCGGCGTGTTCGATCACCTGGCGCGTGCGCGTCGCGCCGATGCCCGCGAGAACCGGCGTCTCTCCGGCGTTCTCGACCGCGATGGCGATGGCTCGCGCCCGCTCATCTCGTGAGAGATAGGCGTACGAACCGGTGGATCCGAGGGCAGTCAGAGAGGCGACTCCCGAGCCCGCGATGCGCCGGATCAGGGCGGCGTAGGCGCGCTCGTCGAGGTCATCGTCGGCGAAAGGGGTGAGCGGGAAGGCACTGACGCCGGTGAGGGGCATGAAGCGAGCGTAACAACCTCCGGCGCGCCCTTATCCGAGCGCGAGCCTGACGGTCGCCGCGACGACGCAGGCCCAGCCGAGGCTCGCGAGCGTGCCGATGATGAAGCGCTCTCGGGTCTCGGGCGAGCCGAGCTCGGTGAAGCGGGCGATGCCCTTGATGGCGACGACCACCGCGATGGCCTCGGGATATCCGACGATGATCGCAAGCGCCGCAGCGGCGCGCTCGAGATAGCCGATCGTGACACCGCCGCGCATCACCTCGGGCGCCTGTGCGGTCGTCATGGCGGGCGTGCGCAGCAGGATCCCGCCGTTCGGACCTTCCCGCACCAGGCCGCGCGAGGCGAACGTGAGCACGCTGCGCGCCGCCGGATCACCGCCGAGTGCAGCCAGCGCGGCGCCGAGCACGGCGAGCGCGGCCGCGAAGGGGAACGCCGGCAGGATCGGCGAGATCGCGACCGCGAGCAGGGCGAGCGCGATGAGGATCGCCGCCGCGAGCAGCGGAGCCGCCGCCGGGTGCCGCCGGCTCGTGAGCACGAGGATCAGCGCGACGGCATACGCGGCGAGCAGCGCGGATCCGAGGATGAGCTCTGGGAGCGCGCCGAGTGTGAACATGGCGCCAGTCTGTCACGCACCCCAGACATCGACGTCAGCCCTGCGCCGCGTCGAGAATCCTGGCGAGGGCGGGCAGAGCCGCCTCTTCCGAGCGGATCCCCGCCGCCGATACCCGGCGGCTCACCGCGCCCTCGCTGATCCCGAGCTCTGCCGCGGCGTCGCGCTGCGTCATGCCCTGCGCGAGCAGGTCGTATGCCTCCCAGCCCTCGGTCGTGCGGCGATCCCGCAGCTCGACGAGCAGACGCACGAGCGCCTCCGCATCGGGATCCGAGACGCCGATCCGCGTCGCGGCCCGTTTCGCGCGTTCGACGGCCTCGCGCGCGCCGACGAACGCGGCCCCGCGTCCGGCGCGGACACTGTCGGGGAGCGGGGTCTCGACCGTTCCGGTGCCGATGCCGACGCTCCACCGTCCGCTGCGCGTGAGTGCGAGTGCAACCGTCAGTGCGGTGGTCGAATCGGCGACGAGCGCCTGCACCTCGTCGCCGGCGGTGCGCTCGGGGGCGAGCATGAGCTGAGACCCGGCGATCCGGGCGATCGCGTCGAGGGCGTCGGGCACGAGATCCGAGCCGGTGCGGCTGCCGTGCTGGTCAGCGGTCAGAACGAACATGCTCCTCCTTATGTCTGCAGACACAAGTATCGCGACTTGCGCATTGGAATACAAGGTGCGGAGTGTGAGTCCAGAGCAACAAGACATCGCAATTGGAGCGAGATTCTGAGAATTTCAGCGAACAGTGAGGCGAACCGGTTGACCAATTGTTACACTGAAATCGCAAATACCGAGGGGCGTTTGGTTTCTGTTTCACCGGCGCCCGACCGTCACACTGCGTGGCCGCGCTCGAAGGAGAGTCATGTCAAGAGTCGAATCCACTGCTCGCAGCAGCTGGTGGCCCGCCACCGTCGCCGGAATGGCCTCGTATCTCGATGGGGCCATCACGGTCGGTACGGCATCCGTGCTCGTGCTCTACCAGGAGGGGCTGGGCCTGACAGGGGATCAGGTCGGGCAGCTCTCGGCACTGCTCACCGTTTTCTTCGCGCTCGGTGCGCTCATCGGCGGTCGGCTCGGCGACCGTCTCGGCCGTCGTCGTGTGTTCACAGCGACGATGATCCTGCTGATCATCGGGGCAGTGCTGATGACGCTCGCGATGCATCCCGCGATGATCTACGCCGGAGTGATCCTGCTCGGCGCCGGTGCCGGCGCGGATCTTCCCGTGTCGCTCGCGATGATCGCCGAGACGGCTCCCGCCGGCAAGGTCGGCCAGATGATCACCTATTCGCAGTACCTTTGGCTGTCGGGCATGGCCATGGTGTTCCTCATCGGCGCCGCCGTCGGCGGGCTCGGAATGCTGGGCGGGCGGATCTACAACATCCACATCATCGTCGTCGCCGTCCTGGTGCTGCTGTTCCGCATGCGCCTGCCGGAATCGAAGACCTGGACCGACACCCACTCGTTCTCGCTGAACGGCGGAGCCGCCGCGAAGCCGGCGACGCTCGGCGACCTGTTCCGCAGCCGCTTCCGGTGGCCGCTCATCGCGACGGGCCTCTTCTACGTGCTGCTCATGATCGCGCTCAACACGAACGGCCAGTTCTCGACGTACGTCTGGGTCAACGCGGCCGGATCGACCGTGCAGGTCGCCTCGACGTTCTCGCTCATCACAATGGTCGTGACGTTCATCGGCACGACCATCATGCTGCGCGTCGTCGACTCGAAGTGGCGTGCACTGGCCTTCGTCATCGCGAGCGTCGTCAACGTCGGATCCTTCATCGTCGTCGCCGCGCTGGGCGCGCACGTGTGGACGCTCGTGCTGCTCGGGGTGATGTTCGCGCTCGGCGGCGCCATTGCGGGCGAGCCGATGTACAAGGTCTGGTCGCAGGAGCTCTTCCCGACGCAGTTCCGGGCGACGGCACAGGGGATGACGATGTTCTGCGCGCGCCTCGTGGCCGCGGTCGTCGCCCTGTTCACTCCTGCACTCGTCGCCTGGAACGTGCGGGGCCTGTACTGGTTCCTGGCGATCACGACGGCCGCCTCGTGCGCCGTGGGCATCTTCTGGATCGGCCGGATCCGCCCCGCGCGCGACAGCGAGGTCGAGGCCTCCGGCGCTGAGGAGGTGTCGGCATGACTCGTGTGCGCGTCATCGTCGACAACGACTTCTCGGCCGACCCCGACGATCTCGTTCAGCTCGCCCACCAGGCGCTCTCGCCGTCGGCCGAGCTCCGGCTCGTGATCGGATCGCATCTGAGGCCCGATGACGGCTTCGACGCGAGCCCGACGCAGGCCGCGAATGCGGCCGTCATCGCCCGGGACCTGCTCGCGCGCTGCGGGCGGCGCGACGTGCCCGTGCTCGCGGGCGCGGAGACGGCATTGCAGGGCGGGGAGCCGCACGACACCGAAGCGGCCCGCGCGATCATCGCCGAGGCCCAGCGCGACGACACGGACGCGCCGCTGTTCTACTGCGCGGGCGCCGGCCTGACCGATCTCGCGAGCGCGCTGCTGCTCGAGCCCGCGATCGCGTCGCGGATCACGCTGATCTGGATCGGGGGAGGGGAGTACCCGCACGCAGTCCCACCGCCGGGCGCGGATCCCATCGAGTACAACCTCGCCATCGACGTTCCCGCGGCGGGCACGGTCTTCGATCAGCCCGAGCTCGAGATCTGGCAGGTGCCGCGCGATGCCTATCGGCGCGCGCTGATGTCGTTCGCGGAGATCGAGACCCGCATCCGTCCGCACGGAGCTCTCGGGGCCCACCTCGCCGACGCCCTGATGTCCGTGGATGCGATGACCCGCCGGTACGGCATCGACATCGGTGAGACATACGTGCTGGGGGACAGCCCCCTGGTGCTGCTGAGCACGCTGCAGTCGTCGTTCCAGCCGGCGCCGTCGTCGTCGACGTTCCGAGACCTGCCGCGCCCGACGATCGGCGCCGACGGTCAGTACGGTGCCCGGCCGGCGTCAGATCCGGCAGCAGGGTCGGTCGTGCGGGTATGGGAGTCGGTCGACGTGCGCCTGATGTTCGACGACTTCGTCGCCAAGCTCGCGCTCTGCGCACAGGGCCGCGCGATTCCGGCCTCGACGGAAAGCAGCCTCACGCACCACGCCGTGCTCCGCTGACCCGCCGCGCGCCCGGTGGCGTATACGGACCCGATGCATGACTACGGCAGTTTCCGGCAACCGGCCGCACGATCCGCACCGGATTCGGCGCTTCCGGCGCAATCTGCCGTAGTTGTGCGTGTGGCGCTGTGCGGACGCGAAGGGGGCCCGCCGAAGCGGGCCCCCTTCGCGTGCAGGATTTAGCGCGACACGACCTGGCGCTTGGAGGAGATCACGCCGGTGTCGAAGCCGGCGAGGTGCAGGCCGCCGTGGAATCGGGCGTGCTCGATCTTCACGCAGCGGTCCATGACGACCGAAAGGCCGCCCTGCTCCGCGATCGCGGCGGCCTCCTCGTTCCAAGAGCCGAGCTGCAGCCACAGCGCCTTCGCGCCGACCTCGACGGCCTCGCGGGCGACGCCCGGCAGGTCGTCGTGCTTGCGGAAGACATCGACGATGTCGGGCACGACCGGCAGATCGGCGAGCGAGGCGTACGCCTTCTGCCCGAGGATCTCGTCGGCGCGCGGGTTGACGAAGTACACGTCGTACGGCGAGCTCGACAGCAGGTAGGTGCCGACGAAGTAGCTCGCGCGGGCGGGGTTGCTGGACGCCCCGACGATCGCGATCGACGTTGCACGGCGCAGGATCCCGAGGCGCGCGCCGGCGCCGGGGCCCTGCCACGTGCGCCCGGCGTGAGCGGGGTCGACGTCGTTCGTCGCGGCAGCACCCGCCGCACCGGGCAGAGCGCACGCGTCTGCCGGGGGAGTGAACTCGCATGCGTCGGTCATCGGACGCCTCCAGTCTGAGTCGGTACTGAGCACAACGTCGACGCCGTCATCGGGATTCCCCTGTCGCCGCTTCGAGTGCCTGGTCGAGATCCCAGATGATGTCTTCGGGGTCCTCCAGGCCCACCGAGATGCGGATGAGATCGGCCGGCACACCCGCGGCATCGAGCTGTTCCGGGCTGAGCTGCTGGTGCGTGGTCGTCGCGGGGTGCAGCACGAGCGTACGCGCATCGCCGACGTTCGCGAGGTGGCTGGCGAGCTGCAGCGACTCGATGAGCTTCTCGCCCGTCGCCCGTGCCGCGACGAGCCGCGCCTCGTCGGAATCGAACGCGCCCGACGGGCGAGCGCCGAAGGCGAACACCGATCCGGGCCCGAGCGGGAAGTATTTCTGCGCGCGCTCGAAGTGGGGGTGGTCGTCGAGGCCCGCCCATGTCACGTACGAGATGCGCGGATCCGACGCGAGCCATTCGGCGACGATGCGCGCGTTCGCGATGTGGGCGTCCATGCGCTGGGGCAGCGTTTCCACGCCCTGCAGCAGGGTGAACGCAGCCTGCGGGTTGAGCGACGGGCCGATGTCGCGCAGCTGCTCGCTGCGCAGCTTCGTGAGGAAGCCGTACTCGCCGAAGTTGTCCCACCACCGGATGCCGCCGTACGACTTGACCGGCTCGGTCATGGTCGGGAACCGGCCGTTGCCCCAGTCGAACGTTCCCGCCTCGACGACGACGCCGCCGAGCGTGGTGCCGTGGCCGCCGAGGAACTTCGTGACCGAATGGATCACGATGTCGGCGCCGTGTTCGATCGGGCGCAGCAGGTATGGGGTGGCGAGGGTCGCGTCGACGACGAGCGGCACGCCGGCTGTGTGCGCGACCTCCGACAGCCCCTCCAGGTCGGCGACCTCACCGCCCGGGTTGCTGATCACCTCGGTGTACACGGCCTTGGTGTTCTCGCGGATCGCCTTGCGGAACTCTTCGGGGTCATCGCTCTCGACGAACGTCGTCTCGATGCCCATGCGGCGCAGCGTGACGTCGAGCAGCGTGACGGTGCCGCCGTAGAGCTGGCTCGAGGCGACGATGTGGTCGCCCGACCCCGCGAGGGCGGAGAAGGTGATGTACTCGGCCGCCATGCCGCTCGCGGTCGCGACGGCGCCGATGCCGCCCTCGAGCGAGGCGATGCGCTCCTCGAGCGCCGCCACGGTCGGGTTGCCGATGCGCGAGTAGATGTTGCCGTACTTCTGCAGCGCGAAGAGGTTCGCCGCATCCTTCGCATCGTCGAAGATGAACGACGTCGACTGGTAGATCGGCACCGCCCGTGCTCCGGTGGTCGCGTCGGGGGTGCCGCCGGCGTGCAGCGCACGCGTGCGGAATCCGAACTTGTGCTCGCTCATCTGGTCTCCTTCTCGCGGGCCCGGCGCACGGCTTCGCGCACGCCGTCGACGGCCCAGGGGTTCTGCAGGCTCGTGATATCGCCGAGCGTATCGCCCTGCCACAGCTGCGCGAGCAGCCGCCGCAGGATCTTGCCCGATCGGGTCTTGGGAAGCTCCGCGACGCGAACGACGTGCTTCGGCTTCGCGATGGGGCCGATGTCGTGCGTCACCTGCTGGCGCAGATCGTCGTGCGCGGCGGCGCCCGCGGATCCGTCGGTGACGAACGCGACGACCGCATGCCCGGTGATCGGATCCGTCACGCCGGTGACCCCCGCCTCGCCGACGGCGTCGTGCGAGACGAGCGACGATTCGATCTCGATCGTCGACAGGCGGTGGCCCGAGACGTTCACCACGTCGTCGAGACGGCCGAGGATCCAGACGTAGCCGTCTTCATCGATGGTCGCGCCGTCACCGGCGACGTAGTAGCCGCGGTCGGCGTATTCCGACCAGTACGACTTCCGGTAGCGCTCGGCGTCGCCCCATATCGTGCGGGCCATTCCGGGCCATGGGCGGCGTGCGACGAGCGTTCCGGAGCGGCCGGGGGAGACCGGCTCGCCGGCCTCGTCGACGACGGCCATGTCGATTCCGGGCAGTGCCACGCTCGCCGAGCCGGGCTTCAGCGTCGTGACGCCGGGCAGCGGCACGATCATCGCGGCGCCCGTCTCGGACTGCCACCAGGTGTCGACGACGGGGGCGGTGCCGCGGCCGAAGTTTCGGCGGAACCACACCCACGCCTCGGGGTTGATCGCCTCACCGACCGTGCCGAGCAGACGGATCGTCGAGAGATCGTGGCCCTCGGGGAGCGCGGATCCGAACCACGTCATGAACGTGCGGATCAGCGTGGGCGCCGTGTAGTACACGGTCACGCCGTAGCGCTCGATGATCTCGAGGTGCCGGGTCTGCACCGGTGCGTCGGGCGTGCCCTCGTAGATGACCTGCGTGAGGCCGTTCGACAGGGGGCCGTAGATCTCGTACGTGTGCGCGGTGACCCACGCGAGGTCGGCAGTGCACCAGTGCACGTCGTCGGGCTTGGCATCGAAGTGGGCCCAGTGCGCCCAGCTCGTGTGCGTCAGGTAGCCGCCCGAGGTGTGCACGAGCCCCTTGGGCTTTCCGGTCGTGCCCGAGGTGTAGATGATGAACAGGGGGTGTTCGGAGTCGAACGACGCGGCCTCGTGAACGGCGGGCTGGGTCTCGACGGCGTCGTGCCACCAGACGTCGCGGCCTTCGGTCCACGGCACATCCTGCCCGGTGCGGCGCACGACGAGTACATGTTCGAGGTCGGGCAGATCGCGGGCGGCCTCGTCGGCCGCCGACTTGACCTCGACGGCCTTGCCGCGCCGGTTCTGGCCGTCGGTCGTGACGAGCAGCTTCGCTCCGGTGTCTTCGAGGCGGAAGCGCACGGCGTCGGCCGAGAACCCGCCGAACACGAGCGAGTGCACGGCGCCGATGCGGGCGCACGCGAGTGTGATCACGATGGTCTCGACGAGCACCGGCAGGTAGATCACGACGCGGTCGCCGGGGCCGATGCCGAGGGAGGTGAGGCCGTGCGCCGCCTGCGCGACGCGGCGCTGAAGGTCGGCATAGGTGACGGCCTCGCGGTCGCCGGGCTCGCCCTCGAAGTAGAGGGCGACCTTGTCGCCGCGGCCGGCGTCGACATGGCGGTCGACGCAGTTGTGGGCGACGTTGAGCCGGCCTCCCACGAACCATTGCGCCGCGGGCACTGTCTCGTCCCACGTGTGCGCCGTGTGCCAGGGCTCGGCCCAGTCGAGCCGCTGGGCAGCGGCCTCCCAGAAGGCCACCGGATCCGCGTTCGCCGTCTCGTAGATCGACGCGTCGACGTTCGCCTGCGCGGAGAACTCCTCCGGTGCGGGGAACGATCGCGTTTCGTTCAGACGCAGCTCGTCCATCACATCCACCTCTTCAGCACGGCCTTCTCGAAGATCACGAGAACGGCGTTCGATATCGCGCCCAGCAGTGCGGCGGCGCACAGGATCCGACCGAAGCGGCCGGGTTCCCGCGAGCCGCTGAGCGTGAAGCCCGGGCCGATCGGCCAGGCGGCGTCGGGGCTGGGCATACCTTCCAGAATGACGTGCGCGAAGAACAGGCACAAAGCGAGCGAAATACGTCGACATACGCCGTGTTGCCACCTGGCGAAAACGCGCGGTACTGTGGTCAGACCACAAGTTTCTGATCCGGGGGCACTCATGGCCGAGACGAAGGCCTGGCGCACCGTGCTGTCGCACGTCGAGACCAGGCTGCGCTCGGGTGAGCTCGGTCCGGGCGACCGGCTTCCGAGCGAGCGCGAACTGGCCGTTCAGCTCGGCGTCGGACGCTCGAGCGTGCGCGAAGCGCTGCGCGTGCTCGAGGTGATGGGCGTGCTGCACACGGCGACCGGATCCGGCCCGCGTGCGGGCGCCGTGATCACGACGTCGGCCGGTTCGGGCCTCGCGCAGGTGCTCGGGCTGCAGGCCGCGGCGCAGGCGTACTCGTTCGACGACGTCGTCGCCGCGCGGCTGGTGCTCGAGACCGCCGTCGTCGGCGAGCTCGGCGCTTCGGCATCGGCGCCCGACGCAGCCTCGACGCTGCTCGACGTCATGGACGATGCGACGCTCACGTCCGATGAGTTCCTGGCTCTCGATGCGCGGTTCCACGCGATCCTCGCCGAGGCCACGGGCAATGCGGTGTTCGCATCGATCATGACCGGCCTTCGCGCCGCGATCGAGACCTACGTGCAGTCGAGGGCGCACGCGATCGACGACTGGGCGGCCGCGCGCGAGCGGCTGCAGGTCGAGCACCGCGGCGTGATCGATGCGATCTCTGCGGGAGACGCCGACGGGGCGCGCGCCCGAATCCAACAGCACATCAATGGTTATTACGCGTCCACGCGCGTGTGAGGAAGGTAAACGAATGGTTCAGCGACAGTTTCCGAAGCCCGCCGAGGTGATGGAGTTCCTCAAGATCAAGCTGCCCGAGTTCGGCAAGGACGCCCGGCTGAAGAAGGCGCTCACGATCTACGACCTGCGCACGATCGCGAAGCGCCGCACGCCGGCCGCCGCGTTCGACTACACCGACGGCGCCGCCGATCAGGAGCTGTCGATGACCCGCGCACGCCAGGCGTTCGAGGACATCGAGTTCCACCCCGACATCCTGCGTCCCGCCGCGAACGTCGACACGACCACGCAGATCCTCGGCGGCACGTCGGCGCTGCCCTTCGGCATCGCTCCGACCGGGTTCACGCGCCTGATGCAGACCGAGGGCGAGACCGCGGGCGCTGGCGCCGCGGGAGCCGCCGGGATCCCCTTCACCCTGTCGACGCTCGGCACCACGTCGATCGAGAACGTCAAGAAGGCGAACCCCGACGGGCGCAACTGGTTCCAGCTGTATGTCATGCGCGACCGTGAGATCTCGTACGGCCTCGTGAAGCGGGCCGCCGAGGCCGGGTTCGACACGCTGCAGTTCACGGTCGACACTCCGATCGCCGGCAACCGCATGCGCGACGGCCGCAACGGCTTCTCGATCCCGCCGCAGCTGTCGCTCGGCACGATCGCGAACGCGCTGCCGCGCCCGTGGTGGTGGATCGACTTCCTCACCACCCCGAAGCTCGAGTTCGCGTCGCTGTCGACGACGGGCGGCACGGTCGGCGACCTGCTGAACTCGGCCATGGACCCGACGATCAGCTATGACGACCTCGCCGTCATCCGCGAGATGTGGCCCGGCAAGATCGTGATCAAGGGCGTGCAGAACGTGCCCGACGCGGTGAAGCTCATCGATATGGGCGTCGACGGCATCATCCTGTCGAATCACGGCGGCCGTCAGCTCGACCGCGCCCCGATCCCGTTCCGCCTGCTGCCGCAGGTCGTGAAGGAGGTCGGCAACGACGCCACCGTGATGGTCGACACCGGCATCATGAACGGTCAGGACATCGTGGCCGCGATGGCGCTCGGCGCGAAGTTCACGCTCGTCGGCCGCGCCTACCTGTACGGCCTGATGGCGGGCGGACGCGAGGGCGTTGACCGCATGATCGAGATCCTCTCGAGCGAGATCCGCCGCACCATGGCGCTGCTCGGAGTGAGCTCGGTCGAAGAGCTCGAGCCGCGCCACGTGACGCAGCTGACGCGCCTCGTGCCCGTCGGCGAGTAGCCGCAGAGCCGCCACGCGCGGGCGTCGGCACCAGTTCGACGCCCGCGCGGGGATCCGCTAGACTAGTCAAGTTGTCACGGGGTATGGCGCAGTTTGGTAGCGCGCCTCGTTCGGGACGAGGAGGTCGCAGGTTCAAATCCTGTTACCCCGACCGTGATGAGGCGAAGAGCCGGAGCATCTGCTCCGGCTCTTCGCCGTACGGGGCTGGTATCTGTCAGCGGGGCATACGCTGCCGCAGCGGGCCCCTCACATACGATTGGACGCATGGACATCGACGCTGAGGTCAAGGACGCGCTTCGGGCGTACGACCGCAATCTCGTCGAGTATCGGCTGTTGCGCGACGCGCTCGAGAGCGAGATCCCCCTCCACCTCAGACAGTGGGGCGTGTCCGACTTCCGCGTCGAAGCGCGTGTGAAGAAGCGCGGATCGTTCGAGCAGAAGGTGCGCAGGGATCCCTCGAAGGCCGTGCTCGACATGGTCGGCGTGCGCGTGATGACGTTCTTCCGCAGCGACCTCGCGCAGGTCGAGAAGATGATCCGCCGGCTGTTCGAGGTCGTCGAAGAGTCGTACATCGACAAGGGCGACCTGCTGGGAGATGAGAGCTTCGGATACCGCAGCGTGCAGTTCGTCGCCCGCACTCGCGACGGCAGCGTGTTCGCCGAGACCTCCGCGGGAACCCCGGTGGAGATCCAGATCCGTACGATGCTCGAGCACGTCTGGGCGGAGGTTGAGCACGACTTCCGATACAAGCCCCTGCTGGAACCGCCGAACCCCGAGATCAACCGGCGCTTCGCGCTGACCGCGGCACTCCTGGAACAGGCCGACCGCAACCTCGACGGCATCCGCCACGAGCTCGAGGGGCGCTGAGCCTCAGCGCCGCCCCGCCAGCGTGATCAACGAGACCTCCGGGCGGCAGGCGAAGCGCACCGGCGCGTAGATCGAGTGGCCGAGGCCGGCGCTCACGTTGAGCGGTACCGAGCGGCCATCGCGGTGCCACGTCGACAGGCCGCGCGTCTGGCTCAGCGGCAGGTCGCAGTTGGCGACGAGCGCTCCGAACCCGGGGAGGCGCACCTGGCCGCCGTGCGTGTGGCCGGCGAAGATCGCATCCGCGCCGCGATCGACGAACCCGTCGAGCACGCGGCGATAGGGCGCGTGCGTGACGCCGATCGTGAGGTCGGCGGGGGAAGCGCCGATGAGCGACTCGTCGAGCGCGTCCCAGTCGTCGTAGCGATGGTGCGGGTCGTTGGTTCCGATGAATCGGATCCGGTGACCGCGCACGTCGAGCGCCGCGGAGCGATTGTTGAGCGCCGACCAGCCGAGGCCGCCCGACAGGAACTCGTCGAGGGCGTCGGTATCGAGGCGCGGTACGTGGGGTTCCTTCTTCGACGGGCCGAGGAAGTACCGGAACGGGTTGCGCGGCTTCGGCGCCCAGATGTCGTTCGACCCGTGCACGTGCACACCCGGCGTGCCTTCGAACGAACCGAGCGCGCGACGGATCGCCGGCAGCGCGTCCGGGTGGCCGAAGTTGTCGCCCGTGTCGATCACGAGGTCCGGACGCAGCGACGCGAGGCGCGAGACCCATTCGCGCTTGCGGCGCTGCCACGGCGCGAGATGCATGTCGCTGATGTGCAGGATCCGGATCGGGACCGACCCGGCGGGAAGGATCCGCGCCGTGCGGTGACGCACCGTGAACATGAATCGCTCGATGCCGATGCCCCAGGTCGCGGCCGTGGAGCCGGCGACGCCGACCGCCGCGAGGGCAATCGGCAGCGCGCGGGTCATCAGTCGTCGTCTCCGTCATCGGCGCTCGCGTTGCACCTGGATGCCTCGCGATTGATCTTCACGGTGGCGCCGTCCTCGACCTGCGTGCCGGCCGCCGGATCCGTGCTGGTCACGCGGCCGCCCGCGGGCGCGTCCGGGTTCGTCTTGCACGCAGTGAGCTCCACGCGCAGTCCGAGTTCGAAGAGCTCGCTGTACGCCTTGCCAGGAGACATCCCCGAGACGTCCGGAACCTCGATGGAGCCCTTGCCGTCGGAGATCAGGAGCGTGATGAGGCTGCCGGCCGGGGCCGTGCCGGACGGGTTGGTGCTCTCGACCCGGCCCTTGTCCTGTTCTCCCGGTACTTCGTCGCCCGTACGGACCTGGAAGCCTTGCCCCCGCAGAACGGAGGTCGCCTCTTCGACCGACATGCCCGACACGTTCGGCACGTCCTTCTCGACGACCTTCGTCAGGCCGGGGTCGGGCTCGGGGAAGGCCTCGCCGCCGTACTTGGCATTTGCTGCTGCTTGGATCTCGCGAGACATCGTGTAACGAATACCGTCGAGACCGTTGTTGAACAGGTCTCCCTGCCCGTTGCGCGCACCGCCGCTGGCGTTGCCGATCCATGCAGCGGAGGTGACGTTGGACGTCGTCTGGATCATCCACGACTGGATGCCCTCGTGCGTACCCGTCTTGCCGAACGTGGGGATGCCGTCGCCGACGTTGGCGCCGCTGCCGGTCTGCCCGCCTTCCATGACGCGGGACATCGTGTAGGCGGTCGTCGCCGCGACATTCTCGTCGAGTACGCGCTCGCACTCCGTCTCGGGGATGGGAAGCTCTTCGCCATCGGGTCCGTCCGCCCGCAGAATGGCGGTCGGCTCGCAGTGGACACCGCCGTTGGCGACCGTCGCGTACGCCGACGCCATGTCGACGGGCGCGATGTTCGCGGATCCGACGACGCTGAACGCTGTCTCATGTCCGGGGAGCTCCGAGATCGGATCACCGTTTCCGAGCGAGACGCCCATGCGGTCGGCAACGTTGTGAATCTCGCACACGTCCAGCTGGGACGCCATCGCGTAGAACCCCGTGTTGAGCGAGAGCCCGGTGAAGTTCCGAACCGAATTGATGCTGCCGCCGTTGTTCCCGAAGTTGTCACCGCGGCTGGTGGTGTACGAGCTCGTCATCTCACCGCAGGAGAACGGCAGCGTCTGCCCGACGCGACCGTCGAGGTACTCGTTCGCACTGCGGCCGTTCTCGAGCCAGTCGATGATCGTGAACATCTTGTACGTCGAACCGGCGGAGAACCCGGTTGAGCGGCCGTGGGTGAAATCTGCCGCATACACCAGCGATGTCTCGCCCGGCCCCGTCTCTGACGACTCATTGAAGAGCGTGTTCTGAGCCAGGGAGAGGATGTTTCCGGTGTGCGCATCGATCTGCACCGCCGCCGCGCCGAGGTCCATGCCATCGCGATGGGTCTCGACGTTGCGCGCCATCGATTGCTGCGCCTCGTACTGCAGGTTGTTGTCGAGCGTCGTGTAGATGTCGAGCCCGCCGCGCGTGAGCAGGTCGCTGCGCTCTTCCGGCGTTTCGCCGAAGGCATCGGTGTACCGATCATCGTGCAGAATCGTGTTCTTCACGTACTGGCAGAAGTAGGCGGTGCCGCCTGCCGCAGCGCAGCCCTGCGTGCGGTTCTTGAGCTTCGGCTCGATCGGCTGTTCGATGGTCTCGTCGTACTTCTCCTGCGTGATCGTGCCCTCGGTGAGCATGCGGCTCAGCACCTGGTCACGGCGCTTCTTCGTCAGCTCGTAACCGTTCTCCTTGCCGTTCGCCTCGTTGTCCGGCTGGTCGAGACGCAGCGTCGACGGGTAGTTCACGATGCCCGCGAGCGTGGCCGCTTCGTTGAGATTGACGTCTTTGGCCGACTTCGAGAAGTAGCGCTGCGCGGCGGCTTCGATGCCGTACGTCGAACCGCCGAAGTTCACGAGGTTGAGGTAACCGATGAGGATCTGCTCTTTGGAGTAGTCCTGCTCGATCGTGATCGCGTACCGCATCTCCTGCAGCTTGCGCTGGTATCCCTCGGTGCCCGATGCGGTGGTCGCGTCCTCGGCGCAGTCAGCGAGCGTCTCCTGATCCGTCGCCGTGCGCTCGCACGTCTGCACCTGCACGCCCTTGACGTACTGCTGACTGATCGAGGATCCGCCCTGTGTGGTGTCGGTGACGGCGTTGCTGAGCAGCGCGCGACCGGTTCCGATCAGATCGACGCCGCCGTGCTCGTAGTAGCGCGGATCCTCCGTCGACAGCAGCGCGTCGTACACGTACTGCGAGACCTCGTCGTACTCGACCGGCTCGCGGTTCTGGTCGTAGAACGACGCCAGCTCGTAATAGTCGTCTTCGCCCTCGCCGGTCGGCGCGTAGATCGTCGTCGGCTCCATCGGCCGGTCGACCTGCAGGTTGCCGGGCAGGCTGTCGAACAGCGAGATCGCGCTCGAGGCGGCGTAGCCGGATACGGCGATGGCCGGCGTGACGGTCGCAGTCACGAGAATGCCGGCGATCGCGCTCAGACCGACGAGTCCTATCACGCCGCCGAGCACACCGCCGAACGTCCTTTTCGCATGAGGCATAGGGTTGATGCTAAGGGAGAAGCCTGGGTAGCGCGTACCTGCGCGCCCCGTGCTTTCCCGATGCACAGCCACTACATTCGCGTTTCGACGGGAGAATTCGTGACCACCTGGGAGTACCTCACCACTCCGCTGATCATTCACAACACAGCGGCCATCCTCAACAACTGGGGCAAGCAGGGCTGGGAGCTGGTGCAGATCGTGCAGAACGCCGAGGGCGGGCTCGTGGCCTACATGAAGCGTCCCGTCGGCGCCGGCGATCAGAACGTCGGCCTCGCCCACGCCGCCGAGGCCGCGAAGCAGTTCGGAGACGAGCAGTGAGCGTCTCGGCACGCCTCGCCGAGCTCGGCATCGAGCTGCCCGACGTCGCGGCGCCGGTCGCCAGCTACATTCCCGCGAAGGTCCACGGCGACATCGTCTGGACCTCGGGGCAGCTGCCCTTCGTCGCCGGCGCATTGCCTGCCACCGGAAAGGTCGGCGACGGACACGGCCTCGTGCCCGCGGCAGACGCGCACGACCTCGCGCGCACGTCTGCGCTGAACGCGATCGCGGCGGCGGCCGCGGCCGTCGGCGGCGTCGACCGTCTGACCGGCGTGTTCAAGGTCACGGGCTTCGTCGCCTCCGACCCATCGTTCACGGGCCAGCCCGGCGTCATCAACGGCACGAGCACGGTGCTCGGCGAGGTCTTCGGCGACGCCGGCGCTCACAGCCGTTCCGCCGTGGGAGTGAGCGTTCTGCCGCTCGACTCGCCCGTCGAGGTCGAGGTCGCCTTCACATTCGACTGAGCGCGCGCACGACGAAGCGGGCGGATCCTGATGGATCCGCCCGCTTCATCGTTACTTCACCTGCTTGGTGATCGCCGACATGACCATGGTGTCGGCGAGAGTCTGCGTGTCGCCGACCTCGCGGCCCTCCGCGACGTCGCGCAGCAGGCGGCGCATGATCTTGCCGGAGCGCGTCTTCGGAAGCTCGTTCACGATGAACACGTCGCGCGGACGAGCGATGGGTCCGATCTGCGCGCCGACCCACGTGCGCAGATCCTGCGCGAGCCCCTCCGGGCCGTGCTGCTTGAGGAAGCTCTCCTTGAGGATCACGAACGCCACGACCGCCTGACCGGTCGTCTCATCGTTCGCGCCGACGACGGCCGCCTCGGCAGTCGCCTCGTGGGCGACGAGTGCCGACTCGATCTCAGTCGTCGACAGGCGGTGGCCCGAGACGTTCATCACATCGTCGACGCGACCGAGCAGCCAGATGTCGCCGTCCTCATCCTTCCGGGCTCCGTCGCCCGCGAAGTAATAGCCCTTATCGGCGAACATCTTCCAATAGGTGTCGACGAAGCGATCGGGGTCGCCCCAGATGCCGCGCAGCATGCTCGGCCATGGCTCGGTCACCACGAGCAGCCCGCCCGCGCCATCGCCGACCGGCTCGCCCTTTTCGTCGACGACGTCGATCGCGATGCCCGGCATCGCGACCTGCGCGGATCCCGGCTTCGTCTCGGTCACGCCGGGGAGCGGCGAGATCATGATCGCACCGGTCTCGGTCTGCCACCACGTGTCGACGATCGGCACGTCGCCCGCGCCGATCACCTCTCGGAACCACATCCACGCCTCGGGGTTGATGGGCTCGCCCACCGATCCGAGCAGGCGGATCGACGACAGGTCGCGCTTCTGCGGGATCTCGCGGCCCTGCTTCATGAAGCTGCGCACGGCGGTCGGCGCGGTGTAGAAGATCGTGACGCCGTACTTCTCGATGATGTCCCACCAGCGGCCGGGCTCGGGGTACTCGGGCGTGCCCTCGTACAGCACCTGGGTCGCGCCGTTGGCGAGCGGGCCGTACACCGAGTACGAGTGTCCCGTCACCCA
Source organism: Candidatus Microbacterium stercoravium (assembly GCA_019117025.1). Taxonomy (GTDB): domain Bacteria; phylum Actinomycetota; class Actinomycetes; order Actinomycetales; family Microbacteriaceae; genus Microbacterium; species Microbacterium stercoravium. Next base: position 3,308 of record DXAM01000040.1, on the reverse strand, counting down.
GCCGATGTCGGCCGTGCACCAGAACACGTCCGACTCGGGCCGGAGATCGAAGACGCTCCTGTGCGTGAACGCGGCCTGTGTGAGGTATCCGCCCGACGTGTGCAGGATGCCCTTCGGCTTTCCGGTCGTTCCCGACGTGTACAGGATGAACAGCGGATTCTCGCTCGGGAACGCCTCGGCCTCGTGCTCGGCAGACGCCGTGGCGACCGCGTCGTGCCACCAGATGTCGCGCTCGTCGTTCCAATCGACGTCCTGGCCCGTGCGCTTGACGACGAGCACATTCTGCACGGTCGCCTGTTCGCCGTCGCCGCGGTCAGCGAGCGCCTGGTCGACCGCGGGCTTGAGCGAGGTCGCCTTGCCCTTGCGGTAACCGCCGTCTGCAGTGATGACGACCTTCGCGCCTGCGTCGTCGATGCGCGAGCGCAGGCTGTCGGCGCTGAAACCGCCGAAGACGACCGAGTGCGCCGCGCCGAGGCGCGCGACCGCGAGGAGCGAGGCAACGGCCTCCGGGATCATGGGGAGGTAGATTGCGACGCGGTCACCGCGGCCCACGCCGAGATCCGTCAGCACATTCGCGACCCGCTTGACCTCCTCGGTGAGCTGGGCGTACGTGATCGTGCGGGTGTCGCCCGGCTCGCCCTCGAAGTGGAAGGCGACCCGGTCGCCGCGGCCGGCCTCGACGTGCCGGTCGAGGCAGTTATATGCGACGTTGAGCTCGCCGTCGTCGAACCACTTCGCGAACGGCGGGTTCGACCAGTCGAGAACGTTCGTGAACGGCTTGTGCCAGTCGATCAGCTCGCGCGACTGCTTCGCCCAGAACGCCTCCCGATCGGCTGCCGCCTCGTCATACAGCTCCGGTCCGGCGATCGCGTTCGCGGCGAACTCTTCGGAGGGGACGAATCGGCGGTTCTCGTCGAAGACATGGTCGATCTGCTGAGACATGGTCTGCTCCTTTGCAACGTGCTTTTCTCGGGCCGCCCGCGCACGGACTCCGGCCCTGACTATGACGCTACGGCCATTCTGCCGCTCGCGGATACCTCCGAAAGTCGGGGTGCGTCCTCACCAGCGGATCAGTGCGCTCACAATCGTTGAAATCGAGGAGTTATCTGACGATCGCATCCTGCGAGCCGACAGCGCGCGCGCCGAGTTCGTAGCGTCTGAGCCATGCCTGATCCCTTCATCGTCACTCCGCGCGAGAAGACATCGCGACGATCGGACACCCCGGGCGCCGAGCCCGCGCGCGAGGACGATGCGTTCGGGGCGCTTGCGCCGTACGTCGCAGATCCGCGGGTCACCGACATCTTCGTCAACGGATCCTCCGGACTGTTCGTCGATCGCGGCCACGGCGCCGAGCGCGTGCCCGAGTGGCGCGCGTCGGAGCGCGAGGTGCATGACCTCGCGGTCGATCTCGTGGGCTACGGCGGGCGCCACGTCGACGACTCGTCGCCGCTCGTCGACGTGCGCATGCCGGGCGGCGTGCGCGTGCATGTCGTGCTCGCGCCCATCTCGACGGGCGGCACGGCGGTGTCGGTGCGCGTGCCGCGCACGGCCGACATCGACCTCGACGGTTTGAGCGCCGGCGGGGCGTTCGCGCCCGACGTGCGCGAGTGGCTCGGCTCCCTGGTCGCCCGACGAGCGAACATCCTGGTCACCGGCGGGGCAGGCTGCGGCAAGACCACGCTCCTGTCGGCGCTGCTCGGCGCGGCGCCCCGGCACGAACGCATCGTCACGATCGAAGACGTCGCCGAGCTGCGCCTCGATCACCCACACCACGTCGCGCTCGAGGCGCGGCAGGCGAATCGTGAGGGCGCCGGAGCGATCGGCCTCGCGCGCCTGGTGCGCGAGAGCCTGCGCATGCGACCCGATCGGATCGTGGTCGGCGAATGCCGAGGTGAAGAGATCCGCGACCTCCTGACCGCGCTCAACACCGGGCACGACGGCGGGGCCGGCACGCTGCACGCCAACGGCCTCGCCGACGTGCCCGCGAGGCTCGAGGCGCTCGGCGCGCTCGCGGGGTGGGACGACCACGCCGTCGCTCGCCAGGCGTCGAGCGCATTCGATGTCGTGCTGCACCTCGCCCGCGATGCGGCGGGGGAGCGGAGGCTGATCGCCGTCGGCGAGTTCCGGCAGATCGGCGGCCGGCTCGAGATCGAGGAGGTCTCGCCGTGGCGATCCTGAAGAGATCCGGGGCGCGCCCTGCGCCCGACCCCGCCGGCACTCTGCTGTCGCTCGCCGTGCTGCTCGGCTCGGGCGCGAGCCCGACGCGCGCCTGGCGTCATCTGGCCGAAGGCGGTGATCCGTCTGCCGCGCGCATCACGGGGCGCGTCGACGACGGCGAGACGCTCGTGGAGGCGATCGCCGGCGAGCGCGATTCCGACGCGGCGTGGGGCGACGTGGCGGCGGCGTGGGAGATCGCCGAGTCGGTCGGAGCGCCCCTGGCCGAGACGCTGCGCTCGGTGGCCGACTCCCTGCGCGATGCCGCCGAACTGCGCGACGACGTGCGGGTCGCGCTCGCCGAGCCGACCTCATCCGCGCGGGTCATGCTGTGGCTGCCGCTGCTCGGCCTCGTCGTCGCGGCCGGACTCGGACTGGATCCTTTCGGCGTGCTGTTCACCACACCGCTCGGCGGCATCTGCCTGGGCCTCGGCATCGCGCTCATTCTTCTCGCGCGCATCTGGACCCGCCGGCTCGTGCGCCGCGCCCAGCCCGCGCCCGGCACCCCCGGAATGCACGAAGAACTGCTTGCGGCCGCGCTGTCCGGCGGAATCTCCGTCGGGCGTGCGCGGGCCGTGCTCGCCGCGTGCGACGAGTGGTCGATCTCGGCCCGCCGAGATTCCGGTCAGGCCGACAGGGTGCTCGCGCTGTCGCGCGCGGCCGGGGTTCCGGCAGTCGAACTGCTGCGGGCATCCGCCGCCCACGCCCGCCACCTCGCCCGAACCGACGGGCGCCTTCGCGGATCCCGCCTCGGCACGCGTCTGCTCATTCCGATGGGCGTGTGCACTCTGCCCGCATTCCTGCTTCTCGGCGTCGCGCCGATGCTTCTGAGCGTCGTCAGCGCCACGCCGATCCCCGCGTTCGCCGGATGACCGGCGACGACCCGAGAGAAAGGACACCCCATGACAGACATCTGGACCGATGAGGAAGGAGCATCCACGGCCGAGTACGCGATCGTCACGATGGCCGCCGTCGCGATCGCCGGCGTCCTCGTCGCCGTGATGCGCTCGGGCAGCGTGCAATCGCTGCTGCAGGGCATCGTCGAGAAGGCGCTGCAGACGCCATGACACTGTCGCTGCGCGACCGCGGCTCCG
>DXAM01000039.1 GCA_019117025.1 Candidatus Microbacterium stercoravium | reverse complement strand
TTCACGCGCACGCACGAGTCGGCGAGCTCGCGGGCGATCGGCAGCGTCATCGAGACGATGCCGCCTTTCGAGGCGGCATACGCGGGCTGACCGATCTGCCCCTCGTAGGCGGCGACCGACGCGGTGTTCACGATCACGCCGCGCTCGCCGTCGACCGGCTCGTTCCGCGTCATCTCGTACGCCGCGAGCCGCAGCACATTGAACGTGCCCACGAGGTTCACTCGGATGATCCGTTCGAACGCCTCCAGCGCGAGCGGGCCGTCGCGACCGATCACTTTGGCGGGCGCGCCGATCCCGGCGCAGTTCACCAGGATCCGCAGCGGACCCGTCGACGCTGCGTGCGCGACGGCTGCCGCGACCTCGTCGGGATCCGTCACATCGGCGGGCACGAACGATGCGCGCGGCCCGAGCCGCTCGGCGGCCGCCGCGCCGTCCGACGACGGGAGGTCGACGATCGTGACCGCGGATCCCTCCTCGATCAGCCTCTCGGCGGTCGCCAGGCCGAGTCCCGAGGCGCCGCCCGTGACGATCGCCGCTGTTCCCGTGATCCGCATGCTCGCACTCCTCAGAGCCGCTCGATGATCGTCGCGTTCGCCATGCCGCCGCCCTCGCACATCGTCTGCAGACCGTAGCGTCCGCCGGTCGCCTCGAGGTGGTTCAGCATGGTCGCGAGCAGCCGTGCGCCCGACGCGCCGAGCGGGTGGCCGAGCGCGATCGCGCCTCCTCGCGGATTGAGCTTCTCGGGATCCGCGCCCGTCTCCGCGAGCCAGGCGAGCGGTACCGGCGCGAACGCTTCGTTGACCTCGAACGCATCGATGTCGTCGAGCGAGAGCCCCGCCCGCTCGAGCACTTTCTGCGTCGCCGGGATCACTCCCGTCAGCATGAGCAGCGGGTCGCTGCCCGTCACGGCGAACGAATGGAACCTCGCGCGCGGCTGCAGGCCGAGGGATCCGGCGCGCTCCTCGCTCATGATGAGCGCCGCCGAGGCCCCGTCGGTCAGCGGCGAGGAGTTGCCCGGCGTGATGCTCCAGGAGATCTCGGGAAACCGCTCGGCCAGCTCGTCGGTGCGGAACGACGCGGCGAGGCCGCCCAGCGCCTCGGCCGTGGTCGACGGGCGGATCGTCTGGTCGGTCGACACCGAGTCGCCGTCCGCGGGGACTGCGACGATCTCGTTCTCGAAGGCCCCGGAGGCCTGAGCCGCGGCGGCGCGCTGGTGCGACAGGGCCGAGTACTCGTCGAGCTGAGCCCGGGTGAGGCCCCATTTCGCCGCGACGAGCTCTGCCGAGATCCCCTGGCCGACCAGCCCGCCGGGGTAGCGCTCGGCGACGGCCGCGCCGTAGATGTCCTCGCCGAGCGTCGAGTATCCGATCGGATTGCGGCTCATTGACTCGATGCCGCAGGCGATCGCGATGTCGTACGCGCCGGCGATGATGCCCTGCGCGGCGAATGCGGCGGCCTGCTGGCTGGATCCGCACTGCCGGTCGATCGTGACGGCGGGCACGGTCTCCGGGAACGACGCGCCGAGCACGGCGCTGCGCGTGATGTTGTACGTCTGCTGGCCGGCCTGCGAAACGCATCCTCCGATGACGTCGTCGATCATCGCCGGATCCAGCCCGCTGCGCCCGACGAGGGCCGCGAGGGTCGTCGCGAGAAGATCGGTGGGATGGACGGGATGGAGCGCCCCGCCCGGCTTGCCTCGGCCCGACGGCGTTCGGACGGCATCGACGATGACTGCGCTGACCATGGGCATCCCCTGTCGTGGATCTGACGCCGCCCGTCCGGCGGACGGCGATGACCGTGCAGCGAACGTACCGCAGGGAGTGCGGGGCCGTCCATGGTGCGGGCCCGTGGTCGGGCGCCGCGGCCGCCCGCCCGGCGCTGACGGTTCCGCGGAAGCGCCGCATTAGGATCGGCCCATGGCTACTCTGAGCGACGTCGCCGCCCGCGCCGGTGTCTCGGTCTCGGCCGTGTCCCGGGTGCTGAGCGACGCACCCGAAACGCGCGTCAGCGATGAGACCCGAGAGCGCATCAAGCGCGCAGCGCGCGAGCTCGACTACCGGCCGAACTCGGCGGGGCGGGCGCTGCGGTCGGCGCGCTCGAACGTCGTCGCGCTCGTCGTTCCCGACCTCATGAACGCGATCTTCATCGAGCTCGTGCGGGGCGTCGAAGACGCCGCGATCCAGCACGACTATCTCGTGCTGATGGGGCGCACGGAAGACATCGAGCCGGGTGACGAGCGCGCGCGCAAACTGCTCGGAGAGGGGCGGGTCGACGCGCTGCTGCTGCAGCCGGGCGATCGCCCTCACGTCGTCGACGCGATCGCGGGATTCGCGCAGACGAAGCCGGTCGTGATCCTCAACTCCGTCGAGGCGAATGCCCCCGGATCCGCGACGATGCCCGACGAAGCCGGCGCGCGAACTGCCGTGCGCCATCTCATCGAGCTGGGTCACGAGAAGATCGGGTTCGTCGGCGGCGTGCCGGAGAACCCGACGAACGCGCGGCGCGCGAGCGGCTTCCGCAGCGAGATGGCGGCCGCGGGCCTCGAGGTGGACGAGCATCTCACGACCGACTTCGGCTACACGCCCGACGAGGGCGTCCGCGCCGCGGAGCAGCTCCTGAGCGGCGACCGGCGTCCGACCGCCATCTTCGTGGCGAACGTGAACGCGGCCATCGGCGTGCTGTCCGCGGCGCGGCGGCTGGGCGTATCGGTGCCCGAGGATCTCTCCGTCGTGGCACTGCACGACTCGTGGACGGCCGAGAACTCGTGGCCGCCCCTGACGACCGTGAAGATGCCGTGGTACGAGCTCGGCCAGCGCGCCTTCGACGAGGTCTACCGCCGCATCCGCGGCGAGACGCCGACGAGCATCGTCGTCGATGATCCCGCTCCTCGGCTGATCGTGCGCGAGTCGACGGCGCGCCTGCGCGCGCCGCGACAGCCGTAGGGATCCGCCACTTGTGCGTCGAGGATTTCCTGTGCATACTGACGTGAGCAAACGTTTGCTCGACTTGTGTTGCTTCGAGGGGAGATCAGGCGGCTCCCATCGTCGAGCCGCGATGATCCCGCCCGCCCGCGCATGTCGCGCAAGGGCGAGTGGAAAAGCGTCGTTCGGATCAAACGTTTGAGTCACGGCCCCGGCGCCGGACAGTTCTTCGAAGGGAAGCAGACAAGTGGTAGACGACGTAGACAAGCCGCTGCACGGCATCACCGTGCTCGATTTCAGCCAGTTCCTCGCGGGGCCGGTGGCGGCGATGCGACTCGCGGATCTCGGTGCGCGCGTCATCAAGATCGAACGGCCCGGAACCGGCGACATCGGCCGCACGCTCGCCTTCGCGGGGAGCGTCGCCGATGAGGAGACGGTGTCGTTCCATGCGATGAACCGCAACAAGGAGGGCATGACGGCGGATCTGAAGAACCCCGCCGACCTCGAGCGGGTCAAGGATCTCATCACGCGCGCCGACGTGATCGTGCAGAACTTCCGCCCGGGCGTCATGGAGCGCATCGGCCTCGACTACGCGTCGGTCGCGCAGCTGAACCCGCGCCTCGTCTACGCGAGCGCGACCGGATACGGCAACGCGGGCCCGTGGAAGGATCGCCCGGGCCAGGATCTGCTCGCGCAGTCGTTGTCGGGGCTGCCCTGGCTGAGCGGATCCGGGCATCAGGGGCCGGTTCCCGTCGGGCTGTCGATCGCCGACCACCTCACGAGCTGCCACATCGCGCAGGGCGTGACCGCTCTGCTGCTGCGCCGCGAGCGCACCGGTCGGGGCGGGCTCGTCGAGACGAGCCTGCTCGAGGCGATGCTCGATCTGCAGTTCGAGATGCTGAGCGTGCACCTGAACGACCCGTCGGTCACGGTGCAGCGCGGCGGCGACCGATCCGGGCACGCGTTCCTCGCGGCGCCCTACGGCACATACCCCACGGCAGACGGATTCCTCGCGCTCGCCATGAACCCGCTCCCGAAACTCGGTGAGCTGCTCGGCATCGACGAGCTCCTCGCCTTCACCGAGGAGGAGGCGTGGTCGAGGAGAGAAGAGGCTGAGGCGCTGCTCGCCGCGCACCTGGCCACCAAGCCGACGCAGGACTGGCTCGACATCCTCGATGCCGCCGACGTCTGGTGCGCGCCGGTGCTCACGCTCGAGGAGCTCGTGGCGCACGACGGGTTCGCAGCGATCGACATGGTGCAGCAGGTCGAGCGCGACGCATCGCTGACCCGGTCCGGTACGCAGCTCAGCCTCAAGACGACCCGAGGCCCGATCCGCGTCGACGGGCACGCGCTCACGAGCGACGTCGCCTCGCCGAAGCTCGGTCAGCACGACGCCGCGCTGCGCGAGGAATTCGGGTGGGAGGCCGAGTCATGACCGTGCTGCAGGGCATGACGTGGGATCACCCGCGCGGCTACGCATGCGTCGTCGCGGCGTCCGCCGAGTACGCGCGCAC
>DXAM01000038.1 GCA_019117025.1 Candidatus Microbacterium stercoravium | reverse complement strand
CTCGGGGGCAGCACCCTCGGCATGGTCGGCGGCGCGCCCGCATACGGACCGGGCATGCCGACGGACATCGACCTCACGACGGGGGACTTCGCCGCGGGCGTCTCCGACATCGCCGCGGCGAACGGCATCGTGATCGGCACCCGATCGCTCGGCGGAAGCGACGTGCGCTACCTCGCCGTTCCCCTCGGCGTCGACGGGTCCGCGGTCGAGGGGGTGTTCATCTCGGCGATCTCCCTCGACGAGCGCCTCGCCGATCTGCGCTCCGTGATCGTCGTCTACGCCTGGGCGGCCCTCGGCGTCATCGTCGTCATCGGCCTCGTCGGATGGATCGTCGCCGGTCGGCTGCTGAGACCCGTGCGCGATCTGCGCGCCACTGCCGCGCGCATCACCGCCGGCGCCCTCGACGAGCGCATCCCGGTCAGCGGCAACGACGATCTCTCCGACCTCACCGAGACGATCAACGCCATGATCGCGAGGCTCGAGGAGGCGTTCCACGGTCAGCGGCGCATCGTCAACGACGTGCGGCACGAGCTCGCGACCCCCGTGACCATCGTGCGCGGGCATCTCGAACTGGTCGAGACGACGGATCCCGCAGACGTCGCGCAGGCGCGCGATCTCGCGATCGACGAGCTCGATCGCATGTCGGGCCTCATCGCACAGATCTCCCACCTCGCCGAGGCGGAGCGCAGCGGTTCGCACACCCCCGAGGCCGTCGATGCCGACGACCTCACGCGGGGCGTGTTCGCGAAGGTGCGCGTCATCCCGGATCGGGACTGGCGGCTCGGATCCGTCGCGCGCGGGGAAGCGGTCGTCGACTCGGCGCGCATCACACAGGCGTGGGTGCAGCTCGCCGACAACGCCGCGAAGTACTCGGCGCCGGGCACGCGTATCGAGATCGGCAGTTCTCTCGACCGCGACGGGCTGCGCTGCTGGGTCGACGACAGCGGGCCGGGGATCCCCGAAGAGGCCCGCACCCGCGTGTTCGAGCGGTTCGGCCGCGCGCAGGCCAGCCGCGGCACCGCCGGATCCGGCCTCGGCCTGTCGATCGTGCAGGCGATCGTGCGCGCGCACGGCGGCCGCATCGACCTCGACACCGCCGTTGGGCGCGGATCCCGATTCACGATGGTGCTGCCGCATGGCGCGGCGGCGACGCACGACATGGAGGAACGATGAGCAGGATCCTGATCGTCGAGGACGAGGACCGCATCGCGACGTTCGTCGACAAGGGGCTGCGCGCCGCGGGCTACGCGACGGAGCGGGCGAGCCGCGGCGACGAGGCGCTCGAGCTGGCGCGTTCGATCGAGTTCGATCTCGTGCTGCTCGACGTCGGACTGCCCGTCATGGACGGCTTCGCCGTGCTGCGCGCGCTCCGCGGCAGCGGCAATCGGGTGCCCGTCATCATGCTCACGGCGCACAGCTCCCTCGACGACACCGTGCGCGGCCTCGACGGCGGCGCCGACGACTACATCCCGAAGCCGTTCCGGTTCGACGAGCTGCTCGCGCGGGTGCGGGTGCGCATGCGCGACGCCCAGCCGGAGCCGGCCGCCTCGACGACGCTGGCGTACGGCGGCGTGAGCCTCGACCTGCGATCGCGCCGGGCCCAGGTCGACGGCACCGGCGTGGTCGAGCTGTCGGCGCGCGAGTTCGCCCTGGCCGAGGAGTTCCTGCGCCACCCCGATCAGGTGCTGAGCCGCGAGCAGTTGCTCAGCCGCATCTGGGGGTACGACTACGACCCCGGGTCGAACATCGTCGACGTGTACGTGCGCTATCTGCGCGCCAAGCTCGGCGCGGGGCGCATCGAGACGGTGCGCGGAATGGGATATCGCCTCGTCGGGTAGTCCGCGAAGATGAGAGTCCTCTCATCCGAGCCTCATGCTCTTCTCCTGCAGCCCGACGAGTGTAGAACTCGATCGGCACCGGAGCATCGGTCGGGCCGGGATGAGGAGGAGATATGCGCACGAGAATCGTGCTGTTCTCGCATGACTCGGCGGGGCTCGGACACATCCGCCGCAACCTTGCGCTCGCGCATGCGCTGAGCGCGGGAACGGACGGTTCCGTGACCGGCCTGCTCGTCGCGGGCCGCCCCGAGGCGACGAGGTTCCGCCCGCCGCGCGGATGGGACTGGCTGATCCTGCCGGGGATCCGCCACGGCGAGGGTGCGTACGTCTCGCGCGAGCTCGACCTCGACCTCGCGACGTCGGTCGCGATGCGCGGTGCGGCGTTCCGCGCGGCCGTGACCGCGTTCGCGCCCGATCTCGTCGTGGTCGACCGGCACCCGCTCGGCGTCGGCCGCGAGCTGGAGGAGGGGCTGCGCGCGGTGCGCGCCGAGAACCCCGGGTGCCGCGTGGTGCTCGGCCTGCGCGACGTGCTCGATGCGCCGCGCGTCGTCGCGGACGAGTGGAGCGCGCTCGGCGGTGCGGCGCGGATCCGAACGCTGTTCGATGCGATCTGGGTCTACGGCGACCCGCGCGTGCATGACGTGACGACATCGGGCGAGCTGCCGGCGTCGCTGCGCGACCTCGTCTCGCACACCGGATACCTCGCTGAGGGGCGGATCGACGGCCCGCGGCATCCGGTCGATGCACCCTACCTGCTGACGACCGTCGGCGGCGGGAGCGACGGCGTCGACCTCGCCGTCGCGTGCGCCGCCGCCCCCGTTCCGGAGGGGATCGATCACCTCGTGGTCACCGGTCCGCAGATGTCGGCGGCCGATCGCGCGCGGGTGGAAGCGGCCGCCGGATCGCGCACGAGCGTCGTGCGCCGCGTGCCCGACGTCCTGCCGCTGATCCGCGGCGCTGAGGCCGTCGTGTGCATGGGCGGATACAACACGATCTGCGAGGTGATGTCGACGACGACCCCCGCCCTCGTCGCGCCGCGCCGGCGTCGCCGCGCCGAACAGGCGATCCGCGCGGCCGCGCTGACGCGTGCCGGCCTCGTCGAGACGCTGTCGCCGTGGTCCGTGGATCCCATCGCGATCGGCCGCTGGTTCGCCGACCGCGCCGGCGGCACTGTTCCTCGGCGCGGCGTCGCGCTCGATGGTCTGGCGCGCATTCCGTCTTTCGCGGCTGACCTCGCACGGGGCGCCGCGACGTCATCGAGGGAAGGGGAGAGCATTGCGGTCTGACGGTTCGCGCGGCGGCATCGGATACGTGGTGAAGGTGTACCCGCGCTTCTCCGAGACGTTCATCGTCACCGAGCTGCTCGCTCGCGAGGCGGCCGGCGAGACCCTCACGGTGTTCGCGCTGCGCCCCTCGCAGGATGCGCGGTTCCACCCGGAGCTCGCGCGCGTCGCGGCTCCCGTCTCGTACCTGCCGCGGCCGACGAAGCCGTCGCTTCTCTGGGCCGCGCTGCGCGAGGCCGAGCCCTGGGTGGGCGAGGGGATCGCTCGCGCGCTGCCCGATCTGCTGGCGGCGGAGGCCGACGAAGCCGTGGCCGCCATCGCGCTCGCGCAGCGGGCGCGCCAGGAGCGCCTCACCCACCTCCATGCGCACTTCGCGACCTCCGCGGCCGTCGTCGCGCGGCTCGCGAGCATCATCACCGGCATCCCGTACTCGTTCACCGCGCACGCGAAGGACCTGTTCCACGAGTCCGTCGACCCGGTGCGCCTGCGCTCGCTCGTCGCCGATGCCTCCTACGTCGCGACCGTCAGCGCCTTCAACGTGTCGTACCTGCGGGTGATCGCACCGGTGCACGCCGAGAAGATCCGCCTGGTGCCCAACGCGATCGAGGTCGACCGATTCGCCTACCGCCGACCGGAGCGCGCTGCGGGCCCGCTGCGCGTGACCGCGGTCGGCCGGCTCGTCGAGAAGAAGGGCTTCCGCGTGCTGCTCGATGCCTTCGCCGAGCTGCGCCGGGAGGGCATCGAGGCCGAGCTGACGCTGGCGGGAGACGGCGAGCTCGCGGGCGAGCTGCGCGATCGGGTGAGCGCGCTCGGCCTCGAACGGGTCGTGCGCATGCCCGGCCCTCTCCCGCAGAGCGATGTGACGAACCTGCTGCGCGATTCCGACCTGTTCGTCGCGCCGTGCATCATCGGCGCCGACGGCAACGCCGACGGCCTTCCGACCGTGCTGCTCGAGGCGATGGCGACGGGCGTGCCGTGCATCTCGACCAGGGTCACGGGAATCCCCGAGGTCGTCATCGACGGCGAGACGGGGCAGCTGTGCCCGCCGGGAGACTCCGCGGCGCTGAGGGCGGCGATCCGCCGCGTCGCGACCGGCGACGTCGACACGGTCGCGCTCGCCGAGGCGGCGCGGGCGCTCGTCGAGGCCCGGCACGACGCGCGCCATCAGGCCGCCGCCCACGCCCGCTTCACGGACGAGGCGCGCAGCGCGGCCGACCGGACGGCGCCGAGAGAGCTGGTGGCGTGATGCGCGTGGCATACGTGTGCGCCGATCCGGGGATCCCCGTGGACGGCTCGAAGGGCGCGTCCGTGCACGTGCAGCAGATCGTGCGCGCGTTCCAGCGCCGCGGCGACGAGGTCACCGTGTACGCGACGCGGTCGAACGCCGAGCGACTGGGCACAGCCCGCGTCGTGACGGTTCCGGTCGGACGCGGAGGGGCGGCGGAGCGGGAGCACGCGGTGTCGCGGGCGGCGCACGAGATCGCCGACCGCATCGCCGCCGACGGCTGCGACCTCGTGTACGAGCGGTTCTCGCTGTTCTCCGACACGGCCGCGCGTGTGACGGCGCCGGCGGTCGTCGAGGTCAACGCGCCGCTCATCGATGAGCAGCGCGTGCACCGCACCCTTGTCGACGAAGAGGGTGCGGTCGCCGCGGCGCGGCGCGTGCTCGCAGACGCTGCGACCGTGGCCTGCGTCTCGGACCCCGTCGCTGATTGGGCCCGCGCACACGGATCCGCACCGGACACGACGCTCGTCGCTCCGAACGGCGTCGACACGCGCGCGTTCGCGCCCGCCGTGATGAGCGACGGGCTCCTCGAGGTCGCGTTCATCGGGTCGCTCAAGAGCTGGCACGGAGTCGACGTGGCGATCGATGCGATCGCCGGCCTCGACGGCGCACGCCTGACGATCATCGGCCACGGGCCCGAGCGGGCGCGGCTCGAAGAGCGGGCGGCCGCGCGCGGCGCGCGGGTGCGCTGGCTCGGGGCGATCCCGCATGACGATGTGCCGGCGGCGCTCGCCGGCATGCACGTGGGTGTGGCGCCGTACCCCGCCAGCGCGGATGCGTACTTCTCGCCGCTCAAGGCGTTCGAGTACCTCGCCGCGGGCCTGGCCGTTGTCGCCTCCGAGACCGGCCAGCTTCCGGAGATCCTCGACGGCGACATCGGCTGCCTCGTGCAGCCGGGCAGCGCCGCCGCCCTGCGCGAGGCGCTCCGCGCGCTGCGCGACGACCGACCGCTTGCGCGCCGGCTCGGCGCCGCCGGGCGTGCGCGCGCCGTCGCCCGGTACGACTGGGATCGTACGCTCGCACGGATCCTCTCGGGAGCCGTGCGATGAGCGCGAAGAAGAGGGCGCCCGGATCCGTGCGGCGCACGCTGGCGCTCGTGCGCCCGCACCTGCGGGGGCAGGGATGGCTCATGGCGGGCGGCGTGGTGATGATGCTGGTGGAGGTCGTGATGCGCGTCGCCGAGCCGTGGCCGCTGAA
>DXAM01000037.1 GCA_019117025.1 Candidatus Microbacterium stercoravium | reverse complement strand
GGCGATAGTGTGCACAGACGACGGCCCGATGAGAGGAGCAAGAACGTGAAGATCGGCATCATCCTGGGGTCCATCCGCACCGAACGCGCAACAGAGGCGGTCGCGCGCTACGTCTACGACCTCGCTGCGCGTCGCGGTGGAAAGACCGTGTTCGAACTCATCGACCTGGCGACCTTCGATGTTCCGCTGCTGACGACGCCGATCCATCCGATGGCGGCGAACAAGAACTATGGCGACCCGAACGTGCAGCGCTGGTCCGCCGCCATCGACGCGTGCGACGGGTACGTCTTCGTCACGCCCGAGTACAACCACGGCGTGCCCGGCGGATTCAAGAATGCGGTCGACTCGTTGGGCGCCGAGTGGGTCGGGAAGCCCGTCGCATTCATCGGGCACGGCTCGGTCGGCGGAGTGCGCGCCATCGAGCAGTGGCGCCAGATCGTCGCGAACTTCTCGATGCCCGTCGTGCGCGCCGAGGTCAACTTCAACGGTTTCACGCACTGGAGCGACGGCGAGTTCCAGCCGGAGGATCGCCACATCGACGAGGTGGGCGGCGTGCTCGACGCGATCGAGGAGCTGACGCGCACGGTGCGTTCGTAGGCGCCACGGGCGTGAGCACTATCGGTTCGGCCGGGTGCTCACGCACCGCGCCGCCGAATCACGATCTCCGTGTGACGTGATCTCCCTACTCGTCCCCGAACCCGTCGCTCATCTGCACCATGTCGTGGAACCGGCTGTAGTGGCCCTGGAACGCGACGGGGATGTCGGCCGTCGGACCGTTGCGGTGCTTGGCGACGATCAGGTCAGCCTCGCCGGGGCGTGACTGCTTGTCGTAGACCTCGTCGCGGTGCAGCAGGATCACCATGTCAGCGTCCTGCTCGATCGAGCCCGATTCGCGCAGATCGCTCACCATCGGCCGCTTGTCCTGACGCTGCTCGGAACCACGGTTCAACTGCGACAGTGCGATCACCGGCACTTGCAGTTCCTTCGCCATGAGCTTGAGCGCACGAGAGAACTCCGAGACCTCCTGCTGACGCGACTCGACGCGCTTACCGCTCGTCATGAGCTGCAGGTAGTCGATGATGATCATGCGCAGACCCACACGCTGCTTGAGACGCCGGCACTTCGCACGGATCTCGACCAGCGTCATGTTCGGGCTGTCGTCGACGTACAGGGGCGCGTCGTTGATGCGGCCGCGCGTGGAGGCCAGCGTGGTCCAGTCGCGCGAGTCGAGATCGCCCTTTCGCAGCTTCTGCAGCGGGATCTGGCCCTCGGCGCTCAGCAGACGCATCGCGATCTCGGTCTTGCCCATCTCGAGCGAGAAGAAGATCGCGGGCTGGTTGTGCTTGATCGCGCTCGCCCGCGCGAAGTCGAGCGCGAGCGTCGATTTACCCATAGCGGGGCGCGCCGCCACGACGATCATCTGACCCGCGTGCAGACCATTGGTGAGGTCGTCGAGCTCTTTGAAGCCGGTCGGCACACCGGTCATCTCGCCGTCGCGGCCCTTGGCCATCTCGATCTCTTCGACGGCCGCGCCGATCGCGATCTCGAGCGGCACGTAGTCTTCGGAGTTCTCCTGACCGGTGACCGCGTACACCTCGGCCTGCGCCTGATTGACGAGCTCGGTGGCCTCGCCCTCGCCGTCGAAGCCCATCTGCACAATGCGGGTGCCGGCGTCGACGAGACGGCGCAGCAGCGCGCGCTCCTGCACGATGGAGGCGTAATAGCCGGCGTTCGCCGCCGTCGGCACGATCGAGGTCAGCGAGTGCAGGTAGTCGACACCGCCGGCGCGCTGCAGATCGCCCGCCTTCATCAGCTCGTCGGTGACGGCGATGACATCGGTCGGCTCGCCGTGCGAGTAGAGCGTGAGGATCGCTTCGAAGATCACCTCGTGCTTCGGGATGTAGAAGTCGTTGCCGCGCAGGCCCTCGACCACGTCGGCCACAGCGTCTTTCGACAGCAGCATGCCGCCCAGCGTCGACTGCTCGCTCAGCAGGTCGTGCGGAGGCGTGCGCTCACGCTCCCGGCTGCCGCCCAAGCGCTCATCGACGACGTCGTTGATCGACACAGAATCTCCTCTCGGGCGGATCCGTCACTCCGCGAGCGGTGCCTCGCTGCGAGGCACGTCATCCATCGCAGCGGCAACCACTGACATTCCGACGGAAGCACCAAGACCGGTGCTGCCGACTCACACTACGTGCGCGTTACCACCCCGACAATGCAGCCTGTGGATAACTCTGTGGAAAGAGCTGGGCAAAACGCCGTGCTCCCTGTGGAATCATCCTGTGGACAACCGTGTGGATGGCAACATTCTGCGACGCAGAAAGCTCAATTGATCTGGGGTTCTCAGTTTTCACAACCTGTGGATGGCAATCCACTTCAAGCAGGTGTTGAAGGTTTCGTGCGGAACTCGCACTTGTGGAGGAAACCCGCAGTTGGTATGCGCACCGAAGACGGCCCCACCGCCTCGGCGTGCGCGCGAAAACGGTGCGGACCCCGAAGGATCCGCACCGTTCTCGATGCGCAGAAGAGAATTACTTCTTGAGCGCGACAACCTGAAGGTTGATGACGGCGGTCACGTCGTCGTGCAGGCGCACGAGCGCCTCATGCGTGCCGACCGACTTGATCGGCGACGGAAGCGTGACACGACGCTTGTCGATGTCACCGAGGCCCGCAGCGGCAACAGCCGCAACGATGTCGGCAGGCTTCACGGAACCGAACAGACGGCCCTCGGCGCCGGCCTTGACCGACACCTTGACGCGAGCCTGCTCGATCTGGCCCTTGAGGGCCTCCGCCTCTTCGTGGGTCGCGATCTCGCGCGCCTTGCGAGCGGCGCGGATCTGGTCGACCTGCTTCTGGCCGCCGCGCGTCCACGCGACAGCGAAGCCCTGCGGGAGGAGGTAGTTACGGGCGTACCCGTCCTTGACCTCGATGATGTCTCCGGCGCTGCCCAGGCCGTCGACCTCATGAGTGAGAATCAGCTTCGACATGTGGGTTGCTCCTTACCGGCCAGCGCCTGCGTAGGGAAGGAGAGCCATCTCACGCGCGTTCTTGATCGCGCGCGCGATGAGACGCTGCTCCTGCACCGACACACCGGTGATACGACGGGCACGGATCTTGCCGCGCTCCGAGATGAACTTGCGAAGGGTCGCGACATCCTTGTAGTCGATGACGCCGACCCGGATGTGCTTCGCGGGAGCGGCGTTCTTGCCGCCCTTGCGCGGCTTGCGGCGGTCGCCGCTTGACTTTCCAGCCATTGTGGGTCCTTACAGAGAAAGAGAGATCAGAACGGGGTGTCGTCTGAGAACGACCCCGGGGTGCTCCACGCATCGGCGCCGGTCGAGCCGGGCGTCGCCCAGGGCTCTTCGGATGCCTGCTGCGCGGGCTGCGACGGACCGGGAACCTGGCCGGGGGCGCTGTTGCCGCCCCGTCCGCCGAAGTTTCCGCTTGACGCCGTGCGAGTGACCTGAGCCGTGGCGTAGCGCAGCGACGGGCCGATCTCCTGGACATCCAGTTCGATCGACGTACGCCGTTCGCCCTCGCGCGTCTCGTAGTTCCGCTGACGGAGGTTGCCCTGCGCGATCACGCGCATGCCCTTCGTCATGGATCCCGCGACGTGCTCGGCGAAGTCGCGCCACACGCTGGCGCGCAGGAACAGAGCTTCGCCGTCCTTCCACTCGCCCGACGCGCGATCGAACGTGCGCGGGGTCGAAGCGATCGTGAAATTCGCCACGGGAACGCCGGACTGCGTGTAGCGCAGCTCGGGATCGGCGGTCAGATTGCCTACGACGGTGATGACGGTTTCGCCTGCCATGCGCTGCCCCTAGGCCTTTGCCGCCGTCTTGCGTGCGGCCTTCGCGTCGGCCCGCTTGGCCTCGGAAGCAGCCATCGCGATGGCCTCCTCCGCGCGAAGGATCTTGGTGCGAACCACGTCGACAGCAAGACCGAGCTGGCGGTCGAGCTCGTGCGTGGCCTCACTCGTCGACGTGAAGTTCACGACGGCGTAGATGCCTTCGTTCTTCTTGTCGATCTCGTAGGCGAACTTGCGCTTGCCCCAGATGTCCACGTTCTCGATCGTGCCCTCAGCGTCAGTGATGACCTTGAGGTACTTGTCGAGGTACGCGGGAACCTGGCGCTCGTCGACCTCAGCCTGGATGATCACCATCATCTCGTACTGGTGCTTGTGCGTCACTATCCCACCTCCTTCGGACTCGAACGGATACCGGGCATTTCCCGGTACCAGGAGGGTGTGTTGCACGTCATCCGCGAAAATCGGAATCGACTTCATGCGGACAACTACGTCAGCTTAGCGGAACCGGCCCCGAAGAGACAGCCGGAAGTCTCAGGTTCCCGGGGCGCCTACTCGAACAGCGACAGCGTCAGCAGAGCCGAATAGCTGCCCGGCGCGACGTCGGCGTCGACGCGCATCGTCAGATCCGCGGTCGCCGTCCACGCCTGCTCATCTCGGATCTCGCTCGAGTCGAAAGCCATCGCGAGCAGCTCCTGGCCGACGAGGCCGGGGCCGCCGTCGAGCTCCGGAGCGACCTCGTCGCCCTCGGCGACATTTCCCGAGGCCCCTCCGTCGATGAGCTCGGGCGCCCATCCCAGGCTCTCGGCGGGGATCGGATCCTGCCCGTCGTCGCCGGTGAAGGCCGACGCCGACCCGACCACGTACCAGTAGGCGCCCTCCGGGATCTCGTCGGGCGATCGCGTGTCGGTGACGGTCACCGTCGGCAGCCCGCCCGTGAACTGGCGCACGAGGTCGGTGGATCCGTCTTCGATGAGCGCCGTCGACGCGCTCTCGACGGTGAGGGCGAGAGCGCCCGGATCCGCGTTGTCGGCGATGTCGACCTCGACACCGACCGCACCGGCGGCGTCGCCCTCCTCCGCCGCAGCCGCTCCTGCCACGCCGACGAGCAGGGCGGCGCCCGCGGCGACCCCCGCCGTGCGCCAGATCAGTTCGCGTCGCTTGGTCATGGTCGTCGTCTCCTTGTTCCGACCGGCATGGCCGGCCCGTCTGCCATCAGTAACATGTGTGTGCTCCGTACTCGGCGGTGATCTCCTCTGAGACCGGCTCCCCGTCGACCATCGCCGTCACCTGCGCGGTCGCCGCACCCGCGTCGATCTCGCTGTCGCGGCCGAGGAACATGTGGAACACCCGCTCACCCGGCGCGACATCGGCGAACGTGCGCTCGCCGAACGGCGTCGACAGCTCGATGTCCGCCGCAGCGTCGCCGTCGTTCGACGCGCGCACACCGACGCCCGCCCGACCTGCCACGCAGCGCACGTCCGCCGTGAGCGTGACATCGAACGCAGAACCCGGATCCGTCTCCGCGGCGGCGACCTGCCATTCGCGGATGCCCACGGATCCCTGGCCTTCCGCCTCGCCCCACGCCTGCGCGGTGATGCGCAGCGCGCGGGTCGTGACGCGGTCGAAGGTCACCCGGTCGTAGTCGTCGCTCGTGCGCCCGTACTCGCTGTCGCCGGTGAGCTCGACCTCGTGCCACGCGTCTCCGTCGTGGTACTCGAGCACCCAGTCGCGCGGCGGGATCAGCCCGCCGTTCGCCGTATCCGGCGAATCGCGAGACCACCACACGCCGATCTCGTCGATCGTCACGTCGAAGGCCCAGTCGAGCCGCGCCCACTGCTCGCCCGCGCGGTCCCACGTGCCCCAGCTCGCGCCGTACCGGCTCTCGTCGCCGTCGAACAGCTCGCCGGTTCCGTCGTTCAGGCCGGCGACGTCCTCCCACGGCGACGTATACGACGCGGTGGGAGCCGCGAACGGAGCGACGTTGCCGGTCAGCTCGGCGTCTCCGAGGGGGATCTCCACGGTCGTGTGCGCCGTATTGCCGGCGACGTCTCGTGCACGGATCGCGAGCTGGTGCGGCAGCTCGTCCGGCGGTGCGATCACGTCGCCCGACTGCACCGTCTCCCAGGGGCCGTCGGATCCGAATCGGTGCTCGATGGTCGCGAGCCCCGACAGCGCATCGGATGCCTCGACCGCGACCGTGCGGTCGTCCGCGAGCTGCGCGTCGAGGTCGGGCGGCGTCGCATCGATGCGGATCGTGCGCACCGCCTCGTCCGAGACATTGCCGGCCGCGTCGATCGCCCGTGCGGCCACGACGCTCGATTCGGCATCCGCGACGACGAGATCGGCGTAGCGCGCGTC
>DXAM01000036.1 GCA_019117025.1 Candidatus Microbacterium stercoravium | reverse complement strand
CGTCTGGGCTCCGTTGATGACGGTCCTGACCTGGAATCCGGCGAAACGCAGGCTCTGGGACAGGAGATCGCGGATGTTGGGCTCGTCGTCGACTACGAGAATGCGCGGTGCGGTCATCTCCCCATTATGTCCACGAATGGACATCCTGTGGGCGTTTCGACCGCCCGTCGAGCTAATTGACCAGGGGAATCGGCGTTCGAGAGCCCGATTCATCAGCGCCGATCCGGGGAGGAGCGGACGTCGCACCGGCTTGGAAGCGCACGGGCATGACGATGCTCGACGGCTGCTCGCCGCGCAGCAGCCCCCCGACGATGCGCCCCGCTTCTCGCCCGCGTTCGCGCAGCGGCTGCACGATCGTGGTGAGGGGCAGGTCGAGCCACGGGATGTCGGCGCCGTCGAATCCCGTCACCGTCAGATCGTTGGGCACGCGCAGTCCTCGTTCGCGTGCCGCGGTGATCGCGCCCGCGGCGAGCACATCATTCTGCGCGAGAACGGCGGTCGCCCCGGGATCGGCGTCGAGCAGCACGTGCGCGGCGGCGGAACCGGCGGATGCATCGCGGCCTCCGGCCTCCACACGCAGTGCGCCCGGGAACACACTCCTGATCGCTTCGAGACGTCCCCGGATGGTGGTATTCGAGATCGACTCGATCTCATGGGCGATCGGGACCGGGCGGCCCGGCGGGCGCTCGTCTCCCAGGTGCGTGGTGCGCATCACGACGCCGACGCGACGGTGGCCGAGTTCGGCGACGTGCTCGGCCAGGTGCACCATGCCGCTCCTGTCCGCGACCTCCACGAGCGTGATGTCGTCGGCGTGCGGCCCCTCGATCCCGACCATGGGCACACCACGGGCGCGCACCGTGGGGAGCAGCAGATCGAACTCCTCGCCGCGGGTGGCGAAGACGACGGCGTCGACGGGCAGAGTGCGCAGCGGATCCTGTGCGGGGGAGATCTGCGCGCGCCCGGGCAGTAGAAGCTGCCCGAAACCGACGGATTCCAGGCTCTCCGACAGTCCATCCATCGTGGCCAGCGCGACGGGGTTCTGGAACGCGAGCCCCACGCGTTCCGCGATCACGATGCCCACGATCCCGCTGCGACCGCTCCGCAGCGAGCTCGCGACGGGGTGCGGGCCGCTGTAGGAGAGGGCGTGCGCCGCGTGCATGATCCGTTCGTGCGTGTCCGTGCGCACCCTGTCGGACCCGCGGAACGCGAGTGAAGCCGTCGATGTGGAAACGCCCGCGCGCGCCGCCACGTCGGCGATCGTCACACGGCCAGACCGGCCCCGACCGGCCGGTGGTGGTGTCGTCATGCGCATCACAGTACCCCGCGATCGCAACGTTTCGATTCGTTCGTTCAAGGAGCTCCAGGACGTTTCCGTCCGTTCAGATGCGCGTCACTCACGGTGCCGAGCATCGAAACGGTGCGATAGCCCCCAACCCACCGACAGAAGGAATGATCATCGTGAAGAAACTGCGACACGTCCTCGCCGCATCGACGGCACTGTGCGCCGTCGGCGCGCTCGCCGCGTGCGGACCCGTCGCGGCGACCGGCAGCGACGCTGATGCGGCCGCTGCGAGCGACGAGAGCATCACCGTCTTCATCTCGGGCGACGTGAATGTTCAGGACCTCTGGGAGGACGGTCTCATCCCGGCGTACGAGGAGGCCAACCCCGGTGTGACCGTCAGGACGACGATCGATCTTCACGGGGAGCACGATCAGCAGACCGTGGCGAAGCTGACGACGTCGACGCAGGCCGGCGACGATCCCGGATACGACCTCGTTGACGCCGGATTCGTCACGTCGAGCGCGTCCGAAGCCGGTGCACTCCTCGAGGTCGGCACCGACACGATCGCGGGACTCGAGAACGTGCCGGAGACGACGATCGAGGCGGGCGGCGGTTTCGGCATCCCCTACCGCGCGTCCTCGGTGCTGTTGGCATACGACACGACGAAGGTCGACGCGCCGCCCGAGACGCTCGACGATCTGCTCGCGTGGATCGATGAGAACCCCGGTGAGTTCGCCTACAACCCTCCGTCCACCGGCGGCTCGGGCGGAGCGTTCGTCACGACCGTGCTCGACAGCTTCCTGACGCCGGAGGAGCAGGAATCGCTCCGCACGGCTGCCGATGCGGACGCGATGGCCGGCTGGGACGCGGGCTTCGACCGACTCGCAGAGCTCGGGGCGTCCGTGTACCAGGGCGGCGTGTATCCGAACGGCAATACGCAGGTGCTCGAACTGCTCGGCAGCGGGCAGATCTCCATGGCGCCCGTCTGGAGCGACCAGTTCATCACGTCGCAGGAGAGCGGACTGATCGGCGACGACGTGGCGTACACGCAGATCCACGATCCGAGCTTCACCGGCAACGCCTCATACCTGGGCATCCCGCGCACGAGCGACAGCGCTGACACCGCGATCGACCTGGTCGACTTCGTGCTCTCCAGCGAGGGCCAGCAGATCATCGCGGAACAGATTTCGGGCTATCCCGTGGTCGACCTGAGCACCTTGCCGGAGAGCGTCGCCGAGGCCTTCGCCGACGCCGACCCGACCGCGCTGCGACCGGGGTACTACTCCGAAGTCGGTTCGGAGATGGCGAACGCATGGGATCAGCGAGTTCCGTGACCGGCACCGTCTTCAAACCCGCCGTCGGAAGGCCGACGCCCCGAGCCATCCGGCCCGTGCGGTCCGTCGCTCGGACGAAGGAGGCGCGCAGCCGCGCGACCGGATTCGCGATGGCGCTGCCGCCCGTGGTGCTCATCGCGCTGTTCGTCGGCGTGCCCGTCGCGCTCTCCATCGGCTTCAGCTTCGGAATGACGGGCGGGCTCAACGCCACGGCGGCGGCGATCGGACAGAATGTGCACAACGCTGACGGGCCCATCACTCTCGAGGCGTACCGGCATCTTTTCGCCGACCCGCGATTCGCCCGTGATCTCATGGCCACGATCGTCGTGACTGCGACGACGACGGTCGCGACGCTCGCGATCGCGATCGGCGCGGCGGTGCTGCTCCGGCTGCGCGGCGGTTGGCTGGGTGCGCTCGTCGCGGGGCTGGGCGTGGTGCCGTTGTTCATCCCCGTTGTGATCGCGTCCTGGGCGATCCTCACCTTCTACGCGGGCGACGGGTTCGTTCGCAGCGTGTTCGCGCAGTTCGGCATTGACGCGCCGACGCTCGGATTCACCGTCACGGGCGTCGTGATCGCCTCGATCTGGGTCAACCTGCCGTTCGCGCTGCTTATGGCGACATCGGGGATGCAGGCCGTCCCGCAGGCGCTGATCGATGCCGCCCGCGACGCCGGCGCATCGACGCTGGCCGTCGTGCGGGGCGTGCTCGTGCCGATGGCCGGGATCCCGCTCGTGATCGCTGCGACCTTCACCGCGATCGGCGTGCTCGGCCAGTTCACCGTGCCGTATTTCATGGGGCCGAACGCCCCGCAGCAGCTCGGCGTGGCGATCAGCAACCAGTTCCAGTCGTTCAATCAGCCGCAGCAGGCCGCGGCGATCGCCGTGGTCGTGTTCGTCCTGGCCTCGGGGATCGCTGCCGTGTACGTGTGGGCGAACTTCCGGAGCGCGAAGAAGGAGGGGCGAGTCTGATGCCCGGTGCTTCTCGGACGGTCGCCGGACGCGCCGTGGTGGTGATCCTCACCGCACTCGTGGCGGTCTTCATCCTCGGTCCGCTGCTCTGGCTCGGAGCACACGCGTTCGCGACCGAATGGACCTATCCGAATCTGCTGCCCGAAGGCCTGACGCTCGACTGGTGGCGGGTCGTGTTCGAAGACCCCGAGCTGTTCTCATCGATGCAGAACTCGCTGTTCTTCGCGCCGGTGACCGTGCTGGTGTCGGCACTCGTGTGCCTGCCCGCCGCATATGCGTTTTCGCGCTTCGACTTCCCCGGACGCCGCGTGTTCCTCGTCGGGCTGTTCGCGACGAACGCGTTCCCCAAGATGGGCCTCTTCGTCGCGATGGCGACCGTCTTCTACGGGCTGAACCTCATGGAGACGACAGTAGGCATCGTGATCGTGCACGTGATCGGCACGGTCGTATTCATGACCTGGATCCCCGCTGCGGCGTTCAGTGCCGTGCCCCGATCGCTCGAGGAGGCCGCCCGCGATGCCGGGGCGGGCCGCCTGCGCGTGTTCTTCACCGTCACGCTGCCGATGGCGCTTCCGGGAATCCTCGTCGCCGCCGTGATGTCGTTCCTCGCGTCTTTCGACGAGGCGCAGGGGACCTACTTGGTCGGCGCCCCGTCGTACATGACCATGCCGACCGAAATGTACTCGCTCGTCCTCAACCATCCCCGTCAAGTGGCGGCGGTCTTCGCCATCCTGCTGTCCATCCCGTCCGTTGTCCTCCTGCTGCTCACCCGCCGTTATGTCATGGGCGGGCAGCTCGCCGAGGGATTCCAGATCCGTTAGGAGAATCATGACCACGTCACCCGTTCCCGGCCTGCGTCTCGCTGGCCTCACAAAGGTGCTCGGCGGCCGGACGATCGTCGACGATCTGTCGCTCGACATCGCGCAGGGCGAGCTCGTGTCGTTGCTGGGTCCCTCCGGCTGCGGAAAGACGACGACGCTGCGCATGATCGCCGGATTCCTCGTCCCCGACAGCGGCGCGATCGCCGTGCACGGCGACGACGTCACCGCCCTCGGGCCGGAGAGGCGCCCGAGCGCCATGGTGTTCCAGAACTACGCGCTCTGGCCGCACATGACGGTGGCGCGCAACGTGTCGTATCCGCTGCGCCTCGCTCGCCGGCCCCGGCGGGAGATCGCCGATCGCGTCGCCGAGGTGCTGGATCTCGTGGGGCTGTCGCACCACGCGGACAGCCGCCCTGCGCAGATCTCGGGCGGCGAGCAGCAGCGAGCATCGCTTGCACGCGCCCTCGTCCAGCGGCCGCGGCTGCTCCTGCTCGACGAGCCGCTGTCGAATCTCGACGCGAAGCTGCGGGTGCGCGTGCGCGAGGAGATCCGCGACATCCAGCAGTCGCTCGGGATCACCACGGTGCTCGTGACGCACGATCAGGAAGAGGCGCTCGCGGTCTCGGACCGCGTTGCGGTGATGCACGACGGGCGCATCGAGCAGGTCTCGACGCCCGCAGACCTCTATCGTGAGCCGGCGACGGAGTTCGTGTCCGACTTCGTCGGGACGAGCAACAGGATCCCCGCTCTCGACCTCGGCGAGGGCGAGCCCGGTGCGCACTTCATGGTACGGCCGGAGGATGTCGTCCTGGGCGTCGACGGGATCCCTGCACGCGTGACCCGTGTGCTGCCGCACGGCCCGTTCACGGAGGTCGCGCTGATCGCGCGCGGCATCGAGCTGCGGGCCTTCGTCAGCGGCGTCGTCCCCGCGGCGGGCGAGGACGTGCGCGTCCGCTTCGCCCGAGCGCTCCGATACGTCGACGGCCGGCTCGAGCGGCTGGCGGCTCCGCGCCTCGCGGAGGTCGCCGCATGAGTGCGCCGCGGATCGTCGCTCACCGAGGTCGGCACGGTGCGGAGAGCATCCGCGAGAACACGATCGCTGCGATCCGCGCGGCTGCGGAAGCCGGGGCCGGCGCCATCGAGATCGACGTGCGCCTGACGGCTGACGGCGAAGTCGTGCTGCTGCACGACGCCACGCTCGAACGGCTCTGGGGCGACGCGCGAACCGTCTCCGAGATGACGTGGACGCAGCTGCGCCGCGTCGGCGGAGGAGATGCGCGCATTCCGTCGCTCGCCGAGGCGCTCGAGATCGCCGCGGAGTGCGGCGCCGTGCTCGTGATCGATATGGATCACGCCGCGCCGGCGCGACCCGCCGCCCGCATCGTGCGCGGCGCCGGCGCACAGTCGCGCACGGAGTGGTGCGGCGCGACGGACGCGATGCTCACCGTGCGCGACGAGCTCCCGGACGCGGTGATCCACCAGGAATGGCACTCGCCCGATGCGCCCGACCACGCCGCGCTCGACGCGCTGCGCCCCGCGTACGTCAACGCGCAGCATCTGCTCGTCGGCGCGCGCTTCGTTGACGCCGTGCACGCGCTCGGCGCGCGCGTGGCGTGCTGGACGGTCGACGATCCGGCACAGGCCGCTCATCTCGCGAACCTCGGCGTCGATTCGATTACGACGAACGACCTCGAGGCCGTCGCCGTTGCGGCGCCGGACGCGGCCGCCCGGTGCTCGCACGTTGTGCGTGAGATCGCGGTGGGCGCGGCCGAGATCCTCGCCCGCGCGCAGGCCGATGGGATCGGCGAGGTGATGACGAAGACGGGCCCCGCGGATCATGTGACCGAGGTCGACCGCGCCGTCGAGCGATGGGTGCGCGGCATCATCGGTGCGCAGTTCCCCGATCACGACGTGGTGGGGGAGGAATACGGCGGCAGCACCGACGGGAGCGTCCCGTGCTGGTACCTGGACCCCGTGGACGGCACCGCGAACCTGGCGAACGGCGTGCCGTGGACGAGCTTCTCGCTCGCGCTCGTGATCGACGGCGAGCCCGTGGTCGGCGCGATCCTCGACCCCGTCGGGGGTCGTCCGATCGTTGCGATGCGCGGAGGCGGCGCGTGGCGGGACGGGCAGCGCCTCGTCGCGAGCCCGTCGCGGGGTGACGCGCTCGCGGGGCGGATCGTCACGACGGAACTGGCAGGAGCCGATCCGTGGCGCGGATTCGCAGGCGTCCTCAAGTCGCTCGCGGCGCGCCACTGCACGGTGCGCGTTCCCGGATCCGGTACGGCGTCACTGGCGGGACCCGCGCTCGGACGCGGGGCGGCCGCCGTGGTCCACCGTTACCACGCGATCGACCACGCCGCGTCGGTTCTGATCGTCCGCGAGGCCGGCGGAGCCGTGAGACTGCGGCCGGACGGGGTCGTGATCACCGCGGTCGACGCGCTCACCGCGGCGGCGCTCGAGGAGATCGTCGCTCGCGCTCGCGCGGGTCAGACCGCGCCGACGGCGTCCGCCGCGTCGAGGATCGTGTAGCTGTACCCCTGCTCGGCGAGGAACCTCTGGCGGTTCTGTGCGAACTCCTGGTCGACCGTGTCGCGCGCGATGAGCGTGTAGAAGCTCGCCGTGTGGCCGTTCATCTT
>DXAM01000035.1 GCA_019117025.1 Candidatus Microbacterium stercoravium | reverse complement strand
CCGGCGTTCGCCGGCGCCGCGACGCCCGGGTAGGCAGCGGCCGCGGTGCACAACTACGGCAGATCCGTGCCGATGCCGCGCGTTTTCGGCCGATCACCGGCCGCAACCGGTCAGCTGCCGTAGTTGTGTGTCGCGGTGCACGCAGAAGGGCCGCCCCGCGCGATGCGGAGCGGCCCTTCTGACCCGGATCAGGCCAGGTCGAAGCGGTCGTTGTCCATGACCTGGGTCCATGCCGACACGAAGTCGTGCACGAACTTCTCGCGGGCGTCGTCCGAGGCGTAGACCTCGGAGATCGCGCGCAGCTCGCTGTTCGAGCCGAACACCAGGTCGACGCGGCTGCCCCGGAGGCCCGTGTCGGACGTGTACGTCTGCTGGTCGGCAGACGGCGTCCAGGTCGTGCCGTTGACGAGCAGCTTCACGAAGAAGTCGTTCGTCAGCACTCCCGGGGTGTCGGTGAACACGCCGAGGTCGGAGCCGTCCCAGTTGGCGCCGAGCACGCGCAGGCCGCCGACGAGCGCCGTCATCTGCGGCGCGCTCACGCCGAGGTGGTTGGCGCGGTCGATCAGCAGGTGCTCGCTCGGCAGGTCGAACAGACGGCTGTCGTAGTTGCGGAATCCGTCGGAGACCGGCTCGAGCCAGTTGAACTGATCGACATCGGTCTGCTCCTGCGTCGCGTCGACGCGGCCCGGCGTGAATGGCACCTCGATGTCGTGCCCGGCGGCCGCGGCCGCCTGCTCGATGCCCACGCCGCCGGCGAGGACGACGACATCGGCGAACGAGACGCCCGATTCCTCGGCGACCTTCTCGAGCGCGGCGATGACCGGCTTGAGCTCGGCAGGACGGTTCACCGACCAGCTCACCTGCGGCTCGAGGCGGATGCGTCCGCCGTTCGCGCCGCCGCGCTTGTCGGACGAGCGGAACGTGGCCGCCGCCTTCCACGCGGTCGAGACGAGCTGCTGAACCGTCAGGCCCGACTCGGCGATGAGGCGCTTCGCCGTCGCGATCGAGTCGGCGTCGGTCGCCGCCGTCTGCTCGGGCAGCGGATCCTGCCAGTCGAGGTCCTCCTCCGGCACCTCGGGCCCGAGGTAGCGCGACTTCGGCCCCATGTCGCGGTGCGTGAGCTTGAACCAGGCGCGCGCGAACGCGTCGGCGAAGGCAGCCTGGTCGAGGCGGAACCGGTTGGAGATCTCGTTGTAGATCGGGTCCTCGCGAAGCGCGATGTCGGTCGTGAGCATGCGCGGCTCACGGCGCTCGGATCCCTGTGCCATCGGCACCATGTCGGCGCCGCCGTTGTCCTTCGGGCGCCACTGCTTCGCGCCGGCCGGCGACTCGAACAGCTCCCACTCGTACGCGAACAGGATGTGGAAGAACTCGTTGTCCCACCGGGCCGGGTGGTAGGTCCAGGTGACCTCGAGGCCGCTGCCGACGGTGTCGTTGCCGCCGCGGCCGTCGCCGTAGCCCTGCTTCCAGCCGAGCCCCTGCTCCTCGAGCGGTGAGGCCTCGGGATCCGGGCCCTGCTTGTCGTCGGGGTGCGCGCCGTGCGTCTTGCCGAACGTGTGACCGCCCGCGATCAGCGCGACCGTCTCCTCGTCGTTCATGCCCATGCGCAGGAAGGTCTCGCGCACGTCCTGCGCCGCCGCGAGCGGATCCGGATTTCCGCCCGGGCCCTCGGGGTTGACGTAGATGAGACCCATCTGCGTGGCCGCCAGCGGGGCGTCGAGCTCGCGCTTGCCCTTGTAGCGCTCGGCGTCGAGCCAGACCTTCTCCGGGCCCCAGTACACGTCGTCGTCGGCCTCCCACACGTCGGGGCGGCCGCCGCCGAAGCCGAACGTCGTGAAGCCCATCGACTCCAGCGCGACGTTGCCGGCCAGGATGATGAGGTCGGCCCACGAGATCGACTGGCCGTACTTCTGCTTGACGGGCCACAGCACGCGCCGTGCGCGGTCGAGCAGCACGTTGTCGGGCCACGAGTTCAGCGGAGCGAACCGCTGCATGCCCGCCCCGCCGCCGCCGCGGCCGTCGTGCGACCGGTAGGTGCCGGCCGAGTGCCAGGCCATGCGCACCATGAACGGGCCGTAGTGGCCGAAGTCTGCGGGCCACCACTCCTGCGAAGCCGTGAGCGCCTCGGCCAGGTCGGCCTTGAGGGCATCGAAATCGAGCCGTTCGAACGCGTCCTTGTAATCGAAGTCGGCGCCGAGCGGGTTCGCGACCGCGGGGTTCTTCGCAAGGATCTTGAGGTTCAGCCGGTTCGGCCACCACTCGGCATTGGCACTGCCGCTCGTCGGGTGCACGCGGCGCCCGCCGTCGTCGGTCACGTCGCCGTCATGCGTGTAGTCGCCGGCAACGGTCGGGCTGTCGGTGCCCGATCCGTACCCGAACGGGCAGGTTTCCTTGGTATCGCTCATCTTCGCCTTCCGGTGGGGGACATGTTTCTGAAGAATTGAATGACTCAAATCTAGCGCATGCGTCTGTGAATCTCGACTTCGCGTGTCGCCCGCGGAACGGATCCGTACAGTGGAGCCGTGGACGATCTCGACGCGCTTCTGGGCGACGCTCGCGCTCGGTTGCGCGACGTCGCGAAAGTGCGCATAGGGGCGCCGCGCGCGCCGGGGCGGATCCGCCGGGCGCTCGGTGCGCGCCCCGTCATCGCGCCGATCGCCGAAGCCTGGCATCTCGGCGTGCTGCTCATCGGCGACGATGCCGTGTGGGCGACCGGATCCGTGCTGCGCGCGGCCGAGGAGGCGCGTCGCGGCTACACCGCCGAGTCGCAGCGGCGGCGCGACGAGATCCGTGCGATGGCCTTTCGGGGCGGCTTCGGCGAGGGCGAGACGTTCCACTACGACGTCGAGCCGATCGATGCGGAGCACCCCGGTCCGCTCGTGCGGCAGGGTGAGCGGATCATGGTGCGCTGGTCGCCCGCGGGCTTCCTCGCACCCCTCGATGCCTATCTCGACGAGCGGATCGCCCTCGCGCGCGACTGAGCAGAGTGCTGATCCGATCGCCCGCGACGCGCGCGGGACCGGGCAGATCTTCCATCGGCGCGGGAACCTGAGTATGTTCTGTGAGGACGACCGTGCGCCGCGACGATGCCGCGACGCGTTCTCTCTGAAGGAGCACCATGGCCCGATCGCAGACCCCGACGAGCGCGATTCCCGAACGCGAGCAGTGGACGGGGCAATTAGGGTTCATCATGGCGGCCGTCGGATCGGCCGTCGGGCTCGGCAACATCTGGCGCTTCCCGGGCGTCGCGTACGAATCGGGCGGCGGCGCGTTCCTGATCCCGTATCTCGTGGCGCTCCTGACGGCGGGCATTCCGATCCTCTTCCTCGACTACGCGATCGGCCATCGCTTCCGCGGCTCTGCGCCGCTCGCGCTGCGTCGGCTGGGCGGGCGCCTCGGCGAGGGCATCGGGTGGTTCCAGGTCGTCATCGCGGCGCTCATCGCGATCTACTACACGGGTGTTCTCGCGTGGGCCGCGAGCTACTTCGTGTTCTCGTTCGGCGAGCAGTGGGGCGATGACACGGCGGCGTTCTTCACGGGCGACTACCTGCAGGTCTCCGACGGCGCCGCAGATCCGATCACCTTCGACTTCGTGCCGGGCGTGCTGATCCCGCTCGTGCTGATGTGGGTCGTGACGCTCGTGATCCTCGGCGCCGGCGTCGTCAAGGGCGTGCAGCGCGCGAACGTCATCATCATTCCGCTGCTGGTGGTCGCCTTCATCGCCCTCGTGATCCGCGCCCTGTTCCTGCCCGGCGCGCTCGACGGCCTCGACGCGTTCTTCACGCCCGACTTCGCGGCGCTCGCCGACCCGGGCGTGTGGATCGCGGCCTACAGCCAGATCTTCTTCTCGCTGTCGATCGCGTTCGGCATCATGATCACGTACGCCTCGTACCGCCGCCGTCGCTCGAACATGACCGGCGCCGGCCTCGTCGTCGCATTCGGCAACTCGTCGTTCGAGATCCTCGCCGGCATCGGCGTGTTCTCGACGATCGGGTTCCTCGCCCACCAGCAGGGCATCGGCGTGAGCGAGGTCGAGGGCCTGAGCGGCCCGATCCTCGCGTTCGTGACGTTCCCCGCGATCGTCAGCGAGATGCCGGGCGGCGGGTTCTCGGGCGCCCTGTTCTTCGGCGCGCTGACGCTCGCCGGGCTCACGTCGCTCATCTCGATCCTCGAGGTCGTCATCGCCGCGATCCGCGACAAGTTCGGCCTTACGCGCGGGCAGGCGGTCGGCGGAGTCGGCGTGCTCGCCCTGATCTCGGTCGTGCTGCTCGGCACGACCTCGGGCCTGATCGCGCTCGACACGATCGACCAGTGGACGAACAACATCGGCATCGTCGCATCCGCGATCGTCATGACGATCGTCGTGATCTGGGTCAAGCGCCGCGGCGGCGAGCTGTCGCGCCACCTCAGCGCGGTGTCGACGTTCAAGGTCGGCGGCCTGTGGCTGTTCTTCACCGGGGTCATCGGCCCGATCGTGCTCATCTGGATGCTCGCCGCCAAGGTCATCGACCTCGTCACCGGCGGATACGAGGGGTACGCGACCTGGTACCTCGGCGTCGCCGGGTGGGGCAGCATCGTTCTCGCCGTCGTCGCGGCGATCGTACTGCCGATCGTCTCGTGGCGACACGACCCGCGCAGCTTCGAAGCGTGGCCGACGAATAAGCAGCTCAGCCTGAAGGGAGACGCACGATGAGCGCGATCTCGATCCTGTTCCTCATCATCTCCGCCGGCGTCGTCTGGGGCGGCCTGATCGCGAGCATCGTCTACCTGGTGGCGAAGCCCGAGGTGCGCACGTACTCGGAGGGCGGCGCGGGCGGCGACGACGTCGGCTGACGATGGGGATCAGCGCGACGAGCGCGCCGTGCGTCCGCGCGTGATCGCCACGAACGCCTGCACGTCTTCTCCATCGCGTTCGCGCGGCCAGGCCACGACCACCTCCGAGACGGGTCCGTCCGCGAGCGGGCGGTAGGTCGCGTCCTTGCGGTGGTGCAGGCGGGCGAGCGACATCGGCACAACGACGATGCCGATGCCGCTGGCGGCCGTCGCGATCGCGTCCTCGGTCGTCGCCACGGCGGGAAACTGCGGCGCGACCGTGGGCAGGTCGAGGGGGCCGAGCACGTCGTCATCGGGAGTGATGAGCACCTCGCCCTCGAGGTCGGCGGGCGAGAGCTCGTCGACGGCGGCGAGCGACGAATCGGCCGACATCACGACGACCGGAACTTCGTCGTAGAGCGCGACGATGAACAGATCCCCCGCGATCGGACGGCGGCAGATGGCCGCGTCGACGAGGCCCTCGGCGAGCGCGGCGCGCTGGTCCGCCTGGTCGATCGGCACCAGCTCGAGACGCTGGTGGGGGCGCTGCTCGCGCCAGTGGCGGATCCATTTGCTGGGCGTCGTTCCGGGCACGACGCCCAGACGGAACGGCGGCAGCGGGGGCGGCGGTGCCGGCTTCTCCGGAGCGACGGCCGCCCGTCGGCCGTTCTTCCGCGCGGGCCCGCCGCGGGGTGCCTTCTTCTGCGCCATGTCTCCAGACTACGGAACGCTCCCGTCGACCCGCCGCGCCGCGTTACGCTCGGCGTGACGAAAGGAATCCCGTGTCGCATTTCGACCTGCCGCTCGACCGGCTCCGCGAGTACCGCTCCGATGTCCGCCTGCCCGACGACTTCGATGACTTCTGGGCGAGCACGCTCGAAGGCAGTCGCGAGGCGCACGGCGAGACCTACTCGCGCGAGGTCGACAACGGGCTCACCCTCATCGCGACGAGCGACGTGACCTTCTCCGGTTTCGCGGGCGACCCGATCAGCGCGTGGTACCACCGGCCGGCCACGGGAGAGCCGACGGCGATCGTCGTCGAGTTTCAGGGCTACTCGGGCGGTCGCGGCCTCGCGCACCAGCAGGCCGAATGGACCGCGGCGGGGTACGGCCACCTCCGGGTCGATACGCGGGGTCAGGGCGTCAACCGCGGTTCGTCGGGTGCGACGGCCGACCCCCACGGATCCGGGCCCGCCGCGGGCAGCATGACCCGCGGCATCGCCTCGCCTGAGACGTACTACTACCGGCGCGTGTTCGCCGATGCCGTGCGCGCGGTCGACGTGGCGCACGAGCTGGCGCCGGGCGTGCCGGTCTTCATCGCCGGCATCAGTCAGGGCGGCGGCATCGGCATTGCGGCGGCGGCGCTCGGTGACGACGTGGCCGGCGCGCTGATCGACGTGCCGTTCCTGTGCGACTTCCCGCGGGCGACCTCGATCACCGACAGCGATCCCTACGCCGAGATCGTGCGCTACCTTGCGGCGTTCCGCGGCCTCGAAGACGACACGTTCCGCACGCTGTCGTATGTCGACGGGGTGAACCTCGCGTCGCGCGCGAGCGTGCCCGCGCTGTTCTCGGTGGGGCTGATGGACCAGGTGTGTCCGCCGTCGACCGTGTTCGGCGCCTTCAACGCGTGGGGCACCGACGATAAGCAGATCGTGCACTACGCGTACAGCGGCCACGAGGGCGGCGGCGCCCAGCACCGCCGCCTGCAGCTCGACTGGCTGGCCGAGCGGCTCGGCTGAGGGCAGGGTCACCCGCCCGCCGGCCGAACGACGGCAGGACCGGCGTTCGGCCGCGGCGCTGGCCCCCGGTGCAGGACTACGGCAGGTTGGTCGTTCGGCCGCATGTTCTGACGCCGTCAGCCGGTGTCCGCGTCAATCTGCCGTAGTTGTGCGCTCGGCGGCCGCGCGCCGCGGTGGCCCGGGTGGAGGATTGCGGCCGGACTAGGGGGGCGGCCTCCGCGCGCATCGCGCTGGCCCCCCGATGCAGGACTACGGCAGATTCCGTGTTCGGTCGCGTGGTTCGGCGCGGAAGGCCGTCAGCGGCACAGAAATGCCGTACTCCTGCGGCGCCGGGAATGGAAAAGGCCGCCCACCGTATCGGTGAGCGGCCTCTCGGAGGGCTTATGCGGCGAGGCGGAAGCCCCGGAGATCGGTGGCGATCTTCTCGCCGTCGAGGATCTTCTCGTCGTCGCCGATGAGTGATCCGCCGGCGACCTGCGCGCCGGCTCCGATGAAGCTGCGCACGCCGATCTTGGCCTTGGCGCCGACGGCTGCCTCGGGCCCGACGTGCGCGTTCGCGTCGATGATGGCGCCGGGGCCGATGATGGCTCCGGGCTCGATCCAGGCTCCCGCGGCGATGCGTGCTCCCTCGAGCACGCGCGCCCGAGGTTCGATATACGCACCTGCCTCGACGCGAGCCGTTGCGGCGACCTTCGCGCCGTGCGCGACGAGGCCCCGACCGTTCGCGTGCTTGCGGTAGCGCAGCGTTCCGCCCTGGTCGTCTTCGATGTCTACGTAGTTCTTGCCCACGGTGTCCTTTCCAATGCTCGAGGAGATGGACATTCGGGTAAACGCTCCGGACACGGGCGCTATTCCCGAGGAGATATCGACATCCTCGCCCGCACCGCGATGTGCTCTCTGTGGCCCCGCTATGGTTCTCCTGAGAACGCGCGCGCGGTACCGTCGAGGCGTGGTGAGGACGACACTCTCGGCGGGGCAGGCGAGACGCGCGGCACTCGTGGCGCAGGGGCTCGGGGGCCCGCGCGACGGATCCGCGACGCCGCACACGCTGCACGCGGCGATCGCCCGCATGGGCGTGCTGCAGATCGACTCGGTGAACGTCTTCGCCCGTTCGCACTACATGCCGCTCTATTCGCGCACGGGGGCATACGACACCGCGGCGCTCGACCGCATCGTGTTCCGCCGCTCCAAGCCCACGCACGTCGAGTACCTGGCGCACGAGGCGGCGTTCATGCCGGTCGCCGATTGGCCGCTGTGGGGATTCCGTCGCGACGACATCCGCGCGCGCAACGGCAGGTGGGGCGGCTGGGCCGCCGAGAACACCGCCGTCATCGACCTCGTGCGGGCCGAGCTGGCCGATCGCGGACCGCTCAAGCCCAGCGAGATCGCGTCGATCGAGCGCGAGGCCCGGCGCGGGCGGTGGTGGGACTGGGATCACGTCAAGCGCGCTCTCGAGCACCTCTGGGGGATCGGCGAGGTCGCGATCGCGGGCCGCGACGGTTTCGAGCGCGTGTACGGCCTGGCCTCGCGGATCCTGCCCGACGAGGTGCTGTTCGATCTGCCGAGGGACGAGGCCGTGCGAGAGCTCGTGCGGCGGGCTGCGCGGGCGTCCGGCGTCGCGACGATCTCGGATCTCAACGACTACTACCGGCTGCGCGATCAGAAAGCGGTGCGGCAGGCGGTGCGCGACCTGGAGGACGCGGGCGAGCTGTCTCCCGTCGCCGTCGAGGGGTGGGGCCGGCCCGCATGGATCCATCGGGACGCCCGCGTACCGCGCGCGACCTCGCAGGCGGTGCTGCTGACGCCGTTCGACCCTGTGGTGTGGTTCCGCGAGCGCGCCGAGCGCCTGTTCGGCTTCTCCTACCGCATCGAGATCTACGTGCCGGGGCCGAAGCGGCGGTACGGCTACTACTCGCTGCCCGTCGTCATCGACGACCGCATCGCGGGTCGCGTCGACCTCAAGGCCGATCGCGCGGCATCGACGCTGCGCGTGCAGTCGGCATGGTGGGAGCCCGGTGGCGCGCCGGATCCCGCGCGGGCGGCCGCCGAGATCCGCCGCGCCGCCGCGTGGCAGGGCCTGGACGAGGTGACCGTGTCGCGCTGGGGCGACGCGACCGATGGCCTTGCGGCGGAGCTCGGAGCGGCACGCCACGAGCATCCGAACGCGGTGGGCGCGTTCCGTTCGCGCGGAGATGAGCCGTAACTGAGGAGAGAATCCGCGGATCCGTCCGCAGTTACGGCTCACCTCCGACGTTGCGGCGCGTCGGCCGAGGGGCGGATCCCGTAGCGTCGTTTCCTGAGGAGGAAAGATGGAGGTTCGCTGCCTGGCCGATGCGGAGATGCGCTCCCGCGCCCCGGAGATCTGGAGCGTGTACGACGCGGTCTTCGACGACCGGGCGTCGTATGCCGACTGGCTCGAGGGCATGCTGCTGCGCCACGCGGCGCGCGACAGCTTTCGGTTCGCGGCCGCGATCGAGGGCGACCGCATCGTCGGCATCGCGTGGGGATACATCGGCGCACCGGGCCAGTACTACACCGACAGCGTGCGCGGGGCGCTGGGCGACGAGCTGGCGGATCGGTGGCAGCCCGCCCTCGAGATCGTCGAGCTCGCGGTTCTGCCGACGCACCGCGGTGCCGGTACGGGGCGCACCCTGCTGCGCATGATGACAGCGGGCATCGAGAACCCTGCAATCCTCAGCACCTCGCAGGACGAGGCGGATCCCGCCGTGCGGCTGTACCGCAGCGAGGGGTGGCGCACCCTGGGCACGCATCCCAAGGCGGACGGGTCGCGCACGATGCAGATCATGGGACGGCTTCCATGACGTTCGCGCGGAGAAGAGCCATAACGACGGACGGATCCGGGGGACATCTCCGAAGTTGCGGCTCATCTCCGCAGTTACGACGGTGCGTGCGATGATCCCGAGCGATCTGTCGTTCCTGCCGACCGACGTCGAGACCCCCGCGATGGTCGGCGCGCTGCCGGGTGGGGAGCGCGCCGAGGCCGTGTGGCAGAACATGGTCGGCGGCCTCACGTTCCGGCTGCCGGGGATCCACGCCAAATGGCAGCGCGGTGCCGGGCAGGATCTCGCGCGCGAGGCGGAGCGCGTGCGCTGGGCGGCGCGGTTCGTGACGGTGCCGCGCGTCGTGTCGTTCGAGCGGCGGGGCGATGAGCAGCTGCTCGTGACCGAGACGATCCCCGGTACGTCGGCCGTGCTCGAGCCTTGGGACGAGCGCCCGCGGGCGTCGGCGCACGCGCTCGGCGCGGGACTGCGCGCCTTCCACGACGCGCTGCCGGTCGCCGACTGCCCGTGGACGTGGGCCGTGACCGACCGCCTCGCCGACATCGCCGATCTCGCGGTGCGCGACCGGCTCGCCGCGGCGGATCCGGGGATCTCGCGCCTCGTCGTCTGCCACGGCGACGCGTGCGCGCCCAACACGCTGCTGGGCTCCGACGGACGCGCGAGCGGACACGTCGATCTCGGCGACCTCGGCGTCGGCGAGCTCTGGGCCGACCTCGCTGTGCTCGCGATGAGCGTGACCTGGAACTACGGCGAGGGATACGAGGAGGCGGTGTACGAGGGATACGGCATCGAACCGGATCCCGTGCGCATCGCGTTCTTCCGCGATCTGTGGAACGCCGGGTAGGCGCACCGGAGACGCACGTCCGAGGCGGGCGCCGATCAGGCCGGCGGCTGGCATGACGGGCACCAGAACACCCGTCGGTCGCGGCCGGGTTCGGCGCCGAGCGCGGTCTCGCGGATGAGGGTGCCGCATCGACGGCACGGCAGCCCGGTGCGGCCGTAGACCCAGTGGTCGCGTCCGCGCCCACCGTCGCCCGTGAAGGTGCGCACCGGGCGCGAGAGATTGCTGCGGATCGCCCGCGCACCGAGCTGCACGAGCTCGGGCACGTCGCGCAGCGGCGATAAGGGATCCATGCCGCGCAGGAAGAGCAGCTCGTTCGCATACTCGTTGCCGAACCCCGCCACGCTGCGCTGGTCGAGCAGCGCGGTGTGCGCGGGCCGCGGATCCTGCTCGAGGCGCCGGACCGCCTCGTACGGATCCCAGTCGGGGCCGAGCGGATCGGGGCCGAGATGTCCGATCGCGTCGCGCTCGTCGCGCAGCAGCTCGACGACGCCGAGGTCGAAGCCGACGGTCTGCCACTCGCGCGTCGCGACCACCGCCCGGGCCTGGAACGCGGGGCGTCGCCAGCGCTCGCCGGAGCGGTAGGCGTGCCACTCGCCCTCCATCTTGAGGTGCGTGTGCAGGGTGAGAACGCCGATGCGATGCAGGATGTGCTTGCCGACCGCGCGCACGCCGTCGACACGGTGTCCGGTGAGGTCGGCGGTCGCGGCCCGTGGCACCCGCAGATCGAACGCGGTGAGCACCTGGCCGGCCAGCACCTCGTGCAGTCGCCGCGCGGTGCGGTGCGCGGTATCGCCCTCGGGCATCAGCCGGCTCCTCTCATCGCCGCATCTCCCGCCGCAGCGACAGGCCCTTGGTGGCCTCGACGAAGCCCGCGGCGCGCAGGTGCCGGGCGAGGGGCGACGAGTAGGTGCCCTCGCCGTTGACCTTCTCGACCGTGAGCGTCTCGAGCGCGCGGGCGCGGGCCTCGGCCGCGAGGCCGCGGGTCGCGGCGTCGAGCACGGCGTCGTCGTCGCTGAAGGCGAGCACCGTGCGGCCGCCGCGCTCGAGGTACAGCACGAGCTCGCCGTCGACGAGCACCACGAGCGCCCCGGCCTTGCGCCCCGGCCGGTGGGTGACCGTCTCGAGCCCCGGCCAGGCGAGCGCGGCTCCGTAGGCGTTCGCCGGGTCGGTCGCGGCGAGCACGCGCGGCGTCAGCGGGGCGGGATCCGCGACCGCAGCGAACGTGCGCAGCCGGTCGATCGTCGTCGACGCGGCGAACTGCGCGGCACCGAGCTTCTCGATGAGGTAGCCGCGTCGGCAGTGCCCGGCCTCTTCGAACGTCGCGAGCGTGCGATACACCTGCGCGAACCCGCCCGGCGCCCCCTCGTTCTGCACGGATCCGCGGGTGACGACGCCGTATCGGTCGAGCAGCAGCGAGGCGTGGGCGGCCGCGCGCGCCGTGTCGTCGCCGTCGGGGGCGGGCAGGAGCGACCAGCGCCCGCCCGCCGCAGGATTGCGCGGGGCAGCGGGCCGCGCCATGCTCATGCCGCGGAAGGTGCGCGTGCGGGGCGCACGGCGCGTGGTCTTGTGGCTCTGGGATCCGCCCGAGAGCAGCGTTCGCACCGGCGCGAACGTGTCGTTCGTCGTGCGACCGGCCCACGCGAGCCGCCACAGCGCTTCGGTGACGGCGCTCTCCGACACCTCGGCGGCCTCGGCCGCAGTGAGCGGGGCGCGCACCGCGTCGGCGATCTGCGAGGCGAAGAACGCGCCGCCGGCGGAGAGCGTCGCGGCGACGCGCTCGTCGAACGGATCGACCGCGACGTCCTCGCGCGTGAGCGTGAGGGGCACGGCGTCGCCGGGGTGCAGGGCGATCCACCCGTCGCGGCCCGCGATCTGACCGTGTCCCGACCAGACGACCTCGCCCGCAGCGGTCAGCTCGTCGAGCATCGCGGGCGCGTAGCCGTCGATGCGGCCGGGCAGGACGAGCGTCTCCCACGCGCTCGCGGGGATCGGCACGCCGGCGAGCTGTTCGACGACCTGCAGCACGCCGTCGACGCCCTCGAGTCGACGGTCGAGATGGTGCCACGACGGCAGGAACCGGGCGTACGCCGCGGGGGCGACGGGCTCGATGGATCCGCGCAGCGCCGCGAGCGAGCGCATGCGGATGCGCCGCAGCCCCTCGGCGTCGCACCACTCGGGCTCGTCGGCGAGAGACGCGGCGGATCCTTCCGGCAGGAAGAACCCGCTGACGGCGCGGCCGCTCGCCTCGAGGCGCTGCAGCGCGTGGCGGGCCACGGCGGCGCCGACGCCGAGTCGGGCGGCGAGATCTGCGACGGCGAAGGGCCCGTGCGTGCGCGCATAGCGGCTGACGAGATCTCCGAGCGGATCGGCCACGGGCTCGGTGAACGCGACCGGCACCCCGACGGGAAGCGCGGTGCCGAGCGCGTCGCGCAGCCGCCCGGCGTCTTCGATCGCGGCGTACCGCTCGTCTCCGGCGACGCTGACGGCGATCGCCCGCTTCGAGCGCACGAGCTCGGCCAGGTGCGCGGCGGCCCGCTCCGCCCCCGCGGGGTCGTCCAGAACTGCGGCCTCAGGGCCTGCCGGCCCCGCGCTTTCCGGCGGTCCATCGCTCTCGGCGGCCGGCTCGAGGCGCGCCGCGACCTCGGCGACCGTCAGCGGACCGAGCAGCCGCAGCAGGTCGGCGGTGCCCTCGACGCCGCGCACCCGGCGGTCGGCCGCGAGGCGCTGCACCTCGAGCTCGTACCTCGCGACGACGTCGGGATCGAGCAGTTCGCGCATCTCGACGCGGCCGAGCAGCTCGCCGAGCAGAGCCGGGTCGACCGACAGCGCCGCGGCCTTGCGCTCGCCGAGGGGCGAGTCGCCCTCGTACATGAACGCGCCGATGTACCCGAACAGCAGATCGCGCGCGAACGGCGACGGCTGCGCGGGCTCGGATTCGACCAGCCGGATGCGCCGCTCGCCGATGCCGCGCGCGAGCTTCACCAGCGCCGGCAGGTCGTAGACGTCCTGCAGCACCTCGCGCAGCGTCTCGAGGATCACGGGGAACGTCGGGTGTCCCCGCGCGACCTCGAGCAGCGCGGCCGATCGCTGCCGCTGCTGCCAGAGCGGCATGCGCGTGCCGGGCCGCAGGCGCGGCATGAGCAGGGCGCGGGCGGCGCACTCGCGGAACCGCGAGGCGAACAGCGCGGACCCGCCCACCTCGTCGGTGACGATCTGCTCGAGCTCGTCGGGATCGAACACGAACAGTTCGGCGCCCGGCGGGTCGGCCTCGGCATCGGGGATGCGGGCGATGATGCCGTCGTCGCTCGCGACCGCGGATCCGTCGACGCCGAGGCGCTCGCGGATGCGCGCGCTCACGGCGAGCGCCCACGGCGCGTGCACGTGCATGCCGTACGGCGAGTGCAGGATGATGCGCCAGTCGCCGACCTCGTCTCGGCCGCGTTCGACCGTGAGCGTGACATCGGTCGGCAGCGCGCCCGTCGCGGCCCGCTGCTCGTCGAGGTGTGCCAGCAGGTTCGTGCGGGCGCTGTCGTCGAGGCCCGCCTCGCGCAGCCGGTGGTGCGCCGTGTCGGGCTGTGCCGCGGCGA
Organism: Candidatus Microbacterium stercoravium; assembly: GCA_019117025.1. Taxonomy (GTDB): domain Bacteria; phylum Actinomycetota; class Actinomycetes; order Actinomycetales; family Microbacteriaceae; genus Microbacterium; species Microbacterium stercoravium. Next base: position 901 of record DXAM01000035.1, on the reverse strand, counting down.
TCTCGCGCGTGAACCTGCCGAGCGCCTCGCCGAGCTCGGCAGGCCGTCCGAGGCCGTCGCCCGTCCAGAACGGCACGCGCCCCGGCTGGCCGAACGCCGGCAGCACGTTCACACGGTCGTGGGTGATCTCGACGATGCGCCAGCTGGTCGTGCCGAGCGTGAACACGTCGTTGACGCGCGACTCGTAGACCATCTCCTCGTCGAGCTCGCCGACGCGCGCGTTCCGCGTCTCGCCCGCGATGAACACCCCGAAGAGTCCGCGATCGGGGATCGTGCCGCCGCTCGTGACCGCCAGGCGCTGTGCGCCGGGCCGCCCCTCGAACACGCCGCGGTCGCGATCCCACACGATGCGCGGCCGCAGCTCGGCGAACTCGTCGGAGGGGTAGCGCCCGGCGAGCAGGTCGAGCGTCGCCTCGAACGCGCTGCGCGGCAGCGACCGGAACGGCGCACTGCGGCGCACCGATGCGAACCACTGCTCGACGTCGACCGTATCGAGCGCCGATGCGGCGACGGTCTGCTGGGCGAGGATGTCGAGCGGATTCTGCGGTACGGTGATCGCCTCGATCGCCCCCGACAGCATGCGCTCGGTGACGACGGCGGTGTGCAGCAGGTCGCCGCGGTGCTTGGGGAACAGATCGGCCCGACTGATCTCGCCGACCTGGTGCCCCGCGCGCCCGACGCGCTGCAGGCCGCTCGCGGCGCTCGGCGGCGACTCGACCTGGATCACGAGGTCGACCGCGCCCATGTCGATGCCGAGCTCGAGGCTGCTCGTGGCGACGACGCAGCGCAGCACGCCCGACTTCAGTTCCTCCTCGACGATCGCCCGCTGGTCCTTCGACACGGATCCGTGGTGCGCCTTCGCGAGCACGGGCGCGACCCCCGCGGTCTGGCCGGACTGCGC
>DXAM01000034.1 GCA_019117025.1 Candidatus Microbacterium stercoravium | reverse complement strand
GGAAGATGCGCTCGCCCAGCGAATCGCGGCGCGCGTGCGCAGAGACCCAGAGTGCGGTGCCCGGGGTCGCCGGTTGTGAGATCGTCACGTTGATTGCTCCTTCGGCGCATGCGCGCTGTCGTGTGTGAGGGCGAGAAGAACGGTTGCGAGCGTGCGTCGCGCATCGCTCGCGTCGAGGGCGCCGGCGATCGTCTCGGCCGCGAGTGCGTCGCCCGCGCCGATGACGGCGGGCAGTAGGGCGGGGCTCAGCGGCCCCACGAGCGGCGTGAGTGCCTGCTCGCAGGCGGCGATGTACCCGCGCTCGGCCTCGCGGCGAAGTTCGATGAGCTCGGGCGATCCGGCGAGGGCCGCGACGACGCCCGACATTTCGCGGCCCTCAGCGAGCCAGCAGTCGATGTACGCGCCGGCCACCACCGAGCAGACCTCGTCGATGCCGTCGTTCGTGCTCTGCAGCGCGCGTGAGAGTGTGGCATGCTGCCGCTGCTCGAACTCGTGGTACAGCTCGACGAGCACCGCGGATCGATCGGCGAAGTGGTCGTACGCGACCGGTTTGCTGACTCCCGCTCGGGCGGCCAAGCGGCCGAGCGTGAACTCGTCAGTGCCCTGCTCGTCGAGCAGTTGGCGCGCAACGCGCAGCAGCTGCGCGTGCCGCTCGTCTCGCGGCAATCGCGAGCGCTTCCGCTGCGGATGGGGATCGGTCATGGTTTTTGCCTCCTACCTACTCTTGGTAAGTTACCACGAGTAGGTTCCAATCGGCGCGGCATCAATGCCCAACGTGTGAGCGGAAGCACCGTATGTCGCACCTCTCCAAGCGGGATTGTAGACATTTGACACCTCTCAGGATTCTTTATAGGTTGCGAAGGTCTCTACGATCCACATGCGAAATCAGCGCAGAAGGAAAGGCCCTTCGTGAACAGCACCAGGCGAATCACATCCACCGCAGCGATTGCTGCATCCGTCCTCCTCGCGGGAGGCCTCGCGGGCTGCAGCGGCGGGGGAGACGGCGGCGAGGGCGGCGGTGACGGCGGTGGTCTCAAGGACTCCTACACAGTCGTGACCGATACGGCCTTCGTTCCGTTCGAGTTCCAGGAAGAAGAAGGCGGAGACTACGTCGGCTTCGATATCGACATCGTCTATGGCATCGCCGAGCGCGTCGGATTCGAGATCGAGCACGAGAACACCAACTTCGACGGCATCATCCCCGGCCTTCAGACCGGCACCTTCGACATTGCGATCGCCGGCATGACGATCACCGATGAGCGCAAGGAGGCCGTCGACTTCACGAGCCCGTACTACAAGTCGGGTCTGCGCATCGGCGTGGCTGAAGACGACGACAGCATCACGAGCATCGACGACCTCGAGGGCAAGACCATCGCGACGCGCCTCGGGTCGACGAGTGCCGACTACATCGAGAACAACATCGAGGGTGCGACGGCGAACACTTACGAGCAGCTCGACCAGGCATACCTCGCGGTTGAGGGCGGCGGCGCTGACGCGGTGCTCTACGACGCACCGAACGTCGAGTACTACATCCTCACTGCCGGCGAGGGCAAGCTGAAGACGGTCGGCGAGCTGATCGAGGCGCAGGACTACGGCATCGCCGTGGCCCAGGGCAACGAAGAGCTCGTGACGGCGATGAACGAGGCGCTCGCCGAGATGATCGACGACGGCACGTACAGCGAGATCTTCGAGAAGTGGTTCGGCGAGGAGCCCGAGTGGCTCGAGGAGCTCGCAGCTTCGCAGGAGAGCTAAGCCCTCTGCATGAATATCTTCACGGACTTCCGGTGGGCGGGAGTCATCGAGTTCCTTCCGCAGCTCGGTGTCGGCCTGTATTACACCCTCCTGGTCTCGGTCGTCGGACTGATCATCGGATTCGCGCTGGGCGCGATCTTCGGTCTGCTCCGGCTCAGCCGATTCCGCGTACTGCGCGGCATCGCGGCCATCTACGTCGAGGTGCTGCGCGGTACGCCGCTGCTGGTGCAGGCGATCTGGCTCTTCTTCGCGCTGCCGCTGATCATCCACTACACGCTGCCGTCGCTCGTCGCCGGCATCATCGTCATCGGCATCAACTCGGGCGCGTACATCGCTGAGATCGTGCGCGGCGCGGTGCAGTCGGTCGACAACGGTCAGATGGAGGCCGGACGCTCGCTCGGCATGAGCCATCACAAGACGATGCTCAAGGTGATCTGGCCGCAGGCGTTCAAGCGCATGATTCCGCCGCTCGGCAACCAGTTCATCATCAGCATCAAGGACACCTCGCTGCTGTCGGTCATCCTCGTGCCCGAGCTGCTCTACCAGGGTCGTGCGATCGCGTCGAACCATTTCAACGCCGTTGAGATCTACACCACGGTCGCGGTGTTCTACCTCGCGATCACCCTGACGCTGTCGCTCGTGCTGCGCGGCGTCGAGAGGCGTTTGGAGGCGCACTCATGATCATTGAGGTCAACGGGCTGCGCAAGTCGTTCGGATCCAACGAGGTGCTCACGGGCATCGATCTGTCGGTTGAAGACGGCGAGGTGGTGTGCGTGGTCGGTCCGTCCGGATCCGGCAAGAGCACACTGCTGCGCTGCCTCAACCGACTCGAGGAGATCACGGGCGGAGAGGTGACCGTCGACGGTCACACCCTCACCGATCCGAAGGTCAAGATCGACGATGTGCGCGCCGAAATCGGCATGGTTTTCCAGCAGTTCAACCTGTTTCCGCACATGACCGTGATCGAGAACATCTGCCTCGCGCCGATGCAGGTGCGCGGGCTGAGCAAGGAGCAGGCGCGCGAGCGCGGCCGCGCCCTGCTCGCGAAGGTCGGGCTCGCCGAGAAGGAGAATGAGTATCCGCGACGGCTGTCCGGCGGGCAGCAGCAGCGTGTGGCGATCGCCCGCGCGCTCGCGATGGAACCGCGGATCATGCTGTTCGACGAGCCGACGTCGGCGCTCGATCCCGAACTCGTCGGCGAGGTTCTCGCCGTGATGAAGAACCTGGCGCTCGAGGGCATGACGATGATCGTCGTCACGCACGAGATGGGCTTCGCTCGCGAAGTCGCCGACCGGGCGATCTTCATGGACGGCGGCGTCATCGTCGAGCAGGGCGATCCCGAGCAGGTGTTCACGGCGCCGCGCAACGAGCGCACGAAGGAATTCCTGAACAAGGTGCTGTGACGTGCCTCGACTACCGTTGACGTTGTGGCAGTGAAAACCTTCGAGCGGGTCGTCGACGATCTCGACGGCACCGAGCTCGCGCCGATGTCAGTTGAGTCGGTCTCGTTCGGGATCGACGGCGAGACGTTCGACATCGATCTCTCGTCGACGAACGCGGCGATGCTGCGCGACATCTTTGCCCCGTATGCCGCGGCGGCGCGGGTCGTCTCGATCGGCGATCGGGAGGTCGGCGCGTACACACGAACCGTTCTGCCCTCCGCCCATGCGGGCACACAGATCCGCCGCTGGGCGCGCGAACACGGCTACGACGTGTCGCCGCGCGGTGCGATTCCGCGCGAGGTCCGCGACGCGTACGCACGACGCGAAGACTGATCCGAACCGACGAACGCCCCTCTGCGGAGGGGCGTTCGTCGTGCGCGCACCGAGTCCGAAGAAAGTATGTTTCGTAGCTTTCGTGCGGACCCGATATGCCCGAGGATTCTGGCGAAAACGGTTGCGAAAACCTTTGCGGTCACTCTAGGCTCTCACGGAGTCGCGCCGGATCTCCCGGGCGTCTTCGGAACCAGACGAAGGAGTCTTGATGAACCGTCCGCGTCACCGTTCTCATACACGATCGCGCTGGCAGCGCCGACTCGCGGCGACCGTCGCATCTGTCGCCAGCGCGGCGATCGCTCTGGGCGCCGTCGCGCCCGCCGTCGCCGCCGAGCCGTCCAGGCCGAACGCCGATCTCGGTTACCCGGTCTTCCACGGCGACGAGCGGCCGGTGCCCGACACTGGTGTCGCCTACGATCCATCGACCAGCTACCTGCAGCAGGTGT
>DXAM01000033.1 GCA_019117025.1 Candidatus Microbacterium stercoravium | reverse complement strand
AAGCTGTTGCTCTCCATGACGTCGACGAAGACATCTTCCTCAGCCATGTCGACGAACGCGTCGTTCAGGATCTCGACGACCTCGGGATCCATGCCCGCGGGGCCCGCGATGCCGCGGAACGTTCCCGTGTCGACATCGTAGCCCTCCTCGATGAAGGTCGGCACGTCGGGGAGCGCGTCCAGGCGATCCTCCTGCGCGAGCGCGAGCACCTTCATCTCGCCGGCCTCGACCTGCGCGCTGACCTCTCCGATCGAGAAGGTCATCGCGTCGAGCGTGTTGCCCAACACGGCCTGAACCGCGGTTGCGGCGCCGTCGTAAGGAACGTGGGTGAACTCGGTGTCCGATTCCATCTCGATCGCCGTGGTGGCGAGGTCCCAGGCCAGGCCGGGTCCGGAGTTGCCGATCGAGATCTCACCCGGGTTGCTCCGCGCATCCTCGAGGAACTCCTCGAGCGTGTCCCACGGAGCGTCGGCCTTGACCGCGAGCGCGGCGGGATCCTGGTTGATGAGCGTGATCAGCGTGAAGTCGTCGAGCCCGAAGTCATACAGGCCCTGCTCCTCCATGAATCCGATCTCGGGCGAGACGATCGTCAGTGTCTGGCCATCCGGCTCGGTGGAGTGGGCGATCTCGCCCCATCCGACCGCGCCTGAGCTGCCGGGTTTGTTGACGACGTTGATCGGCACACCGAGATGCTCCTCCGCGCTCTGCGCGAACGCACGGGTCATGACGTCGGTACCGCCGCCTGCGCTCCACGCAACCACGAGCTCGATCGGGCCGTTCGGGAAGTCCGCCGCACCCGACGAGCCTCCCTCTTCCGTCGAGCCGCCGCCCTGGTTCGATGCGGTGTCGGCGCAACCGGCAAGTGCCGCACCGGACAGCGCGAGCACGCCGACTGCTGTGATGAACTTCCTGCGCATGGTGATTGTCCCTTCTCCGTTGATGGGGTCCGAGGCGGAGGTTCCGCCTAAAGTCGTTCGTCGAGCTCCGCGAGCGCCCGTGCGATCGCCTGCTGCGTCGCCGGGTCGATCGGCGTGGAGGGACTGCGCGACAGCCCGCCGTCGACACCGCGCTGCCTGAGGGCCTCCTTGAGCCGCGCGGGGAACTGCGGCCCCGTGATGCGCGTCCACACGCGGTGCAGCTCGGCTTGGATCCGCATCGCCTCGGCGTGGTCGCCCGAGGCGTGCAGGTCCCACAGCCGGATCGACAGCTCGGGGAACAGCGCGAGGATCGCCGAGATCGCCCCGTCTGCGCCCAACGAGAAGCATGTGTAGAGCATCTCGTCGGTGGCCGCGTAGGCGAGAGCGTCAGGATCCGCGATGCGCATCGCGTACAGCGAGTGCACGCCGCCGACGCTCTGCTTGACGCCGACGAGGTTCTCGACCTCGCCGCGCATCCGCACGAACAGCTCGGGCGAGATCGTGTTCTGCGGCACGACGTTGTAGATCACGATCGGCAGGCCGACCTCGTCGGAGACTCGCGAGTAGAAGTCGAGATTGCCGTCGTCGTTCGGCACGAGCACGTTGTAGAAGGTGGGCGTCACCATCAGCGCATCGGCCCCGGCGTCGCGTGCGACCTTCCCCGTGCGCACGGCGGCCGCCGTCGACGAACGGATCACCCCGGCCACGACCGGGCGGTCGCCCGCCCCGCGCCGGGCGATCTTGACCATCGCCGAGAGCTCGTCGTCATCGAGCGCCGCGCCCTCGCCCGTGCTGCCGCCCGGACTCACGCCGTGCATGCCCGCGTCGATGAGCCGGTCCACGTGCTGGGCGTAGAGCCCCTCGTCGACCGCGTCGTTCTGGGTGAACGACGAGATGACGGGCGAGATCATGCCCTTCAGATCGATAGTCATGTCGTCCTCCGCGCCTCTCATCAGATGAATCGTGCGTCAGCGAGCGCCTGGCGGATCGCGTTCTTCCGATTCTCGCTCGGGGCGAGGATCGGGCTGCGCGACACACCCACGTCACGGCCGAGGAGGCTGATGGCGAACTTGGCGTTCGCGGTCATGTTGTTGCCCTCGATCGTGCGCCACACGGGCAGCAGCCGGTCGTGGATCGCCTTCGCCGTGTCGTGGTCGCCCGCGCGCACCGCATCGAACAGCTCCTGCGTGAGGGCCGGGAACACCGCGCACAGGCACGAGACGGCGCCGTCCACACCGAGGGTGAACGTGGGGTACAGCAGGTCGTCGATGCCCGTCGTGATCGGCACCCGGTCGTGCAGTGCGGCCATCATGTCGGCGACCTTGTGCATGTCGCCTCCGGACTGCTTGACCCCGAGCACCCACGGGGCCTCGTCGATGATCCGGCTCATCGCGTGCACGTCGATGTCGACCCACGGCACGACGTTGTAGATCAGAAGCGGCAGCTCGACCGCTCGGCCGACGCGCTGGAAGTGCTGCACCAGGCCATCCGCGTCCGGTGCCCACAGGTAGTGCGGCGGCGTGATCTGCAGCGACGACGCCCCGCCCTTCTTCGCCGCGAGGCCCTTCAGGATCGTCTCGTGCGTCGTGTCGGCGATCACGCCGCCGATGACGTGGATGCCGTCTCCGACCGCGTCGACGACGGTGCGGGTGATGTCGTGGATCTCATCAGCCGTGAGCCCGTGGCCCTCGCCGGTGCTGCCGGTCACGCAGATCGACTTCGCGCCCTGCGAGGCGATGAACCGGGCCTCGGCCGCAAGCAGATCGAAGTCGATCTCCTCCGTGCCGGGGGTGAACGGCGTCACCATGGGCGGCACGATGCCGTCGAGGTTCAGCTGGACACCGTTCTGCGATTTGGAAAACGCGGGCATGAAGCGCCTCTTTCATTCGTCGTTGAAGATCTGAGAGGAAGCTTAACGGATGTCCGACAACTGTCAACAAGCAATGTGAATTTCCTGCGCCGACCTACCCCGCCAGTCGCCGGAAGCGGTCCATCTGGCGACTGCGTCCGGCCGCTCCCGACTCGGCCTGCACGCGGCCGACCTGGAGGATGGCCCGTGCGAGCACCGCGTCGGGCTGCGTGCGGCGGGCGTGGTCGTCGGCGAGCATCTCGACGAGGGCCTCGACCTCGCCCTCTGCGCGCGCGGCGATCGGGAACCACGGCAGGGCCGAACGCCAGGCCTTGAACGACACCAGCAGCACCTCGTGCCGCTGCTCGACGTGGGCGCGCTCGTGCGCGATCACCGCGGCGAGCTCGTCCTCATCGAGGGCGTCGAACAGGCCCTTGGACAGGACCGTCACCGACCCGACCCCGCGCGGCAGGCAGTACGCGACGGGCGCGCTGTCGTCGAGCACGACGGTGCGCTTACGCGTGGGGTCGGGCTCGCTCAGCAGCAGGAGCAGCTGGAGATGACGGCGCCGCTGCCGCTCGAACCGCGCGACCGTGACGACGAGATGGCCGAGCAGGTAGATCGCGAGCGCGGCCGCGGGAACGGCGGCGAGCCACGGATGGCCGGGGAAGAGCAGGTCGAAGATCAGCCACAGCGCGCCGATCATCGAGAACCCTCCGGCGAGCGCGATGATCTGCCAGAGGATCAAGGCCCGGGCGGGGGCGCGAGCGGGCCATGCCGCGCGCGAGAGCACGATCGGCGCGGGCCAGGCCAGGAAGATCGCGACGAACGCCAGCGCGACGGCGGAGCTGAGCGCCGGGATATCCATGTTCTCCAGAGTAGGGCCCCGGTCTCGTCGGAACCTGCCGCTGTGCCGCTCGGGCTGCGTCGGAGAATGCGCGCCTTCCAGGCCGATACGGGCTGCAGGAGGCGAGATCTCCGACGGATCCGAAGCGCGCTCGGGCCCGGTTCCGTCAGAACCGGGCTCAGCCCAGCAGCGACCGGAGGAAAGCGGCGTCCTCGTCGGACACGCCGCCGACGAAGCGGGCCAGCACGGCCGAGCGGTCGCCCGAGTCGACGAGCACTTCGTGCATCAGCTCGGCCTGGTGCTCGGCGCGCGAGCCGATCGCCGCGTAGCGGTGCGGGCGCACCGACTTATCGGGGTCGACCAGGCCCTTCTTCTCGAGGCGCGAGAGCACGGTGAGCACCGTCGTCGCCGCCAGCTCGCGACCGCGGCTGGCCTCGATCGCGTCCTTGATGTCGTACGCCGTGAGCGGATGCTCGGCATCCCACAGCACATCCATCACGCCGCGTTCCAGGTCTCCCAGACTGCCCAATCGGTCCCCCTCGTCGGTTATCGACCTTCATTCTACCGCGTGTCGAAGCAACATCTACACTTTGTCGAAAAACTTCTACTGCTCGTAGAAATTGATCTACACTGAAGGCGGACTTCTACAGCCCGTAGAACTTTAGGAGCGCCTCTTGGATCCTCTCGACATCGCCCGGTGGCAGTTCGGCATCACGACCGTCTACCACTTCCTCATGGTGCCGCTCACGATCGGCCTCGGCATGATGGTCGCCATCCTGCAGACGATGTGGGTGCGCACCGGCCGCGAACAGTTCCTGCGCGCCACCAAGTTCTGGGGAAAGCTCTACCTGATCAACTTCATCGTCGGCGTCGCGACGGGCCTCGTGCAGGAGTTCCAGTTCGGCATGGCCTGGAGCGAGTACTCGCGCTTCGTCGGCGACGTGTTCGGCGCGCCCCTCGCGATGGAGGGCCTGCTCGCCTTCTTCGTCGAGTCGACCTTCCTCGGCGTGTGGATCTTCGGCTGGGGCCGCATCCGCAAGAGCCTGCACCTCGCGGCGCTCTGGTGCGCGGTGATCGGATCCTGGATCTCGGCGTTCTTCATCATCGTCGCCAACTCGTGGATGCAGCACCCCGTCGGCGTCGAGATGAGCGACGACGGCCGCCCCGTGATGACGGATGTCTGGGCCGTGCTCACGAACAGCACGGCGATCGCGGCATACACCCACGCGCTCTTCGGCGCGCTGGTCGTCGCGGGCATGTTCACCCTCGGCATCAGCTGGTACCACCTGTGGCGCCGCCGCCACGACGGCATCGACAGCGCCCTCGCCACCGGCCATGTCGTCGTCGGCGAGGGCGCGGCTCCCGGCCGCGACAAGACCGACCACGGCGTCTGGATCTGGTCGCTGCGCTTCGGTGCGATCGTCGCGATCCTCGGGTTCGCCGGCACCGTGATCACGGGCGATGTGCAGGGCAAGCTCATGTACGAGCAGCAGCCCATGAAGATGGCCGCCGCCGAAGCCGCGTGCCACACCGGCGGATCCTTCTCGATCCTCTCCCTCGGCGACCCCGGCGGCACCTGCGACGATGTGGTCACCCTCATCGAGGTGCCCGGCGTGCTGGGCTTCCTCGGCACGGGCGAATGGGGCGCCGCGATGCCCGGAATCAACGACCTCGAGCCGCAGTACATCGACCGCTACGGCGAGACGCTGCCCGACAACCCGCTGTACGGCGAGCGCGCCGGCAGCGAGATCGACTACGTGCCCACCATGTGGGTCACGTACTGGGGCTTCCGCCTCATGATCGGCCTCGGCGCCGTCGTGGCGGGCGCCGCCGTCATCGCCCTGTGGCTCACCCGTCGCGGCACCGTGCCCCGGTCACCGTGGATCATGCGCCTCGCCGTACTCGGGATTCTCGCCCCGTTCGCGGCGAACATCGCAGGCTGGATCTTCACCGAGATGGGGCGACAGCCCTTCGTGGTCGCGCCGAACCCCGACCACACCGGCATCGACCAGGTCTTCATGTACACCGCCGCCGCGGTCTCCCCGGGCGTCAGCGCCGCGGAGATGCTCTTCTCGGTCATCGCGCTGACGGCCGTGTACGCCGTGATCCTCGTGTTCGAGCTGTTCCTGCTCGTCAGGTACGTGCGCGGCGGCACCGCCGCCGCGATGCCCGAACTGACCCACGACCCCGACGAGCACGACGACCCGCGGCGCGACGACGTGCTCGCCTTCGCGTACTGATTGGACACCGGCATGGATCTCCTCCCCGTCATCTGGTTCGTCGCGATCGCCGTGCTCTGGCTCGGCTTCCTCGCCCTCGAGGGATTCGATCTCGGCGTCGGCATGCACCTGCTGTTCGGCACGAAGAACGAGCGCGAGCGCCGCACGATGCTCAACACCATCGGCCCCGTCTGGGACGGCAACGAGGTGTGGCTCATCACCGCCGGCGCCGCGATCTTCGCGGCATTCCCGCTCTGGTACGCATCTCTGTTCTCGGCGCTGTACGTGCCGCTCACGATCCTCCTGCTCGCCCTCATCGCCCGGGCCGTCGCGATCGAGTTCCGCGGCAAGGTGCACACGCGGCGCTGGGCCGAGTTCTGGACCTGGTGCCTGGGGCTCGGCTCGCTCGTGACCGCGTTCATGATCGGGGCCGTGCTCGGGATCACCTCGACGGGCCTCCCGATCGACGCGAACGGCGACCGCGTGGGCGGAGCGTTCGTCTGGCTCGGGATCCCCGCGCTGCTCGGCGGCCTCGCCGTGGTGGGGTTCTCGATCGCGCACGGATCCGCGTTCCTCGCGCTCAAGACCGACGGCGCGATCCGCGAGCGCACCGGCCGCATCGCCGCGACGTGGGGGCCGCTGCTGCTCGCGCCGGCGGCCGTCTGGGCCATCTGGGTGCAGCTCCTGCACGGCGGATCCGTTCTGTCGTGGGCGCTCGTCGCCCTCGCCGTCGCGGGCGCGGCGTTCGCCTGGATCGGCGGGCGCGCCGGCCGGGAGGGCCGCGCGTTCGCGGGGTACGTGTGGTTCATCGTCGCGGGAGGCGGATCGGTCTTCGCCGGCATGTTCCCGAACGTGCTGCCGTCGACGCTCGACGAGGCCTTCAGCCTGACGGTGTCGAACGCCTCGTCGAGCCCGTACACGCTCGGCGTGATGACGGTCGTCGCGGCCTTCGGCCTGCCGCTCGTGATCGCCTACCAGTCATGGTCGTACTGGGTCTTCCGGCGCCGCCTGACCCCGGGCATGATCCCCGACGCGCACGTCGTGCTCCCCGCCATCCTGCGCGCCCGATAACGACAACGCGTCACCCGAGGACCCGTGCGGCGAGGCAACCGGGCCGACCACGCATTCTCGGGTAGGCATGGAAGCACCATGACGAAGGATCCCTGGCGGGCCGCGCAGCGGCAGTCGGACGCACCGAGGCGACGCCCCGAGCTCGGCCCCGTTCCCCGCGCATGGCTCGCCGTGCTGTGCGCGCTCGCCGTGTTCAAAGCCGTCGGCCTCGTCCTCGTCGCCGGCGGCATCGCCGCGGGCGTGGCGGGGCTGATGTCGGGAGACCTCGACACTCGACGCATCCTGCTGCTCGGCGTCGGCGGCGCCCTGCTGCGGGCGCTCGCCTCGTGGGGCACCCGCGGCGTCGCCCAGCGCATCGCCGTCACGGTCAAACAGCACCTGCGCGGCAGGCTGTGGGATCGCATCGCGAACGGCGACGCGGAGGGCGCCGAGCTCGCGTCCGACCCCGCGCCCGACCGCCCGTCCGCGCCCGCGCGCATCTCGCGCGACCGCGAGGGCGAGGGATCCGTCGCCGTGCTCGCGACCGACGGTCTCGACGACCTCGACGAGTACTACAGGACTTCGCTCCCCGCGATCATCCAGGCGGTCGCGGTGCCGCTGCTCATCGGCATCCGGATCCTCGGCGCCGACTGGCCGAGCGCCCTCATCATCGTGCTGACGGTGCCGCTCGTGCCGCTGTTCATGATCCTGATCGGGAAGCACACGCAGGATCGCACCGACGAAGCCACCGGCGCCCTCGCCCGGCTCGCGAACCACATGACCGAACTCGCCCGCGGACTGCCCGTGCTCGTCGGGCTCGGGCGGGTCGAGGAGCAGTCCCGCGCGCTCGACGAGATCCAGCACGCGTACCGTCGGCGCACGCAGGAGACGCTGCGCACGGCGTTCCTCTCGTCGCTCGCGCTCGAGCTGATCGCCACGCTGTCGGTCGCGCTCGTCGCCGTCGTGCTCGGCCTGCGGCTGATGAACGGCACGGTCGGCCTCGAGGTGGCGCTCATCGCGCTGATCCTCGCCCCCGAATGCTTCCAGGCCCTGCGCGAGGTCGGCACCGCCTTCCATGCCTCGCAGAACGGGCTGTCGGCGCTCTCGCGCATCCGCCGCATCCTCGGCGGCGCGCACCGCGGCGACGTGCGCGGCAACGAGCTGCCCGTCGTCGCCGACATCACCTCGGCGATCGACCTGCCGATCACGCGAACCGAGCACCAGCAGACGACGCCGCCGGCCGGGTTCCCGACGCTCGAGCAGATCGCCTCCGGAACGGCGTGGGGCGGGGCCGCGCCGAACACGGCCCCCGCTGCGGCCGCCGCGATCGAGGTGCGGGATCTCGTCGTGCAGCACGCCGACCGATCCGCGCCCGTGATCGCCGGTCTCGACGCCACACTGAGCGGCATCACGGCCATCACCGGCCCGTCGGGTGCGGGCAAGTCGACGCTGCTCGCCGCGCTCGCCGGCACGCTCCCCGCCGATGCCTCGGCCTCGGGGTGGATCGCGGGCGTCGACCCCGAGTACGTCGGCTGGGCGCCGCAGACGCCGCGCGCGTTCACGACCACCCCCTGGGACGAGCTCACCCTCTACGGTGCCTCGAACCCCGACGCCATGCTGCGAGAGCTCGGCCTGCACGACGCCGCGTACTCGGCGATCTCCGAGCTGAGCCCCGGAGAGCTGCGGCGCCTCGCCGTGGCCCGGGCGCTCACGCGGGTCGATCGGGGCGCGAACGTGCTGATCCTCGACGAGCCGACGGCTCACCTCGATGCGAAATCCGCGGCACGCGTGCGCGACGCGATCACGCGCCGCGCAGACCGCGCCACCGTCGTCCTCGCGACCCACGAGCCCGAGACGCTGGCGCTCGCCACGCACACGGTGGCCGTCGCCTCGCCGCAGGAGTACGGCACATCCGAGCAGGATCCGCAGGATTCGGCCGCATCCGGCGCGGATGAAGCCGATGTGCCGTACTCCTGCGCGCAGCCGTCGACGGTGGCGCTGCCCGTGATCACCGACACCGTGCGCATCGCCGACGGCCCGGGCTCGCAGGCGATCCGGCTGCCCAAGCTGCGCGGCCCCGCTCACCACGCCCTCCGCCGCATCGGCCGCGTGCCGTGGCGCATGATCACGCGTGCGGTGCGGCCCGGATCCGGAACGCTCACCTGGCTGTTCGGCATCCTGCTGGCGTTCATCACGACGGGCATGGGGCTCGCGCTCACCGCCGTGTCCGGCTGGCTCATCGTGCGTGCGAGCGTCGAAGAGTTCATCATGTACCTGCTCGTCGCGATCGTCGGCGTGCGGTTCTTCGGCATCGGCCGCGCCGTGTCGCGCTACACCGAGCGCCTCGTCACCCATGCCGCCGCGTTCCGCGCGACCGACCGCCTGCGCAGCACGCTGTGGCGCTCGATCGCCGCGCGCGGCGCAGGATCCCGCCGGCTGCTCGAGGGCGGCTCCCCCGTCGACTACCTCGTGACCCTCACCGACGAGATGCGCGATCTGCTGCCGCGCACGATCCCGCCGCTCGTCGTCGGCGTGCTCTCGATCGCCGCGATCTCGCTCACCACGCTGTTCGTCGCACCACACGCGGCGCTCGCGGTCGCGGTCACGCTGCTGCTCGCCGCGATCGCCGGACTCGCGGTCGCGGTGCTCGTCGCCCGCGGGGCCGCGAGGAGCCGGATCCGCGAACGCTCCGTCCTCGTGCGCGGCACGAGCGCCCTCGCGACCGCGGCCGACGAGCTGCGTGCCAACGGCAGCAGCCTCCCGGCCGTCGCCCGCCTCGATCGCACGGGCGCGCGACTGGCCCGAGCGGAGCGCGGCTCCGCCTGGTCCGCCGGCCTCGGATCCGCCATCGTCGTGTTCGCGTGCTCCGCGCTCGCCGTCGCGGTGCCGACGATGTCGGTCGGCACCCCCGGCGAGCTCGCGTGCGTCGTCGCGCTGCTCGCGCTCGCGGCGACCGAGCCCCTCGAAGAGTTCGTGCAGGCGGGCCACCGCCTCCCGGCCCTGAGCGAGGTCTCGCGCCGCGTCTCCCCGCTCGCCGCGCAGCCCGAGCCCGTCTCGACGGGCACTGCGCCCGCGCCGGTTCCGGTGCGCGAGCTCGTGCTGAGCGGCGTTGCGGCGGCGTACCCCGGCACCGACGGATCCGTGTTCCGCGGAGCGAGCGGATCCGTCCGCGCGGGCGGCTGGCTCGTCGTGTCGGGCCGCTCGGGATCGGGCAAGTCGACGCTGCTGTCGGTGATCATGGGCGCGCTCCGGGCGACGGCCGGCACGATCACGGCGAACGGGATCCCCCTGACCGAGATCGACGCCGATTCCTGGCGGTCGCGCGTGGCCTGGTGCCCGCAGGATGCGTACGTCTTCGACTCGAGCGTGCGCGCGAACCTGCTGATCGCGCGGCCGCGCGACGAGGCGCCCACCGACGACGAGATGCTCGAGGTGCTCGAGCGGGTCGGCCTCGCCGACCTCGTCGACGGCCTCCCGGACGGGCTCGATACGCACGTCGGCGCCGGCGGATCCGGGCTGTCCGGCGGCGAGCGCCAGCGCCTCGCGGTCGCGCGGGCGCTGCTGACGCGCGCCGACGTGATCCTGCTCGACGAGCCGGCCGCCCACCTCGACCGACCGACCGCGGAGGCGATGATGACCGACATCCGCGAGGCGACGAGCGACAAGATCGTCGTGCTCGTCTCGCACCGCGGCGACGCCCAGGCGCCGGCCGGAGCAGAGATCGTGCGGCTCTGACGTCCGGGCCCGGTTCGGGCCGGTGAGCGCCGGCCATGTAGCATCCGGGTGGTGCCCGCCTCTTCGTCTCACCGTCGCGTCTCCCTGGTTCTGCTGTTCGTCGCGCTGTGCCTGATCGCCGTCAACATGCGGTCGCCGATCACGGGCGTCGGCCCGCTGCTCGAGCAGATCAGCGCGTCGACGGGCCGGCCGCTGTCGGTGCTGAGCCTCATGACGTCGGTGCCCGTGCTGTCGTGGGCGATCGTCTCCTCCCTCGCGCATCCCCTGACGCGCCGATTCGGCATGCGCCGCGTCGTGCTCGTGGCGCTCATCGTGCTCGCGATCGGCAGCATCGCCCGGTCTCTGCCCGGCGTCGCCGCCGAGGTGTCGATGTGGACGGGCACGGTGCTGATCGGTGCCGCGATCGCGATCCTCAACGTGCTGCTGCCCGCGATCGTGAAGCGGTCGTTCGGCGCCCGCACGACGCTGGTCACGGGCGCCTACTCGGCGCTGCTCGCCGGCTGCGGCGCGATCACCTCGAGCCTCGTGGTGCCGATCTCGCACGCGGTCTCCGGCGGCGAGGGCGCCGCCGGGTGGCGCGTCGCGCTGGTCGCCGCGACCGTCACGCTTCCGTTCGCGATCGCGGCATGGGTGTGGCATCTGCGCCAGGTCGGGCCGGAAGTGCCCGTGCCGCCGCGGGCCGCCGATGCGCCGCGCGAGCGCAGCGTGTGGGGCGACCGCACGGCGTGGCTCATCGGCGGGTACATGGGCACCCAATCGACCATGTTCTACGCCATGCTCACGTGGACCGCGCCGTTCTCCCGTTCGCACGGCTTCAGCGAGGTCACGGCCGGCAATCACACCATGCTGTTCCAGATCCTCGGCGTCGCCGGATCCGTTCTGCTGCCGTTCGCCATGCGCGGGCGCCTCGAGCGCTGGATGCCGGCGCTGGTGCCCGTCTTCGGGCTGATCGGCACGACCGGCCTCATGCTCTTCCCGCAGTGGATCAACGTGTGGCTGGTCGCGCAGGGCCTCACGAGCGGCGCGGCGCTCACCCTCACCCTCGCGCTCATGGCCTCGCGCGCCCGCGACCACCACACGGCGTCGGCGCTCAGCGGCATGTCGCAATCGGTCGGATATGTGATCGCCGGCATGGCCCCGCTCGTGTTCGGGTGGCTGCACACGCTCACCGGAGGCTGGACCGCCTCGTTCGGGTACGTGATCGCGATCCTTCTCACGCAGCTGACCCTCGGCCTGTTCGTCGGCCGCGGGCGCCGCGTTTTCGACTGATCGGAGCGGGCCGCCGGGCACCGCGCCCGGCGGCCCGACCGGTCACCAGATCGAGACGCGCTGCTCCGGGGCGAGGTACAGCTCGTCCGCCTCGGTCACGCCGAACGCCTCGTAGAACGCGTCGACGTTGCGGGCGATCTGATTGCAGCGGAACTCGTTCGGCGAGTGCGGGTCGACCGCCAGCAGGCGGATCGCCTCGGCGTCGCGGATCTTCAGCTGCCACACCTGCGCGAACGAGCAGAACACCCGCTGCACGCCCGTGAATCCGTCGATCTCGGGCGACACGGCGCCGCCGAGCGACCGTTCATAGGCCTTCAGCGCGATCGAGAGGCCGCCCAGGTCGCCGATGTTCTCGCCGATCGTCAGGGCGCCGTTGACCGTGTGCTGGTCGTCGAGGTCGCGCGGCGAGAGGGCGTCGAACTGCGCGATCAGCTTCGCCGTGCGCTCCTCGAATGCGGTGCGGTCCTCCTCCGTCCACCAGTTGTTGAGCGCGCCCGTGCCGTCGTACTGCGAGCCCTGATCGTCGAAGCCGTGCCCGATCTCGTGGCCGATGACCGCGCCGATCCCGCCGTAGTTCGCGGCGGCGTCGCGGTTCGGGTCGAAGAACGGGTACTGCAGGATCGCGGCCGGGAACACGATCTCGTTCATCAGCGGGTGGTAGTACGCGTTGACCGTCTGCGGCGTCATCAGCCATTCGTCGCGGTCGATCGGACCGCCGAGCTTGTTCAGCTCGCGGTTGTGCCCGAACTCCGCCGCGCGGCGCACGTTGCCGACGAGGTCGGTCGCGTCGATCTCGAGCGCCGAATAGTCGATCCACTTCACCGGGTAACCGATCTTCGGCGTGAAGGTGTCGAGCTTCTCGAGCGCCCGCTCGCGGGTGGCGGGCGTCATCCAGTCGAGGTTCGTGATCGATTCGCGGTAGGCCTCGACCACGTTCTCGACGAGCTCGTCCATCTGGGCCTTGGCCTCCGGTGGGAAGTGCCGGTCGACGTAGATGCGGCCGATGGCCTCGCCCATGGCGCCCTCGGTGAGGCTGATGCCGCGCTTCCAGCGCTCGCGCATCTCGGGCACGCCCTGCAGGGTGCGGCCGACGAAGTCGAAGTTCTCCTCGATGAAGTCGTCGGTGAGATACGGCGCGGCCGAGCGCACGATCTTCCAGCGCAGCCAGGTCTTCCAGTCGTCGAGCCGGTCGGCGACGAGGAGCGATCCGAGGCCGGAGAAGAACGACGGCTGGTTCACGTTGATCTCGGCGAACGCGGCCATGTCGATGTCGCCGAGCACGGCGTCGCGCCACGGCGAGAGGTCGATGCCGGCGAGCTGCTCGACGTCGGACCAAGCCATGAGGTTGTACGTCTCGACGGCGTCGCGGCAGCGCACGTTGTCCCAGTGGTGGCTCGCGATGCTCGTCTCGAGAGCGAGGATCCGCGCGGCGCTCCCCGCGGGATCCGCCACCTTCGCGAGCGCGAGCATGCGCTCGACGTGCCCCGCGAACGCGTCGCGGATCTCGCCGAAGGACTCTTCGCGGTAGTACTGCTCGTCGGGCAGCGAGATGCCCGCCTGCGTGAAGAACGGCACGTAGCGCTCGGGGTTGCCGGGGTCGGGCTCGACGTACACGCCGATCACATTCGTCACGCCCTGGCGATCGAACTCGCTGACGGTGCGGAGGAAGCCGGGGATGTCGGCGATCTCGTCGACCGCGGCGAGCTGGTCACTGATCGGATCGAGGCCGAGCGCGCTGATGCGCTCAGTGTCCATGAAGCTCGTGAACACGTCGCCGATCTTGCGCGCTTCGGTGCCCGGATCCGCCGACTGCGACTCTTCGACGATCACGCGAACGTCTTCTTCCGCCTGCTCGGCGATCTCCATGAACGAGCCCCATCGGGCCTTGTCGGCGGGGATCTCGGTGCGGTCCATCCACACGCCGTTGACGTGGCGGTAGAGGTCGTCCTGCGGACGGATGTCGGCGGAGTAATCGTCGGAAGCGAGGCCGGAGGGATGCGTCATGCACCCAGCCTAGGAGAACGCACGAGCGGCGGCGCGAGTCGGCGCATTCGGAATGTTCCGATGCGCGGATCCGACCGTCGGCGGCGCCCAGGATCCTGATCGCCCTTGCATCCGGCGCGAGCTGTCCATAGATTTGATACCGGTAACACTCACGACCCGGCCGACACCCGAGGATGGGCGAACGGCGACGGTCGACGACGCAGCAGCATGCTCCGCGACGAGATGCTGCTGTGCCCGGATGAGGGACATGCCCGCGTCCGGGCGAAGGATCCTTCGAGCGACGGCGCGACGACGGCATGCGCCTCATGAGAGCGGCGGCGCTCCTGCGGACCCTCAATGTGGAGAGGAACGTCCATGACCACTGAACATCGAATGCAGCTCACGCGGCGCGGTGTGCTGGCCGGAGGGCTGCTCGCAGCCGGTGCGCTCGCCGGCGTCAGTCTCGTCGGATTCCCGAAGAGCGCGTCGGCCGCGGCCTTCCGCACGGCGGGCAGCACGCTGCCCGCCGAGGCGGTGCGGGCGGCGCAGGCGGCCACCTATCCGGACGCGTGGCGGGTGCGACCCTTCCCGCTCAGCGCCGTCTCGCTCGGCGACAGCGTGTTCACGCGGGCGCGCGACCAGCATCTCGTGCTGTACCG
The DNA here is from genome assembly GCA_019117025.1 of Candidatus Microbacterium stercoravium. GTDB lineage: Bacteria > Actinomycetota > Actinomycetes > Actinomycetales > Microbacteriaceae > Microbacterium > Microbacterium stercoravium. The sequence continues at coordinate 15,040 of DXAM01000033.1, read as the reverse complement.
CGCGTACCCCGTCGACCGGGTTCTCGCCGTCTACCGCCGCAACGCGGGCCTCGACACGCAGGGCGCGAATCCGCCCGGAGGCTGGGAGGAGTACGGACCCGACCCGGAGGCCCAGACGTGGGGACCGCGCGAATACGTGCGGGGCCAGAACACCGGCGGCGCCGGCGGGCTGCTCCGCGGGCACTACGGCGGCCACTTCCTCAGCGGCCTGTCGATGGCCTTCGCGTCGACGGGCGAGACCGCGCTGCTCGACAAGGTGAACGCGATCGTCGACGGGCTCGAGGAGTGCCGTGACGCGCTCGCCGCCCAGGAGTTCGCGGGCGAGCCGCGGTACTCCCACCCCGGGTTCCTCTCGGCGTACGGCGAGTGGCAGTTCTCGGCCCTGGAGGAGTTCGCGCCCTACGGCGAGATCTGGGCGCCCTACTACACGCTGCACAAGATCATGGCGGGCCTGCTCGATGCGCATGCGCTCGCAGGCAACGCCAAGGCGCTCGAGCTCGCCGAGGGCATCGGGCACTGGGTGTTCGCCCGCCTCTCCGCCTGCACGCCCGAACAGCTCGCACGCATGTGGGGCTCGTACATCGCCGGTGAGTACGGCGGCATGAACGAATCGCTCGTCGAGCTGTACTGGCGCTCGTCGGATCCCGACAAGAGCGAGTTCCTCGACGCCGCGAAGCTGTTCACGCTCGACGACCTCGTCGACGCGTGCGCCGACGACGTCGACATCCTCGACGGACTGCACGCGAACCAGCACATCCCGCAGTTCCCGGGATACGCGAAGCTCGCCGCAGAGACGGGAGACGCCCGCTACCTCGACGCGGTGCGCGGCATGTTCAGCATGATCGTCCCCGGCCGCACGTACGCGCACGGCGGCACCGGAGAGGGCGAGCTGTGGGGCCCGGCCAACACCGTCGCAGGCGACATCGGCCCGCGCAACGCGGAGTCGTGCGCGGCATACAACATGCTGAAGGTCGCGAGCCACCTGTTCTTCAACGAGCAGGATCCGTCGTACATGGACTACTACGAGCGCACCCTGCTCAACCACATCCTCGGCGGGCGGCGCAACCGCGAGTCGACGACGGGCCCGGAGAACCTGTACATGTTCCCCGTCGACCCCGGTGCGACCAAGGAGTACGGCAACGGCAACATCGGCACCTGCTGCGGCGGCACGGGCCTCGAGAGCCATGTGAAGTACCAGGAGGGCATCTACTACCGCTCGGCCGATACCGCCGAGCTGTATGTGAACCTCTACATCGCGTCGACGCTCACGTGGGAGGAGACGGGGCTCGAACTCGAGCAGATCTCGGCCTACCCCGAGGAGGACACGTCGACCCTGGTCGTGCGGTCCGCGCCGTCCGGTCCGCTCAGCATCCGGCTGCGCATCCCGGGCTGGTCGACCGGCGCGACGATCGAGGTCAACGGCGAGCCCGTCGACACCGCGATCGAGCCCGGAACGTACGCGGAGGTCTCGCGCGAGTGGGCCGACGGCGACACGATCGCCGTGCGGATCCCGCTGGCGCTGCGGGCGGAGCCCACGATCGACCGCCCGGACGTGCAGGCGCTGATGTACGGACCGGTGGTGCTCACGGCGACGAGCACGTCGACGAAGTACCTGCGCGTGTCGTTCTCCGACCGGCTCGGCCTGGACGGCAGCATCAGCCGCGGCGTCGAACGGGGCGAGGGCAACGTCTTCACGATCGGCGAGCAGACCTACGAGCCCGCCTACAACGGAAATGACGTCGCGTACCACATGTACGTGCAGCGCCACGAGCCGACGGTGGCCTTCGCGGGCCTCGACTCCGGCGTGAAGACGCCGACGCGGGGCGAGAGCAATCTGATCGACGAGATCTGGGCAGAGGCGCCCTTCGCCTCGAGGTCGGAGTTCCTCGACACGGTGAGCACGATCACCGGCGCGTATGCGAGCGACGGCAGGCTCACGCCGCGCAACAGACAGAAGATCCTGCTCGCCGCCGGGCGCGCACCGATGGAATCGGGACACTGAGATGGGTAATACGACACGCACACGCTCCCTGACCCGACGGCTCGGGCCGTGGCTCGTCGCCGCGCTCGCGGCCGGCGCGCTCACTGCGGCTCCGGCCGCAGCGAACGCCGCCGATGAGGCGGTCGACGTGGCGCTGGCCTCAGGGGCGAACGCCCCGACGGTCGACGTCAGCTACGTCACCGGCTGGAACTCCGCGGCGGCGCTCAACGACGGCGACGCGGAGGCGACCGACGACTACACGAAGATGTGGGGCACGTGGGGCGACCCGGACGACCCCGAGCAGGACTGGGCTTCGTACGTGTGGGACGAGCCGGTCACGATCGACTCATCGTCGCTCACGCTGTGGCAGAACCACCTCACCGGAGACTCCGGTGTGATGCTGCCCACCGCCTGGAACCTCGAGTACCGCGACGACGCGGGAGAATGGGCGCCGGTCACCGGAGAGGATCTGACGTACCCGCTCCCCGAGCTCGACGAGGAGAACCCGACGTCATCGATGCCCGCCGTCACCGCGTCCTTCGACGAGGTGACGACGACCGGCGTGCGCCTGACGCTCGATCGCGCCGTCGTCGACGATGAGCGCAAGGCGACGAGCGTGATCGCTTGGCAGGTGTGGGGCGAGCACGTCCCCGCGCCCGAGCCCGAACCGGAAGACCCCGATGCCTTCCTGATCGCAGAGGACGTCGCGGTGCGCACGACCCTCGGTGAGGCCCCGTCGCTGCCCGAGCGCGTGTGGACCATACCCGAGAACGGGCCGCTCGCATACACCGATGTGGTCTGGGACTCCATCGATCCGGCCGACTACGCCGAAGAGGGAGCGTTCGAAGTGAGCGGCGCCCCGGACGGCTTCGACAGTCAGTCGGTGACCGCCGAGGTGCACGTCGCCGAAGCGCTCTCCGACACGATCGAAGCCGTCGCATACAGCTCGACCATCACGACGCCCGGCATCGCCCCCGTCCTGCCGGATACGGTGTCGGCGACCTACGACGACGGCACGCGCAGCAGCGTGGTCGACGTCGAGTGGGAAGACATCGATGCCGCCGATTACGCCACAGCCGACGCCGTCTTCGACGTCGCCGGCACCGTCGCGGAGTTCGCAGCGGGCGCGGTCGCCACCGTGTTCGTCGTCGAGCCGAGCGAGCTGGCGGCGCCGATCGTGTCGATCGAGCTCGACTCCGCGCCGCAGGGATCCGGCTGGTACACCTCGGTGCCCACCGTCACGGTGTCGGCCGACGAGACCGCCAGCCCCGTCGCATCGATCGAGTACAGCCTCGACGGCGAGAACTGGTCGGCGTACACCGAGCCGTTCCCCGTCGACGCACAGGGTGAGGTGACCGTGTCGGCGCGCGCGACGAGCGAGGAGGGCGAGACCGGCTCGGCGCAGACCACCGTCAAGGTCGACACGCTCGTGCCGGAGACCACGGTCGACGTGGAGCCGGCCGAGGACGGCACCTCGGCGACCGTCACGCTCACCGCGAGCGATTCGGACTCGGGATCCGGCGTGACCCGCACCGTGTGGTCGGACGGGCCGAACCCCTCGCCGACCGGCGAGGAGAACAACATGTTCGCGACCTACGACGAGCCGTTCATGGTCGAGCTCACTGACGAGCCCCGCTACGTGCACGTGCGCAGCGAAGACGCGGCGGGCAACATCGAGGAGTACGTCACCGTCGAGCTGCCGCGACGCGGCGGCGAGTCGCCTGAACCGCTCGACGTCACGACGTCGGCGCGCTGCGTCGCGGGATCCACCGCGCTGGTCGTCTCCGTGCAGAACACCGGCGACGCGGCCGTCGACGCGGAGATCTCGACGCCGTACGGCGACAAGACGGTTCAGGGCCTTCAGCCCGGTCAGAAGACGTCGAACGCGTTCTCGACGCGCGGAGCCGATATGCCCGCCGGCGAGGTGACGGTGTCGGGTGAGAAGGTGCCGTTCGAGGCGCACGCCTGCGGATAGGCCGCCGGCCGGTTGCGACGCGCAGGCCGATTGCCCCATCGTGGGTGGTCGGCCTGCGCGTCGCAGTACGGCGAGCCGTGACAGCATCGCTCGATAGAGCCCCGGGCGAATCACTTCCGGCGCACGAGCGCCAGAAAGGTGACGACGAGTCCGAGCGCCGTCCAACTTGCGAGCACCAGCAGATCGCGCCCGTCGGCGGGGAACGCCTCCGCGGCGACGCCGGCGCGCAGGAGATCCGCGGCGGGCTGGATCGGCAGCACCGCGTGCAGCGATCGGAACCACTCGGGCAGTTGGCTCGCCGGGAAGGTGATGGGCGAGAACAGCATCACGAAGAAGACGAGCACCTGCGACAGCAGCTGCGCGAGCATCGCCGGGAGGGCGACGGCGATCGCGTATCCGACCGACGTGGCCATCGCCGTCACGAGGATCGAGACGAGGATCAGCAGCGGCCAGTCGAACGTGAAGGCGACGTCGTAGCGCAGCCACGCGACGACGAGCCCGATGGCGACTCCGGGCAGCGCGATGAGGATCCAGACCATGAGGTCGACGAGCAGCAGGAGCGGCCGGGACACCGGCAGAGCGCGCTGATAGTCCAGCTCGCCGGAGGCCCGGGCCCGCGAGACGCCCTGCGGGACGATCACGAGGCCGATCGTCAGCAGGAGAATGGTGGGCGCGCCGGACGAGAGGAACAGCGCGCTCTCGGGGGTGATGCCGGGGATCAGGAATCCGAACCCGATGACGATCCCCGCCGCGAGCGCGGCCTGGATGACGATGATCAGCGGCAGCATCGCGCCGATCGACGCCAGCGACCAGCGCGCGAGCGTGAGGAAGCTGGTGCCGACGCTCACCTGGACGGGCGCGATCGTTCCCGCGCGAGGCGCCATGACCGCGGACTGGTCAGACACTGGTCGCCTCCGTGCTCGTCTGCTGCGCGTCGCGCTCGCCGGATTGGGATGGCGCAGTCAGCGCCGCGTAGGCGTCCTCGAGCGTCGCCGGAGCGAGCGAGAATCCGTCGATCAGTCGCTCGCCGTGCCGCGCGCTCGCCCAGGAGACGGCCGACGCCGCATCGCGCGCGGCGAGGGTCAGCAGCACGCGCCGACCGGTGCGAACGCGGCGCGTGACGGGCAGTCGAAGGCTCTCCTCGGTCGGGTCGGCTCCGCCGGGCGGCAGCTGCAGCTCGAGGCGCAGGTCGTCGTCCTGCGTGCCGCGCACGCGCGCCGTCGATCCTTCGGCGACGACCCGGCCGCGCTCGAGGATCACCACCTCGTCGACGATCCGTTCCGCCTCGGCGATGTTGTGCGTCACAAGCAGAACACCGCTGCCCGCGTCGCCCCGGCGCCGCACGGCCTCCCAGAGCAGGCGACGGCGCGAGGCATCGATGTCGTTCGTGGGCTCGTCGAGGATGAGCAGTGGCGGCGGATTGACGACCGCCATGGCGAAGCTCACGAGACGGCGGATCCCTCCCGACAGGCCGCCGCCCTCCGGCAGCGCGCGCCGATCGAGCCAGGCACCGATGTCGAGCTCTTCGGCCAGCTCGACGGCGGCCGCACGCGCGTCGCGCGCAGACATTCCGCGCAGACAGCCGGCGATCTCGATCGCGGACCGGGGCGAGAGACCGTCGATCGGAACATGCGACTGCGGCTGCAGAGCGACATGACGACGCGCAGCACCGGGGTGCCGCACCGCGTCGATCTGCCCGAGGCGGATCTCACCGGCGTGCGGCTTCAGCAGGCCGACGACCTGCGAGACGAGCGTGGTCTTCCCTGCGCCGTTGTGCCCGAGGAGACCGACGACCTCCCCGGCGCGCACGCGCAGGGAGACGCTGTCGTTCGCGACGACGCGACCGTAGCGTCGGGTGAGGCCGGCGATGCGAAGAACGTCGGGAGACATATTCCCTCCTAGATACTGACGGTATGCGAATACCAACGGTATTTGGATACCGTGCGTATGTCAATCATCGGACTCGACTTATCATCGAGAGATGGCCCGCCTCCCCGAACCGCTCTCCCGTCACGACCGCCAGCGGCAGACGCGCGAGGCCCTGATCTTCGCGGCGCGGCGCGTCTTCTCCGAAGACGGGTATCACGCGGCCACGCTCGAGCGGATCGCACGCGAAGCCGGATTCTCGAAGGGCGCGGTGTACTCGAACTTCGATGACAAGTCGGCCCTGTTCCTGGCCGTCATGGACAGCAACCTCGCCCTCGCAGAGGGCGACGCGATGGATCCGTTCGAGCGGCAGGCCGGCCCCGCCTCGACCGGACGGGGCATCGGTGATCGCGAGGGGTACTCACACGAAGCGACACAGGGGTTCGCGCTCGCCACGCTCGAGTTCATCGCCCGCGCGGCACGCGACGAGCAGCTCGCCGCGCAGATGCACCAGCGCCTCGCTGCTCTCCTCGACTCGTACACCGAGATCGCGAGAGCGGGGCGCCCGGACGACGAGGTCCTGTCGGCGCCCGAGGTCGGCACGCTGCTTGCGGCCCTCGATCAGGGGGCCGGGCTCATCGAGCTCGCGGGCGGCGTGGTCGCCGACACACAGTTGTTCAACGCCGGCATGCGGCGACTCGTCGATCCCGCACGCGCAAGCGCGGAGCGCGAGTGACGGATGAACCGGCGCACGAGGTCAGCCTCGATGATCGACACCGGATGACGCCGCGCGCGCTTGTTCCGACACGGCGGCGTCTGCTCGTTCAACGTCCGCTGTGCATACGACCATCTGTCAGGCGCGCCTAGGCTGAACAGGTGGCCCGCTCCCTCAATCGCGACATCCTCTGGCTCGCGCTGCCCGCCTTCGGGTCGCTCGTGGTCGAGCCACTATTCATCGCGATCGACTCGGTCATGATCGGGCACCTGGGCGTGCCGCAGCTCGCGGGGCTCGGCATCGCCTCGAGCGTGCTGCAGACGCTCGTGGGGCTCATGGTCTTCCTGGCCTACTCGACGACCCCGGCCGTCGCGCGCATGTTCGGCGCGGGCAACAACCGCGAGGCCGTCTCGCGCGGCATCGATGGCATGTGGCTCGCCCTCGGCATCGGCGGGGTGCTCGCCGTGGTCGGGTATCTGTGCTCGCCGTGGGCCGTGTCGCTGTTCGGACCGACCGAGGCGGTCGCCGAGCAGGCCGAGATCTATCTCTCGCTCAGCATGTGGGGCCTGCCGGCGATGCTCATCGTGTTCGCCGCGACCGGGCTGCTGCGCGGCATGCAGAACACCGTGACGCCGCTGTGGATCGCGGGGTTCGGCTTCGGCGCGAACGCTCTGCTGAACTGGCTGTTCATCTACGGGTTCGGGTGGGGCATCGCGGGGTCGGCCGCCGGTACCGTCGTCGCGCAGTGGGGCATGGTCGTCGCGTACGTGGTCATCGCGGCGCGGCTCGCGAAGCGATACGGATCCGGCGCCGCTCCGTCGCGCGCGGGCGTGCGCGGAACCGCGAGAACGGGCGGATGGCTGTTCCTGCGCACCGCGGCGCTGCGCCTGGGGCTGCTGATCACGGTCGCGACCGCGACGGCGCTCGGCACCGAAGAGCTCGCCGGGTGGCAGATCGCGTTCACGATCGGCACGATCGCGGCGTTCGCGCTCGACTCGCTCGCCATCGCCGCGCAGGCGCTGATCGGCAAACACCTCGGATCCGGCGACGAGGATTCGGTGCGGTTCGTGCTCTCGCGCACCGTCGCCTGGGGCGCCTCGGCCGGCGCCGTGCTCGGCCTGGTCATCGCCGCCACGAGCCCCGTCGCGGGCCTCGCGTTCACCGGTGAATGGCATATGTCGTGGCTGGCGCTGCCCGCGCTCGTGCTCATGGGCGTGCTGCAGCCCGTGGCCGGCATCGTCTACGTGCTCGACGGCGTGCTCATGGGCGCGAACGACTCGCGCTACCTCGCCCTCGCCGGGGCCGTCGGCCTCGTGCCGTTCGTCGTCTACCTGCTGATCGTGCTGATGGCCCAGCCCACCGGATCCTGGGGGCTCATGCTCGTCTCGTTCGGCTTCTACGGCGTGCTCATGGGCATGCGCTGGTGGACGCTCGCCCGCCGCGTCAAGGGATCCGCCTGGCTGCACAACGCGGCCTGAGCTCCCGTCACCGGGGCGCGTGCGCCTCGAGGAACTCGTAGAGATCGGTCGTGTCGACGCCCGGGAAGGATCCGGTCGGCAGAGTCGCAAGGAGCGTGCGGGGCGTCGCGGCGTTCGGCCACGACCTCTCGCGCCATCGCTGCTCGAGCTCGGCCGACGCTCGGCGGCAGCACGTCTCGTCTGCGTGGCGCGAGACCTCGCGGTTGGGGGTATCGCGCCCGACGAACCACTTCGTGTCGTCGAACCGGACGCCCATGCTCACGGAGTGCGCGCCCTGGCTCGACTGCTCCACGCGGGCGGTGCACCAGTAGGTGCCGTTGCCGGTGTCGGTGTACTGGTAGTACGGGTTGAAGCGGTCGTCGACGTCGAAGATCGCCCGGCTCGTCCATCGCCGGCAGCACATCTGCCCCTCGATGGATCCCAGGCTGTCGGCCGGGAAGTTCACGTCGTCGTTCTCGTACGCCTTCGTGATCGTGCCCGACTCGTGAACCTTCAGGAAGTGCACGCGGATGCCGAGGTGGCGGGTGGCGAGGTTCGTGAAACGGTGTGCGGCCGTCTCGTACGACACCGAGTACGCGTCGCGCAGATCCTCGATCGAGATCGCGCGGCGCTTCTTCGCGTCGGCGAGCGCCGACACGGCGTGCGCCTCGGGCACGAGAAGCGCCCCCGCGAGGTAGTTCTGCTCCACGCGCTGCCGCAGGAACTCGGCGTAGGAGGTGGGTTCGGTGTGTCCGAGCGCGATGCTCGCGAGCGACTGCAGGATCGGCCCGCGCGGATCGGTCGAGATGCGCTCGGGCAGGTACAGCCGTCCGTGGCGCAGGTCGACCACGCTGCGCGTCGACTGCGGCAGATCGGCGGCGTAGTGCAGGGTCACGCCGAGGTGCCGCGCGATGTCGCCGGCCGCGCGCTGCGTGAGCGGGCCGCCCGGATGATCGATGGCCTCGAGCAGCTCGCCCGCGACCTGTTCGAGGTCGGGGAAGTAGTTGTCGCGCTCGCGCATGAGGTCGCGCAGGTCGCGGTTCGCGCGGCGCGCCTGTTCGGGCGTCGCCTGGCGCTCGTCGCGCAGGCGGTCGATCTCGGCCGTCAGGCGCAGGATCGCGTCGAGCGCCTCGTCGGGCATCCCCTTCGGCACGCGGAACGGCTCGAGCCCCAGCTCGCGGAACCGCGGCGAGCGCATCTCGCGCTCGAGGGCGATCTCGAGCTCGCTGCGCGGATCCAGCTCTTCGCGCAGGAGGAGCTCGTCCGGCGTGACCCCGAGGTGCTTCGCGATCGCGCGCAGCACGGACAAGCGCGGCTCACGGTGGCCGTTCTCGATCATCGAGAGCTGGCTCGGCGCGCGCCCGACCGCGTCCGCGAGTTCGACCAGCCGCATGCCGCGCGTCTTGCGCAGCGCGCGGATCCGCCGGCCGATCGCGATCGCGTCGGCATCGTCCATCTCATCGTCGAGGGTCGTCATGCGGGGGATTCTGGCACAGATGTCTGCAGATCGGAACAACCGCATTTTTTCTTCGCACGGATCGTCATCGACGTCGTCGTTCTTCCCCCACGGTGGTCTTAACCCCGCACAGCGGCACCGCCGCCCACCACGAGGAGATCGAAGATGACCACCACGACCCACCGCCCCGGATCTCAGCATCAGACCGCCGAGGAGCTGCAGCTCGAATGGGACGCCGACCCCCGTTGGACCGGCGTCGTGCGCGACTACACCGCAGAGGACGTCGTGCGCATCCGCGGCAGCGTGCGCGAGGAGGCCACCCTCGCACGGCGCGGCGCCGAAGCGCTCTGGGAGAAGCTCACGACGGGCGACTACATCCGCGCACTCGGCGCGCTCACCGGCAACCAGGCGGTGCAGCAGGTGCGCGCCGGGCTCGAGGCCATCTACCTCTCGGGGTGGCAGGTCGCCGCCGATGCGAACCTGTCGGGCCAGACGTACCCGGATCAGTCGCTCTATCCGGCGAACTCCGTTCCTGCTGTCGTGCGCCGCATCAACAACGCCCTGCTGCGCCAGGACCAGCTGGAGTCCGCGGAAGGGGCGCGGACTCGTGACTGGCTCGCACCCATCGTCGCGGATGCCGAGGCCGGGTTCGGCGGGCCGCTGAACGCGTACGAGCTCGCGCACGGCATGATCCAGGCGGGTGCCGCGGGCATCCACTGGGAGGACCAGCTCGCGAGCGAGAAGAAGTGCGGGCACCTCGGCGGCAAGGTGCTCGTGCCGACGAGCCAGCACGTGCGCACACTCAACGCCGCGCGGCTCGCGGCTGATGTCGCGGGCGTGCCGACCATCCAGATCGCCCGCACGGACGCGCTCGCCGCCGACCTGCTCACGAGCGACGTCGACGAGCGCGATCGCCCGTTCCTCACCGGCGAGCGCTCGAGCGAGGGCTTCCACCGGGTGAGGAACGGGATCGACCCCGTCGTCTCGCGCGGTCTCGCCTATGCCCCGTACGCCGACCTGCTGTGGGTCGAGACGGGCACCCCCGACATCGAGCTCGCCCGCGAGTTCGCCGCGGCCGTGCACGCCGAGTTCCCGGGCAAGATGCTCGCCTACAACTGCTCGCCGAGCTTCAACTGGTCGGCCGCCCTGTCCGACGCCGAGATCGCGTCGTTCCAGGACGAGCTGGCCGGTCTCGGCTACCGCTTCCAGTTCATCACCCTCGCGGGCTTCCACGCCCTCAACCACTCCATGTACCAGCTCGCCCGCGGATACGCCCAGAACGCGATGTCCGCCTACGTCGAGCTCCAGAACGCCGAGTTCGCCGCCGAGGCAGACGGATACACCGCCACCCGGCACCAGCGCGAGGTGGGAACCGGCTATTTCGATCACGTGTCGCAGGCGCTGAACCCCGACGCCTCGACTCTCGCGCTCGCGGGCTCCACCGAGACCGAGCAGTTCCACTGAACCCCTTCCCTCTTCAAGGAGCACGACATGACACTCATCGACACTGCACCTGCACCCGCACCCGAGACCCCGACGACATCGATGCGCGTGGTCGGACCGATGCGCGAGCGCTTCGAGCGGATCCTCACCCCCGAGGCCCTGGCCTTCGTCGCGCAGCTGCACGAGCTGTTCTCGGGGCCGCGCTACGATCGCCTCGCCGCGCGGCTGCGCCACGGATACGAGATCGGCAACGGCCGCGACCCGAAGTTCCGCGAGGACACGGCGCGCATCCGCGAGCGGCGCGACTGGCGCGTCGCCGGCGCCGGTCCCGGCCTCGAGGACCGCCGCGTCGAGATCACGGGTCCGACGGATCCGCGCATGACGATCAACGCGCTCAACTCGGGCGCCAACGTGTGGCTCGCCGACCAGGAGGATGCGACGAGCCCGACCTGGCAGAACGTGATCGGCGGACAGCTGTCGCTGTTCGATGCGATCCGCGGACAGCTGAGCTTCACCGCAGAGAACGGCAAACAGTACGCGGTCACGGCCGAGCAGACGCCCACGATCGTGATGCGCCCGCGCGGCTGGCACCTCGAGGAGCACCACCTGCGCTTCACAGACCGGTACGGCCGCACGATGGCGGCCTCCGGATCGCTCGTCGACTTCGGGCTCTACATGTTCCACAACGCCCGCGAGCTGATCTCGCGCGGTCGCGGCCCGTACTTCTACCTGCCGAAGATCGAGCAGGCCGAAGAGGCGCGCCTGTGGGATCAGGTCTTCACATTCTCCGAGCAGTACCTCGACATCCCGCACGGCACGGTCCGTGCGACCGTGCTGATCGAGACGCTGCCCGCGGCGTTCCAAATGGACGAGATCCTCTACGAGCTGCGCGACCACTGCGCGGGGCTGAACGCGGGGCGCTGGGACTACATCTTCTCGATCATCAAGACCTACCGCGGCCGCGGCTCGAGGTTCGTGCTGCCCGACCGCAACGAGGTCACCATGACCGTCGGGTTCATGCGCTCCTACACCGAGCTGCTCGTGAAGACCTGCCACCGCCGCGGCGCATATGCCATCGGCGGCATGAGCGCCTTCATCCCGAACCGGCGCGATCCCGAGGCGAACCGCACCGCGCTCGAGAAGGTCGCGGCCGACAAGAAGCGCGAGGCGACCGACGGCTTCGACGGCACCTGGGTCGCGCACCCGGACCTGATCCCGCCGGCTCGCGCCGAGTTCGATGCGGTGCTGGGCGACCGCCCGCACCAGCTCGACCGGCAGCGCAACGATGTGTCGGTCTCGGAGCGCCACCTGCTCGACCTCACGATCGGGCGCGGCATCACCGAGGCGGGCGTCCGGGGCAATGTCGAGGTCGCGATCCGATACATCGAGGCGTGGCTGCGCGGGCTGGGCGCCGTGGCGATCAACAACCTCATGGAGGATGCGGCGACGGCCGAGATCTCGCGCTCGCAGATCTGGCAGTGGATCCGCCAGGACCAGGTGACCCAGGAGGGCACTCCGATCACGCACGAGCTCGTCTCCGGGTTCGTCGACGAGATGCTCGCCGCGATCGAGCGCACGGAGGGCGACCGGTTCGACGAGGCCGCGGCCGTGTTCCGCGACGTCGCGCTGTCGAGCACGTTCGCGCCCTTCCTCACGACGAAGGCCTACGCGACCCACCTCGTCGAACAGGCGTAGGAAGGCATCTCCGGCGGGGCGGGAGCACACCAGGCTTCCGCCCCGCCCGGGATTCGGGCGCCGTCACATCGCGAAGGTCAGCACGAGCAGGATCACGTTCAGGGTGATGAGGAACACGGCGAAGACGACGCCGAGCACCGTCGTCCACCACCGATTGCGGTGGGCCCCGAGCACGCCGGCGCGCGCCGTGAGCCACACGAGCGGCACGAGGGCGAAGGGGATGCCGAACGACAGCACGACCTGGCTGAGGATGAGCGCCCGCGTCGGATCGAAGCCCATCCCGAGCACCACCAGGGCGGGGATCAGCGTGACCACGCGGCGCGCCATCAGCGGCACGCGCACATGCAGCAGCCCCTGCATGATCTCCGACCCGGCGTACGCCCCCACGGCCGTCGACGCGAGACCGGAGGCGAGCAGGCCGACGGCGAACACCGTGGCGATGGCTCCGCCCAGCGCTCCGGCGAGCGCTGCGTACGCGCCCTCGAGGCTGTCGGTTCCGGGCACGCCCGGCAGGTTCGCCGCCCCCAGCAGCAGGATCGCGAGGTTCACGGATCCCGCGATCACGAGCGCGATCGTCACATCCCAGCGCGTCGCGCGCAGCAGCCGCGGAACGCGTGCGGGTCCGGTGACGTCGTGATCCGCGAACCGGTCGCGGGCGAGCGCCGAGTGCGCGTAGATCGCGTGCGGCATCACGGTCGCCCCGAGGATCGATGCGGCCAGCAGCACCGATTCGGTTCCCTCGAACCGCGGCACGAGGCCGGCGGCGACGGAGGCCGCGTCGGGCGGGCCCAGGAACACGCCGACGGTGAATCCGACGACGATGATCGCGAGCAGGGCGATCACGACGAACTCGAAGGGCTTCGCACCGCGGCGCGACTGAATCAGCAGCAGCCCCATCGAGATGGCTCCTGTGATGACCCCGCCCGCGAGCAGCGGGATGTCGAAGAGCAGCCAGAGGGCGACGGCGCCGCCGATGATCTCGGCGATGTCGGTCGCCATCGCCACGAGCTCGGCCTGCAGCCAGTACGCCCGGCGCGCCCAGGGCGAGCGGATGCGCGTGCCGAGCGTCTCGGCGAGGCTCGCGCCCGTGACCACGCCGAGTTTGGCCGAGAGGTACTGGATGAGCCATGCCATCGCGTTGCCCAGCACGACGACCCAGACCAGAAGGTATCCGAACTGCGCGCCGGCCGACATGTTCGTCGCGACGTTGCCCGGATCGAGGTAGGCGACGCCCGCGACCAGCGCCGGGCCGAGCAGCCACGCGGTGCGCGGTCGAGGCGGCGAGGCGAGCGGCATGTCGTCAGTGTGCCAGCTTTTTAGGTGCGCCGAAAGATTCCTTCGGAAGGAGATGACCCGCTCCGACGGATCCTTCTGCCGATCCGGTCCGTCGCTCGGGCGCATCTCCTTCCGAGCGGTCGGTGCGACGATGGTCGGGTGACCGATGAAACGACCCATGGTGTGGGCCCGTGGCAGGGTGAGCCGCCCACGGGCGACCACTTCGATGCCGAGCTGCTCGCGTCGGGCGACACCCGCAATGTCGTCGACGAGTACCGCTATTGGACGATGGAGGCGATCATCGCCGACCTCGACACGAAGCGGCACGGGTTCCACGTCGCGATCGAGAACTGGCAGCACGACATGAACATCGGATCCATCGTGCGCAGCGCCAACGCGTTCCTCGCCCACACGGTGCACATCGTCGGCCGCCGTCGCTGGAACCGCCGCGGCGCGATGGTGACCGACCGGTACCAGCACGTGATCCATCACCCCGATGTCGAGACGTTCCGGGCGTGGATGGACGAGCGCGGCATCCCGATCATCGCCGTCGACAACGTCGGCGACGCCGTTCCCGTCGACAGTGCGGCCCTGCCGCAGACCTGCGCGTTCCTCTTCGGCCAGGAGGGACCGGGCCTGACCGACGAGGCGCTCGCGGCCGCGACCTCGCACATCGAGATCACGCAGTACGGCTCGACCCGCTCGATCAACGCCTCGGCCGCCGGCGCCGTCGTCATGTATGAATGGTGTCGACGCTGGGCGAGGCCCGGCGCCGGCACCGCGCCGTAGGCGCCAGAAGACACCGCGCCTGACCTCGTGCGCGCCAGCGGACGACGTCGACGCTGGGCGCGGCTCAGGCCGTGAGCCACACCGCGTCGGCGGCTCCGTCCGGCAGGTCGACGGGCGATCCGGCGACCTCGATGCGGCTGTCGCGCAGCAGCACCACCTCTGTGCCCACGTCGATCCCGCACGCGGTGATCGCCCGCAGCAGCATCGGATCCGCATCGCTCACCCGCAGCACCCGTGCCTCGTGCCCCGGATCCGCATCGCCGAGCAGCACGAACGGGGCGCGTTCGACCGTGCCGTCGGGGCGCGGGATGGCATCGCCGTGCGGATCGACGGCGGGGTGTCCCAACCGCTCGTCGATGCCGGCGAGCATGCGATCGCTCACGGCGTG
>DXAM01000032.1 GCA_019117025.1 Candidatus Microbacterium stercoravium | reverse complement strand
GACCAGCCGTACGGCGAGAACGAGTTCCGCCTCTCCTGGAAGGCCGGCGAGTCTTCGGGCGGCGATCCCGTCTCGTCGTGGCGCGTCGACATCCTGCACGGCGACGAGGTCTACGACAGCCGCACGATCGCGAACTCCGGCACGGCGACCACCGTCGTGCTGCCCAACAGCCAGAACGGCTACACGTTCCGCGTGGCCGCCGTGAACCGCGAGGGCACGGGCGAATGGGGAGCCAAGAGCAAGGCGATCCGCTCCGCTTCGCGCCCCGGTGCCGTCGGCCCCGTGAAGGTCGCCGAGCGCGACGGCGCGATCGACGTGTCCTGGAGTGCCGCGGACCCGAACGGCGCCCGCAAGGAAGAGATCTCGTACCAGTACAAGCTCACGGGCGAGAACGGCGGCTGGAAGACGATGCCGAAGGCAAGCGCTTCGGACGGCCGCCTGCGCGCAGAGGTGCCGGCGACCAACGGCGTCTCGTCGACCGTGGTCGTGCGCGCGGTCGCGGTGATCGACGGCGTCGGCACGCTCGCCGGCGAAGACGCCAAGTCCGACAAGGCGGCGCGGCCCTACGGCAAGCTCTCCGCCCCGAACGTGTCGGTGAACCCCGCGACGGTGCAGTCGAATCGCGTGATCATCGACGTGTCGACGCGCGGCAACGGCCGTGAGATCGACAAGATCGTCGTGCGCACCTCGGGCCGCACGCAGTCGACGATCGAGCGGCGCTTCGACGGGCCCGAGGCGATGTCGGTCGACTTCCGCGCGACGTTCGACGAGGGCATGACCCCCGGCACGAAGCAGAAGGTCGACGTGATCGTCGTGGACACGGCCGGGCAGCGGGCAGAGGAGACGATCACGGTGAGCGTTCCGGCGCCCGACCTCTCGCTCGAGCTCACCGATCTCGACCCCGAGACCGACGACGGCAATAAGTTCACGCTGACCTACGAGCACCTGCCGCCGCTCTACTCCGACGAGTACTGGTTCACCTGCGAGCGGAAGCACCCCTGGGGCTGGCGCGATGTCGGCTTCCAGAAGCTCGAGCAGCGCGACGAGGCCGCGGCCGGCACGCTGAAGGTGACGTGCATCCCGAGCGACGCGAAGCCGGGCGAATACCGCGTGAAGTTCCAGGAGACGTCGCTCGTGCCCGAGCAGTACACGACGACGAACTCCGTCACGGTGAAGGAGACCCCGACACCGTCCGACCATCGGAAAGCGAGACTCCCATGACGATGACGCCCCAGCAGGCGGGTTGGTTCCAGGGCACGTTCACCAAGCTCGTCGACAACGTCGACCGGGCGCTGATGGGCAAGCGCGACGTCGTGAGCCTGGTGACAGCCGCGATGCTGGCCGAGGGCCACGTGCTGCTCGAAGATGCGCCGGGAACCGGGAAGACGAGCCTCGCGAAGTCGATGGCCGCGACCGTGCAGGGCACGTCGACGCGCATTCAGTTCACGCCGGATCTGCTGCCGAGCGACGTGACAGGTGTGACGATCTACGATCAGCAGAACCACACCTTCTCGTTCCACAAGGGGCCGGTGTTCACGTCGATCCTGCTCGCCGACGAGATCAACCGCGCCTCGCCGAAGACGCAGTCGGCGCTGCTCGAAGTGATGGAGGAGGGGCGCGTCACGATCGACGGCGAGACCCACGACGTGGGCCGGCCGTTCCTGGTCGTCGCGACACAGAACCCGATCGAGACGGCGGGCACGTACCGGCTGCCCGAAGCGCAGCTCGACCGTTTCCTCATCAAGGCGACGATCGGGTACCCGTCGATCGACGTGACCGAGCGCATCCTTGCGGGCGCCGCCGAGCGCAACCCGTCCAGCCGGCTGCAGGCCCTCATCACGACCGATGCGATCGCCGACATGGCCGACCTCGGCCAGACGGTGCACGTCGACGGCGCGGTGCTGCGCTACGTCGCCGAACTCGCCGACGCCACGCGTCAGGACCAGGACACGCGCCTCGGCGTCTCGGTGCGCGGTGCGCTCGCGATGATCCGCCTGGCGAAGGTGTGGGCGGCGGCGCAGGGGCGCCACTACGTGATCCCCGATGACGTGAAGGTGCTCGCGCAGCCGACCTGGGCGCACCGTCTCGTCATGGATCCCGAGGCCGAGTTCGCAGGAGTGACGCAGGCGAGCGTCATCCAGCGCGTGCTGGGCGAGATTCCCGCGCCGCAGACGCGCGCGCAGCAGACCACCACTGACTGACGATGACGACGCCCGTGCAGCCGCTCGACGCCGTGCCGGATGGCATGGCGCCGTCCGGCGAGCCCGCGGATCCGTCGACGCCGGAGTTCCGCGCGCCGGAGGCCGAGCGGGCCACGTGGGGCCAGGTCGCCGCGTTCGTCGCGCGGCGCGCCGGGGCGGGCTTCCTACGGGGGATCAGCGTCATCCGCACGATCGGATGGGTCGCGATCGGCGCCGCCGTGTGCTGCTGGATCGTGGGGCCGATGAACGGCTGGCGCGAGCTGACGACGGCGGCGATCGCGCTGACGATCGTCATCGCACTGTGCGCGCTGTTCCTGATCGGCCGCACGGCCTACGAGGTCTCGCTCGACCTCAGCCGCAGTCGGGTCGTGGTCGGCGAGCACGCCGAGGGCGGATTGATCCTCAAGAACCCCACCGAGCGAGCGATCCCCTCCTCGCGCGTGGTGCTGCCGGTCGGCCAGGGGCGCGGCGTCTTCGCCGTGCGGCGCCTCGCCACCGACGAGAGCGTGACCGAGCTGTTCCAGATTCCGACGCACGCGCGCGGCGTGCTGCCGGTCGGCCCGGTCAGCGTCCTGCGCGGCGATCCGCTGGGCCTCTTCGAGCGCGTCGAGCACCGCGCGGATCCGACCGATCTGTATGTGCACCCGCGCACCGTCGCATTCTCCAGCGACACGCTCGGCTTCGTGCGCGACCTCGAGGGCCTGCCGACGAGCGACCTCGCGCGCGACGACATCGCGTTCCACGCGCTGACCGAGTACCAGCCGGGTGACGACCTGCGCCACGTGCACTGGCGGTCGACGGCCCGCACCGGTGTGACGATGATGCGCACCTATGAGCAGACCAGGCGATCGCACTTCGTGATCGCGATCTCGCGCGCCCGCCACGAGTACCGCTCCGACGAGGAGTTCGAGCTCGCCGTGTCGATCGCGGCATCGATCGGACGGCGCGGCATGCACGACGCCTTCGACGTCGATCTGCGCACGCAGTCGCGCGCCCTGCGCGGCGACTCCGAGCGGCACATGCTCGACTCGCTCGCAGACCTCGACCTCGACCGCACGCGTCAGGGCATCGACGAGCTCGGAGCGTTCGTCGGCGCCGACATCCCCGCCGCGAGCTTCGTCGTGCTCGTGACCGGGCGCGGCGCGTCTGCGACCGAGCTCCGCGCGGCCGTCTCGCGCATTCCGTCCGGCGCGCGCACGCTCGTGTGCATCGCCGACGAAGGCGCGGATCCGTCGCTGCGCCGCATCGCCGATGCGCCCGTCGCGTCGATCGGAACCCTCGACATGCTGCCGCGCGCGATCGTGAGGGCGCTCGGATGACGCTCACCGCCCGCAGATGGATCGTCGACCTCTCG
>DXAM01000031.1 GCA_019117025.1 Candidatus Microbacterium stercoravium | reverse complement strand
GTCGCCGACCTCCCGCTCGTGGCGTCCACCCGCGGTGCCGGCCTGCTGATCGGCATCGTGCTCGATGCGCCCGTGGCGGTCGAGGTCGCGAGCGCGGCGCTGTCGCGCGGTCTCATCATCAATGCGCCGGCCGCAGACGTCATCCGTCTCGCGCCCGCCTATACGATCGGCGACAGCGAGATCGCCGAGTTCCTCGATATCTTCACGGCATCGCTCACCGCGGTCGCCGCCCAGCACCAGGAGAACGCCCGATGACTCGTCACTTCCTCCGCGACGACTCGATCACGCCCGCAGAGCAGTCCGAGATCCTCGATCTCGCCGCTGTGCTCAAGCAGGACCGCTTCGCAGAGAAGCCCCTCGACGGCCCGCAGACCGTGGCGGTCATCTTCGACAAATCGTCGACGCGCACGCGCGTGTCCTTCGCGGTGGGCATCGCCGATCTCGGCGGATCCCCGCTCATCATCACGACGGCATCGAGCCAGCTCGGCGGCAAGGAGACGCCCGCCGATACGGCGCGGGTCCTCGAGCGCCAGGTCGCCGCGATCGTGTGGCGCACCTACGCGCAGGCGGGCCTCGAGCAGATGGCCGAGAACACGCGGGTTCCCGTGGTCAACGCGCTGAGCGATGACTTCCACCCCTGCCAGCTGCTCGCCGACCTCCTGACGATCCGCGAGCACAAGGGCCGCACCGAGGGCCTGACGATGAGCTTCTACGGAGATGGCCGCTCGAACATGGGCCACTCGTACCTCGTCGCCGGGGCGATGGCCGGTATGCACGTGCGGATCGCGAGCCCTGCGGGATACGCGCCGCGCGAAGACGTCGTGGCCGATGCGCGCGCGATCGCGGCGCAGACCGGCGGATCCGTGCTGCTCACCGACGACCCCGCGAAGGCCGCCGACGGCGCCGAGGTCATGGTCACCGACACCTGGGTGTCGATGGGCAAGGAGCTGGAGAAGGCCGAGCGGCTGAAGACCCTCGGCAAGTACAAGGTCACGAACGAGCTGATGTCGCGGGCGAAGAGCGACGCGATCTTCCTGCACTGCCTGCCCGCCGATCGCGGGTACGAGGTCGACAGCGGCGTGATCGACGGGCCGCAGAGCGTCATCTGGGACGAGGCCGAGAACCGCCTTCACGCGCAGAAGGCGCTGCTCGTCTGGCTGCTGCGTCAGCAGGAGAACGCCTAGCCGGCGCGATGCAGGTGCGGCTGAGCGGCGGGGTCCGGGCGGCGCGCCGCGAAGGCGGCGTCGACCTGGCCCGCGGGCTCGCCGTGTTCGGGATGTTCGCGGCGCACGTCGTCGTGACCTCCCCGAGGTTCGAGCCGACCGACGTCTCGACGTGGTCGGCGGTCGTCAACGGCAACTCGTCGATCCTGTTCGCGACGCTCGCGGGCGTCTCGCTCGGCCTGCTGACCGGCGGATCCGCGCCCCACACGGCGGGCCTCCTCGCGGTCGACCGCCGTCGCACCGCGATGCGCGCGGCGCTGATCTATGCGATCGGCTTCGCGCTGTGGCTGATGCCGGCGCCCGTCTACGTGATCCTGCCCGCGTACGGGATCCTCTTCGTGCTCGCGCTGCCGCTGCTGTCGTGGCGGCCGGCGCCGCTGTTCGCGTTCGCGGGCGCCGTCGCGGTCGCCGCGCCGTTCGTGGTCGCGGCGATCGACGCGTCGCCGTTCTGGTTCACACTGCCGGGTGCCGTCGTCAGCGGCCTGGTGGGGTGGCACTATCCGTTCGCGGCGTGGATCGCATTCATCGCCGCAGGGATGGGGCTCGCCCGGATCGGGTTCGAGCGCGCGCTCACCGTGCTGGCGATCGGCCTGATCGCGGCCGGCGCGGCGGTCATCGGCTTCGCGGTCGTGGGATCGTCCGCCGCGCAGGCGGCGTCGGCGGAGCCCCACTCGACCGGCATCGGCGAGATGATCGGCGCGGGCGGGCTCGCGATCGCGGTCATCTGCGCGTGCGTGCTTCTGTGCCGAACCCCGTTTCGCGTGATCGCCTGGCCCGTGCGCGCGGTCGGCTCGATGCCGCTGACGGCCTACACCGGGCAGCTCATCGCCTGGAGCGTGTGGATCTGGACGCAGGACGCACCGGTCGATCCGATCGGCGGCTTCCTCGCGGTGCATCCGTTCTGGCCCATGTCGATCGCGACCCTCGTCTTCTGCTGTGCGTGGGCGCTCTTCGTCGGGCGAGGGCCGCTCGAATGGGGCGTGGGCGCGATAGCGAAGGCCGTCGCTCCGGCTAGGCTGAACGGGTGAGTACGACCGACCCCGCATCGACCCCGCACGGCACGAACGAGGGCGCCCTCTGGGGAGGCCGATTCGCGTCCGGACCGAGTCCCGCGCTCGAGGCGCTCAGCCGCTCGACGCACTTCGACTGGAAGCTCGCGCAGTACGACATCCGCGGTTCGCACGCGCATGCGACCGCGCTCGAGGCCGCCGGGTACCTCTCCGCCGACGACGCCGCGGCCATGCATGCCGGGCTCGACAGGCTGTCGGAGAAGGTCGCGTCGGGCGAGCTGACCCCTCGCCCCGGCGACGAAGACGTGCACGGCGCGCTCGAGCAGATGCTGCTCGACGAGGTCGGCCCCGAGCTCGGCGGCCGCCTGCGCGCGGGCCGCAGCCGCAACGATCAGATCGCGACGTTCGTGCGCATGTACCTGATCGACCACGCGAGCATCATCGCGCGTGACGTGCTGCAGCTCGTCGACGCGCTCGTGGCGCAGGCCGAGGCCCACCACGGGGCGATCCTGCCCGGCCGCACGCACCTCCAGCACGCGCAGCCCGTGCTGCTCGCCCATCACCTGCAGGCGCACGCGTGGCCGCTCGTGCGCGACCTCGAGCGCCTGCGCGACTGGCGGGCCCGGGCGGGCGCATCGCCGTACGGCGGGGGAGCCCTCGCGGGATCGACGCTGGGCCTCGACCCCGCGCTCGTGGCGCGCGAGCTCGATCTCGACCGACCCGCCGAGAACTCGATGGATGCGACCGCGGCGCGCGATGTGGTGGCGGAGTTCGCCTACATCGCGGCGCAGATCGGCATCGACCTCTCGCGCCTGTCCGAAGAGATCATCGTGTGGAACACGCGCGAGTTCGACTTCGTCACGCTCGACGACGGCTACTCGACCGGCTCGAGCATCATGCCGCAGAAGAAGAACCCCGACATCGCCGAGCTCGCGCGCGGCAAGTCGGGGCGGCTCATCGGCAACCTCACGGGTCTGCTCTCGACGATCAAGGCGCTGCCGCTCGCGTACAACCGCGACCTCCAAGAGGACAAGGAGCCGGTGTTCGACTCCGTCGACACGCTCGAGCTCGTGCTGCCTGCGTTCACCGGAATGGTCGCCACGCTGACGTTCCACACCGAGCGCATGGCGCAGCTCGCGCCCGAAGGCTTCTCCCTGGCCACCGACGTCGCCGAATGGCTCGTGAAGCAGGGCGTGCCCTTCCGCGATGCCCACGAGATCTCCGGGTCGCTCGTGCGCGCGTGCGAACAGCGCGGAATCGGGCTCGAGCACGCCGACGACGAGCTGCTCGCCGAGGTCAGCGAGCATCTCACGCCCGGCGTGCGCACGGTGCTGTCAATCGAGGGATCCGTCGCGAGCCGCAGCGGGATCGGCGGGACCGCGCCCGCTCGCGTCGCCGAGCAGCGCGCCGAGCTGGTCGAGCGCGCACAGCACGCGTTCTCCGCCCTCACCGGAAAGTAGGATCGGTCATCATGACGACGACTGTGGCGCCGCAGCAGCTGGACGACAGCTTCGACACCCTCTGGGACGAGCTCGTCTGGCGCGGCCTCGTGCATGTGTCCACCGACGCGGAGGCGCTCCGCGACCTCCTCGAAGGCGACCCGATCGTCTATTACTGCGGTTTCGACCCGACGGCGCCGAGCCTGCACCTCGGCAACCTCGTGCAGCTGCTCACCATGCGCCGTCTGCAGCTCGCCGGGCACCGCCCGCTCGGGCTGGTGGGCGGATCCACGGGGCTCGTCGGCGATCCCCGGCCCACGGCGGAGCGCACCCTGAACACGCGCGAGACGGTCGAGGAATGGGTCGCCAAGCTGCGTGCGCAGATCGAGCGCTTCCTGAGCTTCGACGGCGACAGCGCCGCGCGCATGGTGAACAACCTCGACTGGACGGCGCCGCTGTCGGCGATCGAGTTCCTGCGCGAGATCGGAAAGCACTTCCGCGTCGGCACCATGCTCAAGAAGGACGCGGTGAGCGCCCGCCTGAACTCCGACGCGGGCATCAGCTACACCGAGTTCAGCTACCAGATCCTGCAGGGGCTCGACTACCTCGAGCTGCACCGCCAGTACGGGTGCGTGCTGCAGACGGGCGGCAGCGATCAGTGGGGCAACCTCACGAGCGGCACCGACCTGATCCACCGCGTCGAAGGAGCAGACGTTCACGCGTTCGGCACGCCGCTGATCACCAACAGCGACGGCACGAAGTTCGGCAAGAGTGAGGGCAACGCCATCTGGCTCGACGCCGAGATGTGCAGCCCGTACGCGATGTACCAGTTCTGGCTCAACACCGATGATCGCGATGTCATCGACCGGCTCAAGGTCTTCACCTTCCTCGGTCGCGACGAGATCGCCGAGTACGAGCGGCTCGTGAGTGACGAGCCCTTCCGCCGCGCGGCGCAGCGTCGGCTCGCGCTCGAGGTGACGGCGACCGTGCACGGCCTCGATGTCGCGTGCAAGGCGATCGCAGCATCCGAGGCGCTGTTCGGCCGGGGAGAGCTCGCCGCGCTTGACGCCGAGACGCTGTCGTCGGCCCTCGCGGAGCTGCCGAACGCGACCGTCTCGCCGGGGGTGCCGGTGCTCGAGGCGCTCGTCGCGACGAAGCTGGTCACGTCGATCTCCGAAGCGCGCCGCGCGATCAAGCAGGGCGGCGTCTCGCTCGACGGCGAGAAGGTCGTCGCCGACGACGCCGTCGTGACGGGATCGCTTCCGGGCGGCGTCTCGGTCCTGCGCCGCGGCAAGAAGGCGCTCGCGGGCGTATTCCTCGCCTGAACCGGTGCGCATCGCTATCGTGGTCGGAGGGGGCAGAGATGAGTTCGACGCAGCAGATGCCGTGGCGCCGCCGCGCTGAGCTCGCGAGCGATGCCATCGCCGAGGCGGAGCCCTCCGATGAGCGACGCGACCAGTTCGCTGAGGCGGCCACAGCGCTGAACACCCATCTGAACGACGAACTCGCGAACGTCGGCGATGACGAGCGTCGGGCGGCGGCGCGTGCCGCCAATGAATTCGCGGCGAAACAGGCGCAGAAGGCGGGCGTCGACATCGACGGCGCCGGCGTCAGCGATGTGGCGCGAGAGCTGACCACCGAAGAGGGGCGCGCGAAGGCGATGCGCGAACTGGGCGTGCACATGTCCGGCCGTCTCGCCGAGCGCTACGGCGTCTCCGACGAGGAGGCGGTTCGGCTGCTCGAGGCGTCGCGGGCCATGCGCACGCGCGAGGGGCGCGCGAAGGTCATGGCCGAGTACGCCACCGGATCCACGGGCGAAGAGCTGACGGCCCACCTCACCGGACGCTCGCTGTCGATCGAAGACCGGCGCAGCGCCGTCCGCGAACTGCTGTCCCACGAGCGGGTCACGGGCGGACTCAAGCGAGCGGGCAAGGGGATCCTCATCGGAGGCGTCATCCTGCTCGTCGGCCTGGTCGGGATCCTCATCGGAGCCGCGGCCCTTCTCGATGCGCTGGTCAGCGGGGGAGCGGACGCTGCGGCGTTCGCGGACGTCGTCACGACACGCCCGGATGCGGCCGCGTTTGTGGGCGCGCTCGAACCTGCGTAATGTAATCCCTTGTCGCCGCCAAGCGGTGAGGTAGAGCCGGAAGGCTCCCCCACCCCAGGAAGGCGACAACAACCGCAAGGAAGCTCCCGAGGACCACGTCCGGAGGAGCGGAATTACCGGGGAAGCTGCTTCTTCACGAAGACGTCGCTTCCAGCGCAGGCTCAGGTCTGCATCTGGTAAGTTTGTGGTTCGTCGCCTTGATCGGTTTGTCGGTCGGATGGCCTGGTTGCTTCGGCAGCTTCGGCGTGTCGGATTGGACAGCGAGAATCACGGTGATAAGATAGAGAAGTTGCCCCGGAGGGCTCAGCTTGGTTGCTGAGGG
>DXAM01000030.1 GCA_019117025.1 Candidatus Microbacterium stercoravium | reverse complement strand
CGAGGTGCGCTCGGGCAGCTGCGGCTCGAGTACGAGCGGCCCGAACATGTCGCGCAGCTCCTTGATGCGGAACTGGTGCTCGACCGATTGGGGCCTCACGCGGTTCACGATGATGCCGAGCGGCTGAAGCCGGGACGACAGGCCTCGGCGGATCTCCTCGATCGCGCGCAGCGCGCGGTCGGCGGCGGCGACGGAGAACAGGCCGGGCTCGGTGACGACGCTCACGCGATCGCTCGCCGCCCATGCGGTACGGGTGAGCGCATTGAGCGAGGGCGCGCAGTCGATGAGGACGAGGTCGTACTCGTCTTCGACGAGGGCGAGCGCCTCCTCCATCTTCCACACGTCGCGCACGGAGGGGTGAGGCCCGTCGTAGTTGATGGCCGAGGGGCTGCCGAGCATGATGTCGATCTTGCCGGGGTGGACCTTCGTCCATCCGCTGGGCGCGATCGCCTGACGGACGGTCTTCTCCTTGGGATTCTCGAGCACATCCGCGACGTTGAGTCGTCCTGCCGTCGAGACGTCCAAACCGGTTGAGACATCGGACTGCGGGTCGAGGTCGACGACGAGTGTTCGGATGCCTCGGGCGAACGCCGCGGAGGCGAGACCGAGGGTCACCGTCGTCTTGCCGACGCCGCCCTTGAGGGAACTGACGCTGAGTACGTGCACAATGCCTACGCTACCTTCCTCTAGGCTGAGAGCTGTCCTCATCCTCAGAAGAATCGGTGAAAATCCGGCCGAAGGAGACAGATGTTCTCGAAGGTCCTCGTAGCCAATCGCGGAGAGATCGCCATTCGCGCGTTTCGCGCCGCATATGAACTGGGCGCCCGAACGGTCGCCGTCTTCCCCGCGGAGGACCGCAACTCCCTGCACCGCTTGAAGGCAGATGAGGCCTATCAGATCGGCGAGGAGGGCCACCCAGTGCGCGCCTATCTCGACGTCGACGAGATCGTGCGCGTCGCGGTCGAATCGGGTGCGGACGCAATCTACCCCGGCTACGGATTCCTCTCCGAGAACCCCGACCTCGCGGCGAAGGCCGCTGAGAACGGCATCACGTTCATCGGCCCGCCCTCGCACGTGCTCGAGATGGCGGGCAACAAGGTCACGGCGAAGAACCACGCGATCGCCGCCGATGTGCCGGTGCTGCGGTCGACCGACGCCACGGACGACGTCGACGTGCTGCTCGCGCAGTCCGACGACATCGGCTTCCCCCTGTTCGCGAAGGCGGTCGCCGGCGGCGGCGGGCGCGGCATGCGCCGCGTCGAGAGCAAAGACGAGCTGGCGGGCGCACTCGAGGAGGCGATGCGCGAGGCCGGCAGTGCGTTCGGCGACGCACGCATGTTCCTCGAGCAGGCCGTGCTGCGGCCGCGCCACATCGAGGTGCAGATCCTCGCCGATTCGTCCGGTCGCACGGTGCACCTGTTCGAGCGCGACTGCTCGGTGCAGCGCCGCCACCAGAAGGTCGTCGAGCTGGCGCCCGCGCCGAACCTCGATCCGGAGGTCGCCTCGGCGCTGCACCGCCACGCCGTCGCTTTCGCGGAGTCTATCGGCTACATCAACGCCGGAACCGTCGAGTTCCTGCTCGAGACCGCAGGCCCGCGCACCGGTGAGGTCGTCTTCATCGAGATGAACCCGCGCATCCAGGTCGAGCACACGGTGACCGAGGAGGTCACCGATGTCGACCTGGTGCAGTCGCAGATGCGCATCGCGGCGGGTGCGACGCTCGACGAGCTCGGGCTGTCGCAGGGGAACATCGTGCTGCACGGCGCCGCCATGCAGACGCGCATCACGACCGAGGATCCCTCCAGCGGATTCCGCCCCGACACCGGCAAGATCACGACGTACCGTTCGCCGGGCGGCGCGGGGATCCGCATCGACGGCGGCACGACCGCCGCCGGCTCCCAGGTATCGCCGCACTTCGATTCGATGCTCGCGAAGCTCACCGTGCGCGGCCGCGACTTCCCGACGGCCGTTGCGCGCGCACGCCGCGCGCTCGCGGAGTTCCGCATCCGCGGCGTCGCGACGAACATCCCGTTCCTGCGCGCCGTGCTCGACGACCCGGCCTTCGTGGCGGGTGACCTGTCGACGTCGTTCATCGATGAGCGCCCCGAGCTGCTGAAGGGCCGCGTCTCGAAGGACCGCGGCACGAAGCTGCTGCGCTGGATGGTGGACCGCACCGTCAACAAGCCGTACGGCGAGCGCCCCGCGCTGACGGATCCGCGCACCAAGCTGCCGGAGATCGACCTGACAGAGCCCGCGCCCGCGGGGAGCCGCAACAGGCTGCAGGAGCTCGGGCCCGAGGGCTTCGCCCAGGCGCTGCGCGAGCAGAAGGCGCTCGCCGTCACCGAGACGACCTTCCGCGATGCGCACCAGTCGCTGCTCGCGACGCGCGTGCGCACCAAGGACCTGCTGAACGTCGCGCCGCACGTCGCGCGGCTCGAGTCTCAGCTGCTCTCGGTCGAAGCCTGGGGCGGTGCCACGTACGACGTCGCGCTCCGCTTCCTCGGCGAGGATCCGTGGGCCCGCCTCGAGCAGCTGCGCGAGGCGCTGCCGAACGTCGCGATCCAGATGCTCCTGCGCGGCCGCAACACGGTGGGGTACACGCCGTACCCGACGGAGGTCACCGACGCCTTCGTCGAGGAGGCGGCCGCCACCGGCATCGACATCTTCCGCATCTTCGACGCGCTGAACGATGTCGAGCAGTTGCGCCCGGCCATCGATGCCGTGCGCGGCACCGGCACCTCGGTCGCCGAGGTGGCGCTCTGCTACACGGGAGACCTGCTGAACCCGGCGGAGGACCTCTACACGCTCGACTACTACCTGGCGCTCGCCGAGCAGATCGTCGACGCCGGGGCGCACATCCTCGCGATCAAAGACATGGCGGGCCTGCTGCGACCGGCCGCGGCCGCGAAACTGGTCACGGCGCTGCGCCGCGAGTTCGAGCTGCCCGTGCACCTGCACACGCACGACACCGCGGGCGGCCAGCTCGGCACGCTGCTCTCTGCGAGCGCCGCCGGCGCCGATGCCGTCGACGCCGCGAGCGCGACCATGGCCGGCACGACCAGCCAGCCGTCGCTGTCGTCGCTCGTCGCCGCGCTCGCCCACACGAACCGCGACACCGGGCTCGATCTGCAGTCGGTCGCCGATCTCGAGCCGTACTGGGAGTCGGTGCGTCAGGTGTACGCGCCGTTCGAATCCGGCCTGCAGGGGCCGACCGGTCGCGTCTACACCCACGAGATCCCGGGCGGCCAGCTGTCGAACCTGCGGCAGCAGGCGATCGCGCTCGGCCTCGCCGACCAGTTCGAGCTGATCGAAGACATGTACGCGGCGGCCGACCGCATGCTCGGCCGCATTCCGAAGGTGACGCCGTCGTCGAAGGTCGTGGGAGACCTCGCCCTGCACCTCGCCGCGGTGAAGGCCGACCCCGCCGACTTCGAGGCGAACCCCGAGAAGTACGACGTGCCCGACTCGGTCGTGTCGTTCATGGCGGGCGAGCTCGGCGAGCTGCCCGGCGGGTGGCCCGAGCCGTTCCGCACGAAGGTGCTCGCGGGGCGCGACATCAAGACCGGCATCACGCCGATCACCGAGGAGGACTCGGAGGCGCTCGCGGCCGGATCCGCATCACGCCGCGCGCGCCTGAACCGCCTGCTCTTCCCACAGCCGACCGAGGTGTTCGAGGAGAACCAGCGCACCTACGGCGACATCTCGCTGCTCGACACCGACGACTACCTCTACGGGCTCGAGCCCGGCCGCGAGCACGTCGTCGAGCTCGAGAAGGGCGTCGATCTGTACCTGGCGCTCGAGTCGATCGGCGACGCCGACGACAAGGGCATCCGTTCTGTCATGACGACGCTCAACGGCCAGCTGCGCCCGGTCGAGGCGCGCGACTTGTCGATCGAGGTCGCCGTGCACGAGGCCGAGAAGGCCGACCGCACGAACGCGGGTCACGTGGCCGCACCGTTCTCGGGCGTGGTCACCCTCAAGGTGGCGCCCGGCGACCAGGTCGAGGCCGGTCAGCCGGTCGCGTCGATCGAGGCGATGAAGATGGAGGCCGCGGTCAGCGCGACGTCGACCGGCACCGTCGAGCGGGTGGCGATCGCGCCGACGCAGCAGGTGGACGCCGGCGACCTTTTGGTCGTCATCACGCCCGCCGAGTAACATTCCGGAGGGCGGGCGATTCCCGCTGCGGGTGCGCCCGCCCTCAGTCTTTCAGGAGATCCCTTGGCAATCGATCGCACGTCGTCATCCGACGATGACAATGACGAGCTCGGCGTACTCGACGATCTCAGCACGAGCACGACCGCCATCGACCTCGGCATGACGGCCCAGGTGTCCGTCGT
>DXAM01000029.1 GCA_019117025.1 Candidatus Microbacterium stercoravium | reverse complement strand
TCAGGCGTGCGAGTTCGATTACTCCGGCACGCAGGCCTGCCGCGTGCTGCGCGAAGAGGGCGTGCGCGTCATCCTCGTGAACTCGAACCCGGCCACGATCATGACCGATCCCGACTTCGCTGACGCGACGTACATCGAGCCGATCACTCCCGAGGTGATCGAGGCGATCATCCAGAAGGAGCGCCCCGACGCGATCCTGCCGACCCTCGGCGGACAGACGGCCCTCAACGCGGCGATGGCACTGCACCACGCCGGCACGCTCGAGAAGTACGACGTCGAGCTGATCGGCGCCAAGCCCGAGGCGATCCAGAAGGGCGAAGACCGCAAGATCTTCAAGGACCTCGTGATCGAGGCGGGCGCCGAGGTGGCCAGGAGCCGCATCGCGCACACCATGGATGAGGTGCTCGCGGCTGCCGACGAGCTCGGATACCCGATGGTCGTCCGGCCGTCCTTCACCATGGGCGGTCTCGGCTCCGGCTTCGCGTACAACGAGACCGAGCTGCGCCGCATGGCCGGTCAGGGCCTCGTCGAGTCGACGACGACGGAGGTGCTGCTCGAGGAGTCGATCCTCGGGTGGAAGGAGTACGAGCTCGAGCTGATGCGCGACACCGCAGACAACACGGTGGTCGTGTGCTCGATCGAGAACGTCGACCCTGTCGGCGTGCACACGGGGGATTCGATCACGGTCGCCCCCGCGCTCACCCTCACCGACCGCGAGTACCAGAAGATCCGTGACATCGGCATCGACATCATCCGCGCCGTCGGCGTCGACACGGGCGGCTGCAACATCCAGTTCGCCATCGACCCCGCGACGGGGCGCATCATCGTGATCGAGATGAACCCGCGCGTGTCGCGCTCGTCGGCGCTCGCGTCGAAGGCGACCGGCTTCCCGATCGCCAAGCTCGCGGCGAAGCTCGCGCTCGGCTACCGGCTCGATGAGGTGCCGAACGACATCACGAAGAAGACGCCCGCATCGTTCGAGCCCACGCTCGACTACGTGGTCGTGAAGGTGCCGCGCTTCGCTTTCGAGAAATTCCCGGCCGCCGATCCGATGCTCACGACGACCATGAAGTCGGTCGGCGAGGCGATGGCGATCGGCCGCAACTATGCGATGGCCCTGCAGAAGGCGCTGCGCTCGGTCGAGAAGCGCGGATCCAGCTTCCACTGGGGCGATGAGACGCGTTCGGTGGACGAGCTGCTCGCCTCGATCGTCACCCCGACCGATGGCCGCATCGTCGATGTGCAGCAGGCGCTCCGGTTCGGCGCGACAGCCGAGCAGATCTTCGACGCGACGAAGATCGACCCGTGGTTCATCGACCAGATCGTCCTCATCAACGAGGTCGCCGAGGCGATCCGACAGGCGGGCGCTCTCGATGCCCGCGTGATCCGCGTCGCGAAGGAGCACGGCTTCTCGGACGCGCAGATCGCGCAGCTGCGCGGGTCGACCGAGGCCGAGGTGCGCGGGGCGCGCCACGAGCTCGGGATCCGCCCCGTGTTCAAGACGGTCGACACCTGCGCGGGCGAGTTCCCCGCCACGACGCCGTACCACTACTCGTCGTACGATGCCGAGACCGAGGTCGCGCCGAGCGACCGCAAGAAGGTCGTCATCATCGGGTCGGGGCCGAACCGCATCGGGCAGGGCGTCGAGTTCGACTACTCGTGCGTGCACGCCTCCTTCGCGCTGAGCGACGCGGGCTTCGAGACCGTCATGGTCAACTGCAACCCCGAGACGGTGTCGACCGACTACGACACCTCCGATCGCCTGTACTTCGAGCCGCTCACGCTCGAGGACGTGCTCGAGGTGCTGCATGCGGAGGCGCAGTCCGGCGAGATCTACGGCGTCGTCTGCCAGCTCGGCGGCCAGACGCCGCTCGGCCTCGCGAAGGGCATCCAGGAGGCCGGTTACACGGTGCTCGGCACGAGCCCCGCGGCGATCGACCTCGCGGAGGACCGCAAGCTGTTCGGCGAGATCCTCGAGCGCGGCGGCCTCCTGGCTCCGCGCAACGGCACGGCGACGAGCGAATCCGAAGCCGTGGTGATCGCCGAGGAGATCGGGTATCCGGTGCTCGTGCGTCCCTCGTTCGTGCTCGGCGGGCGCGGCATGGAGATCGTGTACGACACGGCCAGCATGCACGACTACTTCGAGCGCATCGCGGCCGATGCGATCATCGGCGAGGAGGCGCCGCTGCTCGTGGACCGATTCCTCGACGATGCCGTGGAGATCGACGTCGACGCCCTGTTCGACGGCGAGGAGCTGTACATCGGCGGTATCAT
Organism: Candidatus Microbacterium stercoravium; assembly: GCA_019117025.1. Classification (GTDB taxonomy): domain Bacteria; phylum Actinomycetota; class Actinomycetes; order Actinomycetales; family Microbacteriaceae; genus Microbacterium; species Microbacterium stercoravium. The sequence continues at coordinate 34,263 of DXAM01000029.1, read as the reverse complement.
GGAGCACCTCGAGGAGGCCGGTATCCACTCCGGAGACTCGTCGTGCGCGCTGCCGCCGATGTCGCTCGGGCGCCGCGAGATCGAGCGCGTCGTCGAGGCGACCCGCGCGATCGCGCAGGGCGTGGGCGTGCGCGGTCTGCTGAACGTGCAGTACGCGATCAGCGCGGGCGTGCTGTACGTGATCGAGGCGAATCCTCGCGCGAGCCGCACCGTTCCGTTCGTGTCGAAGGCGCTCGGTATCCAGCTGGCGAAGGCGGCGAGCCGCGTGATCGCCGGCACGTCGATCGCCGACCTCAAGGCGGAGGGCCTGCTGCCCGAGGCCGACGGGGCGATCATTCCCCAGGGCGCACCGGTCTCGGTCAAGGAGGCCGTGCTGCCGTTCAAGCGCTTCCGCACCGCCGACGGCGACATCGTCGACTCGGTTCTCGGCCCGGAGATGCGCTCGACCGGCGAGGTCATGGGCATCGACCGCGACTTCCCGACGGCGTTCGCGAAGAGCCAGGCGGCGGCCTACGGCGGGATCCCGCTCGAGGGCACCGTGTTCGTCTCGGTCGCCGACAGCGACAAGCGCGACGTGATCCTGCCGGCGCACCGCCTGCAGCAGCTCGGCTTCCGCCTGCTCGCGACCGAGGGCACCGCCGAGATCCTCGCGCGCAATGGCATCATCGTCGAGGTCGTCCAGAAGTACTCGGCCACGCAGGAATCGGGCGAGGACAACATCGTCGACCTGATCACGCGCGGCGAGGTCGACATCATCGTCAACACGCCGAGCGGCATGTCGGCGCGCGCCGACGGCTACGAGATCCGTGCCGCCGCCGTCGGCGCCGACAAGGCGCTGTTCACGACGATCGCCACCCTCGGCGCCGCCGTGAGCGCCATGGACACGATGGCCGGCGGGTTCCGCGTGAAGAGCCTCCAGGAGTTCCAGGCGGAGCGCGCGGCGTGACGGTGTCCTTCGGGCAGCGCGCCCGTGCCGGCATCGACCGGTTCGGGCCGCTGTGCGTCGGAATCGACCCGCACCCCGGGCTGCTCGATGAGTGGGCCCTGCCGCAGAGCGCGGCGGGCGCGCGCGAGTTCGGTCTGCGCGTCGTCGAGGCGGCGGCCGGACGCGCCGCCTTCGTGAAGCCGCAGGTGTCGTTCTTCGAGCGGTACGGATCCGCGGGATTCGCCGCGCTCGAGCGCGTGCTCGCAGAGGCGCGCGCGTCGGGCACCCTCGTGATCGCCGACGCGAAGCGCGGCGACATCGGGTCGACGATGGACGCCTATGCGGCCGCGTGGCTCACGCCGGGCTCCCCGCTCGAGGCCGATGCCGTGACGGCGAGCCCGTACCTCGGCGTCGGCGCGCTGTCGGGCGCGTTCGAGCTCGCCCACCGCGGCGGCAAAGGCGTGTTCGTGCTCGCCGCGACGAGCAACCCGGAGGGAATCGGTCTGCAGCGCTCCGCCGACGCCGACGCCCGCACCGTCGCGCAGCGCGTGATCGATGAGGCGTCCGCGGTCAACGCCGCGTGCGTCGCCGACGGCGAGTGGGGGAGCGTCGGGTTCGTCATCGGCGCCACCGTCGACTGGCACGCGTCGGGCATCCGTCCGTTCACCCCGGTCGCGCCGATCCTCGCGCCCGGCTTCGGATACCAGGGCGCGCGCCCGGCCGACGCCCGCAGGATCTTCGGCGCGATGGCGCCGGCGGTGATCATGAGCGAGAGCCGGAGCATTCTCTCGGCTGGATCAGACAGGATTGAGACCGTGATCGAAGAACACGCTCGATCTGCGCGAGAGCAAGATCATCATGAGTGAGGCCGCCCGTCCCCCCGAGGTCGATCGCGCCGCCGCATCCCGCAAAGCCGTCGCCGCCCGCCGTGCGCGCGCCGGACTGAAGCGCGATATCGCGACGCGCGTCGTGGATCCGCAGGAGGTGCTGCGCCGCGCGATCGCCGATGCATCATCGCCCGCGGGGACGCTGCGCGTGACGGAGTTCCTCACGGCGCTCCCCGCCATCGGCAAGGGAAAGCGCGATCGCATCCTCCAAGAGCTGCAGATCTCGCCCGTCAAGCGCCTCGGCGGTCTGGGGGCGCGCCAGCGCGCCGAGCTCACGACGTGGCTCGACTCGCGGTTCCCCGGCCCGCAGCCGCAGCGCCGGCGCGGCGGTCTCGTCGTGCTCGCGGGCCCCACGGCCGTGGGCAAGGGCACGGTCGCGACCCATATCAGGACCCATCATCCTGAGGTCATGCTGTCGATCTCGGCGACGACGCGTGCGCCGCGCCCCGGGGAGGAGGACGGTCGCCACTACTACTTCGTGGACGATTCGGAGTTCGACCGCATGATCGCCGACGGCGAGCTGCTCGAGTGGGCGACCGTGCACGGCACGCACCGCTACGGCACGCCCCGCGGCCCCATCGACCGCGCGATCAGCGAGGGACGACCGGTTCTGCTCGAGATCGACATGCAGGGCGCGTTCCAGGTGCGCGCATCCGAACCGCGCGCAACGCTCGTGTTCCTGCTGCCGCCCAGCTGGGACGAGCTCGTCAACCGCCTGGTCGGCCGCGGCACCGAAGACGACGAGGAACGGGCCCGGCGGCTGCGCACTGCGCGCGCGGAGCTCGCCGCCAAGGGCGAGTTCGATCACCACATTGTGAACGACAACGTCGAACAGGCGGCGCAGCAGGTCGTAGACTTGATGCAGGCGTAACGCGCTGAGGGATTCTCGCGCGCAGATTCAGGAGGAAGTCTTATGGCAACGGAGAACAAGGGCATCATCGATCCGCCCATCGACGAGCTGCTCGAGCGCGTCGACTCGAAGTACCAGCTCGTGATCTACAGCTCGAAGCGGGCGCGTCAGATCAACGACTATTACACCGATCTCCAGGAGGGCTCGCTGTTCGACAACGTCGGGCCCCTCGTCGACTCGGCCGTCGAGGACAAGCCGCTGTCGATCGCCCTGCGGGAGATCCACCAGGACAAGCTGCGCATGCGCCCCGCGGGCGCTGCTGAGTGATCTCGCTCTGAGCCGCCCGAGAACCTCCGACAACAGTTCTGTCGGAGGTTTTCGGCATCATTCATGTCGTCCACTTCCTCCCACGACCCGCAAGGAACCGCCATGTCGCTTCGCCTGTTTACCTCCGAGTCCGTGACCGAGGGACACCCCGATAAGATCTGCGACCAGATCTCGGACAGCGTTCTCGACGCGCTCCTCACGCAGGACCCCGGTGCGCGCGTCGCGGTCGAGACGCTCGTGACCACGGGACTCGTGCACGTGGCAGGCGAGATCCGCACCGACGGCTATGCCGACATCTCGACGATCGTGCGCACGGTGATCCGCGATATCGGATACACCTCGAGCGACATGGGCTTCGACGCCGACTCGTGCGGCGTCACGGTCTCGGTCGGCGAGCAGTCGCAGGAGATCGGCGACGGCGTGACGACGAGCTCCGAGCACCGCTCCGGTGCCGACAGCGATGCGCTCGACCAGCAGGGCGCCGGCGACCAGGGCATCATGTTCGGCTACGCGACGAACGAGACCCCGACGTTCATGCCGACCGCGATCTGGACCGCGCACCTGCTGGCCGAGCGCCTCACCGAGGCACGCAAGTCGGGCACGTTGGCTTTCCTGCGCCCCGACGGGAAGACGCAGGTCACGCTGGGCTACGACGGTCAGGTGCCGCGCACGGTCGAGACGGTGGTGCTCTCGACCCAGCACTCGCCGGACATCTCACAGGCCGACCTCGCCGAGGCCGTCGAGCGCGTCGTGATCCGTCCCGTGCTCGAGCTGACGGGCCTCGACACCTCGAACCTCGTGCTGCACATCAATCCCTCCGGCAGCTTCGAACTCGGCGGGCCGAAGGCCGACGCGGGCCTGACGGGCCGCAAGATCATCATCGACACGTACGGCGGTGCGGCCCGGCATGGCGGCGGAGCGTTCAGCGGCAAGGACCCGTCGAAGGTCGACCGCTCTGCGGCCTATGCCATGCGCTGGGTCGCGAAGAACGCGGTCGCTGCGGGCCTCGCCGATCGGCTCGAGGTGCAGGTCGCCTACGCGATCGGCAAGGCGCAGCCGGTGGGCCTGTACGTCGAGACGTTCGGCACGGCGCACGTCGCCGAGGAGCGCATCACCGCGGCGATCTCCGAGGTCTTCGACCTGCGTCCCGCCGCCATCATCCGCGACCTCGACCTGCTGCGCCCCATCTACGCGAAGACGGCGGCCTACGGCCACTTCGGGCGCGAACTGCCCGAGTTCACGTGGGAGAAGCTCGACCGCGTCGAGGCGCTGCGAGCCGCCGTCGGACTGTAGGGACCGTGGCCGAGCATCCGGCGCATCTCGCCCCGCGCGGACCGCGGCCGATTGCGCGCGTCCTCGTCGACACGCCGCTCCCGCAGCTCGATCGGCTCTTCGACTATCAGATCCCCTCGGCGCTCGCAGACAGCGCACGTCCGGGGGTGCGTGTGAAAGTGCCGCTGAAGAGCGCGGGCCGCGTGCTGCAGGGCTACATCATCGAGGTGGGCGAGGAGCCCGACCCCGAGCGCGTGCTCGCCGAGATCGACACCGTCGTCTCCGATGCCGTCGTCCTGCCCGACCGGCTGTACCGCCTGGCGCGGGCCGTCGCCGACCGTGCGGCGGGATCCGCGACCGACGTGCTGCGGCTGGCGATCCCGCGGCGCATGGTGCGCGCCGAGAAGGCGTGGCTGTCGCGCGGGGGCGCACCCGAGGCCGAGCCCGTTCCGGATCCAGCCGAGGCGATGGCCGAGTTCCCGGGGCTCGCCGTGGCCCTGGCCGGGGGCGAGCGCATCGCGCTCGACGCGCCGCCGGGCATCACCGGGATCGCCCCCGAGTGGGCGCGCCTGATGGCCGCGATCGCCGCCGACGCGCTGCGGCGCGGCACGTCCGCGATCATCGCCGTGCCCGACCATCGCGACCTCGATCGCCTGATCGCGGCGTTCGACGGCATCGTGCCCGCGTCGGCCGTCGTGCGCCTCGACGCAGAACAGCCGGCGCAGGAGCGCTACGGGGCCTACCTGCGCACGACGGGCGACGAACCGTGCGTCGTGATCGGCAACCGCTCGGCCGTGTACGCGCCCGTCGCCGATCTCGGAGTGCTCGCGATCTGGGACGACGGCGATCCGCTGTTCGACGAGCAGCTCGCTCCCTACGTGCACACCCGCGATGTCGCCCTCGTCCGGCAGAGCCTCGACGGCGGGGCGCTGGTGTTCTGCGGGCACACCCGTTCGTCGGACGTCGAGAGGCTCGTGGCGATTGGGTTCGCCCGTGAGATCGCCCCCGCACGTCGGCGTTCGCCGCGCGTGGTGATCGCCGCGCCGCAGGACACGCCGAACACGGGCCGCATCCCCTCGGCGGCGTTCCGGTCGGCGCGGGAGGCGCTCGAGCTCGGCCCTGTGCTGGTGCAGGTCGCGCGCCCCGGCTACGCGCCCACCCTCGTCTGCGCCGAGTGCCGTGCCCCCGCCCGCTGCGTGCCGTGCGGCGGTCCGCTCCACGCACCCGCGCGCGGGGCGACGCCGGTCTGCGGCTGGTGCGCGCGCGGCGCCCTCGGCTGGCAGTGCGCCGCCTGCGAGGCGACGAGCGTGCGACTCGCCTCCAGCGGATCCGAGCGCACGGCCGACGAACTGGGGCGTGCCTTCCCCGGCGTGCGCGTGATCGTCGCCGACAGTGCGCATCCCGTGCACACGATCGACGAAGCGCCGGCGCTCGTCGTTGCGACCCGGGGAGCCGAGCCCGTCGCGCCCAACGGCTACCGGGCGATCCTGCTGCTCGACGGCGAGCGCATGCTGCAGGCGCCCGAACTGCGCATCGGCGAGACGTGCCTGCGCGGCTGGTCGAATGCGGCCGCCCTCGCTGCGGAGGGCGCCGTCACCCACCTCGTGGGCGTCACGGGGCCCGTCGCACGCGCTCTCGCGACGTGGAGCCAGCCCGCCTATGCCCGCAACGAGCTCGCCGAGCGCGCACCGGTGAAGATGCCCCCGGCCGTGCGCGTGGCGGTCGTCGAGGGGGATGCGCCCCAGGTCGAGCGCGCACTCGTGCGCCTCGGCACCGACGCGGCCGGCCTGGCCGCCGACGCCGTGCTCGGCCCGGTGCCGCTTCCCGATGCGTCGGGGCGCAAGCGGGCGCGGGCGCTCGTGCGCTTCGACTACGCCCGCGGCGCGGCCGTTGCGGGCAGCCTGCGCGCATCCGTCGTGGAAGCCGCCGTGAAGAGCAGATCCCGTCGCACGCGCGGTGCCGCCGAACGGGGCAGATCCCGAACTCCCGCGAATACACTCTCTGTGCGGCTCGACGTCGCCGATCCCGACCTGTGATCACGAAGGACCCCGACACCATGTCGCACGCACCCACACCGCCCCGCATCGTCTTCGCGGGCACGCCCGAGGCCGCCGTGCCCTCGCTCGACGCCCTCGTGGCTTCGGGGGCTGACGTCGTCGGCGTCATCACGCGACCCGACGCGCCGCTCGGCCGCAAGCGCGTGCTCACGCCGTCGCCCGTGGCGCGCGCGGCCGCCGCGCTCGGCCTCCCCATCATCAAGGCGGCTCGCCTCGACGACGAGGCGACCGGGCAGATCCTCGCGCTCGAACCGGATCTCGGCGTCATCGTCGCCTACGGCGGGCTCGTGCGGGAGCCGCTGCTCTCGGCGCCCGCACACGGCTGGATCAACCTGCACTTCTCGCTGCTGCCGAAGTGGCGCGGAGCCGCGCCGGTGCAGCGCGCGCTCATCGCGGGCGACGAGGTCACCGGCGCGGCCGTGTTCCAGCTCGTGCCGGCGCTCGACGCGGGCGACGTCTTCGATCAGCTCACCTACCGCCCGGGGTCCGACGAGACGGCGGGCGATGTGCTCGCGGTACTCGCCGAATCGGGCGCGGGTCTGCTCGCCGACGTCGTCGAGCGCATCGCCGACGGCACGGCCATCGCCCGTCCGCAGGCCGGCGAGCCGTCCGTCGCCCCGAAGCTCGCGCTGGCCGACGGGCTGCTCGATCTCACGCTGCCCGCTGACGCGGTGCTCGCGCGCTTCCGCGGCGTGACTCCCGAGCCCGGCGCGCACACCACGCTGGCCGGAGAGCGGTTCAAGATCCATGCGGCCGCGCGCGGCGAGGGCGACCTCGCCCCGGGCGCGGTCTCGGCGGTCGCCGGAGGAGTGCTGGTCGGCACCGCGACGGATCCTCTGTTCGTCGAGCGCGTGCAGCCCGCCGGCAAACCGGCCATGGCGGCCGATGCCTGGCATCGGGGTCTGCGCGGCGACGTGGAGCTCGGGTCATGAGCCGCCGCGACGCGCCGCGGCGCCCCCAAGAGCACCGCGCCGTCGAGGTGCAGCGGTCGCGCGAGGTCGCCTTCGCCGTGATGCACGCGGTCGACGCCGACGACGCCTACGCCAACCTGCTGCTGCCGACCGAGATCGATCGCGCCGGACTGGCGCCGGCTGACGCGGCCCTCGCGACCGAGCTGACCTACGGAACGCTGCGCTGGCGGGGGCTGTACGACGCCATCATCCGCATCGCCGCCGGCCGAGAGGTCGACGAGATCGACCACGGCGCGCTCGATGCGCTCCGCCTCGGTGCGCACCAGCTGCTTGCGACACGGGTGGCGCCCCACGCGGCCGTGAACGAGTCGGTCGAGCTCGCGCGGCGGTCGTCGGGTCGCAGCGCGGCAGGGTTCGCCAATGCGGTGCTGCGCCGCATCTCCCGCGATGATCTCGACGGGTGGCTCGCGCAGGTGAAGGCGGCGGCGCGGAGCGCCGACGAGGCGATCGGGTCGGCGACCTCGCACCCCGTGTGGATCGTGCGCGCGCTGCGCCGCGCGCTGCGGGCGGAGGGACGGGAGCATGAGCTCGAGGACCTGCTCGCCGCCGACAACGCGTCGCCGTCGGTCACGATGGCGGCTCTGACGGGGCTCGCGCAGCCGCGCAGTCCCCGCACCCGATATTCGCCGATCGGCTTCCGCGCACCGTCGGGCGACCCCGAGTCGGTGATCCGCGCCTCGGGCGCCACCCAGCGCGTGCAGGACGAGGGATCCCAGCTCGTGGCGCTCGCCCTCGCCCGACGCGATCCGGTCGCGGGGGAGCGGTGGCTCGATCTGTGCGCCGGCCCGGGCGGCAAGACCGCGGTCCTTGCCGCCGAGGCACTCGTCTCGGGCGCGAGCCTCGAGGCGAACGAGGTGATCCCGGCGCGCGCGGGACTCGTGCGCCACGCGCTCGAGGCGGTGCCCTCATCTGTCGAGGTGCATGAGCGCGATGGCCGGGAGCTCACCGACGAGAACCGCGGCGCATACGACCGCATTCTCGTCGACGCCCCCTGCACGGGCCTCGGCGCTCTGCGCCGTCGCCCCGAGGCGCGTTGGCGCAAGTCGCCTCAGGACGTCGCGGAGCTCGTCGAGGTGCAGAGCGCGCTGCTCGACGGCGCGCTCGACGCGCTGCGTCCCGGCGGCGTCGTCGCCTACGTCACGTGCTCGCCGCATGCGGCCGAGACCACGGGCGTCGTGCGCGAGGTGATCGAACGGCGCGATGACGTGGCGCTGCTCGACGCGGCCGCCGCGCTTCAGGCCGTCTCGCGGGAACCGCTCGATCTCGCGACGCGAGAGGACGGCCTGCCCGTGGCCCAGCTCTGGCCGCACCGTCACGGCACCGACGCGATGTTCCTCGCACTGCTCACGCGTCAGTAGCCCCAGGTGACCGGCAGGTCGGGATCGCCGAAGTCGACCGACGGACCGACGAGCGAGGGGCCGCCGTAGATCTGATCCCTGCCGGATCCTGACGGGCCCGTCCAATCTCCGATGAAGACGACCTCTGCAGAGAAGAACCCGTCTCGCATCACCAGCGGGTCGCCCGCGCTGGGCGTCGGCTCGAGCGCGTCGATCGCGGCCCAGGAATCGTCGTCGATCGTGCGTTCGATCGTGCCGTCGACGAGCGAGGAGCCGCCCTGCAGGCCACCGGTCACCGACAGCCCGCACGAGGCGTCCAACGCCGTCGATGCGAGGCATTCCTCTGCGGAGGCGCGCACGCGCGACCGGAACTCAGCCAGCCCTTCGCCGGTGAGCAGCGGGTCGTGCTCGTGCGTGTACGCGTACGCGAACCCCGAGGTCGCGACGATCGGCTCGCCCTCCAGACGCAGGTGATCGGCGCTGGTCGCGAGGTCATAGACGCCGGGTAGGACGGGGTACATGTCGCCCGATCCGGTCGTCACCGCGACGCCGTTGACGCTCACGTCGAGGTCGCCGTATCCGCCGTCGAACGTGAGGCTCGGCAGGTCGATGTCGATCGCGCCCGTGGGATCCGGCGCCGTCGTATCGACGTCGATCGTGTACGAGATCTCCGCGTCTCCGAGCAGATAGCTGATGTCGACGACCTGGCCGCCCGCGGCGTCAGCGATGCCGACGGCAGCGATGGATTCGCGCGTCATCGGATGGCGCTCGAGCATCTTCGCGAGGACGTCATCGGTGAAGAGCGCGGGGTCGGGTGCGGCTGCGCCTCCGAGCATCTCCGCAAGCGCGTCGGCGTCGGCCGAACGGAGGGCCTCCACGAACGCGTTCGCGGTCTCCTCGGCGCTCTGCGTCGGATCCACCGGCTCCGCCGACGGCTCGGGCGCCGCCTGCGGATCCTCGGGGGCGAGCTCATCGCCGAGCGATGAGATCACGCCGACGCCGACGCCGCCGAGCACGACCAGCGCGGCGACGGCGAAGACGATCGGCCGCGCGCTGCCGGGCTTCCGGGACCTGCGGGCGGTGCGGACGGCGCCGACCGGACGCGCGGGAGGCATCGGGCGATGCCGCGCGCCGGTGTTCGCCGACCGCGGGGGAGTGCGGGGCGCGGCATCCGGTCGATGTGCGGGTTCCGGAGCGCGGTGCGGCGCGACGGGCTCGGCCTTCGAGCACGTCGCGCCGTACCGCACTCCTCGTCGGATAGCGCCCCCTGATCGCGCGGTCCGGGATAATGGACGTGTGACGCTTCCCGACGCCCCTCGCATCAACCCGAGCATCCTGTCCGCCGATTTCGTGAACATGCAGCGCGACCTCGAGCGCATCGCGGGCGCCGACCTCGTGCACGTCGACGTGATGGACAACCACTTCGTGCCCAACCTCACGTTCGGCCCGCAGATGGTCGAACGGGTGCAGGCGACGAGCCCGCTGCCGCTCGATGTGCATCTCATGATCTCCGATGCCGACCGCTGGGCACCGGGGTACGCCGAGCTCGGCGCCGCATCGGTGACGTTCCACCTCGAGGCCGCGCGCGAGCCGGTCGCGCTCGCACGCCGTCTGAGGCAGATCGGCGCCCGCGCGGGCGTCGCGGTCAAGCCCGACACCCCGGTTGAGCAGATCTTCGACGATCTGGGCGAGTTCGATCAGATCCTCGTGATGACGGTGGAGCCCGGATTCGGCGGACAGAGCTTCCGCGACGACATGATGCCCAAGCTCCGTGCGCTGAAACGCGAGGCATCCCGGCGGGGCGCGGCCACGTGGCTGCAGGTCGACGGCGGCATCTCCGTCGACACGATCGCCATAGCCGCCGAGGCCGGCGCGGACACCTTCGTCGCCGGATCCGCAGTGTTCGGGGCCGACGACATCGACGCGCGGATCGACCAGCTGAGAGCGCTTGCGGCTCAGCACGCGCACCCAGCCGCTAGCCTGGAATCGTGAAATCGTTCGAGGACCTGTTCGCCGAGCTGAGCGACAAGGCCGCCACCCGTCCCACCGGCTCCGGAACCGTCGACGAGCTCGACGCCGGTGTGCACTTCATCGGCAAGAAGATCGTCGAAGAGGCTGCGGAGGTGTGGATGGCGGCGGAGTACGAGTCCGACGCCGAAACGGCGGAAGAGATGTCGCAGCTGCTGTACCACCTGCAGGTGATGATGATCGCCAAAGGGCTCACGCTCGAAGACGTGTACCGACATCTCTGATCCGTCGCCCGCTCATCCGACCCGATCAGAAAGACCTCACCGTGCTCCGCATCGCCATCCCGAACAAGGGATCCCTGTCCGAGACCGCCGTGCAGATGCTGGCGGAGGCCGGCTATGCCACTCGACGCGACTCGAAGACGCTCCACCTCATCGATGAGGCCAACGGCGTCGAATTCTTCTACCTCCGTCCGCGCGACATCGCGACCTACGTCGCCCACGGCGCGCTCGACGTCGGCCTCACCGGCCGCGACCTGCTGCGCGACGTGCGACTGCCCGCCGCGCGCGAGATCGAAACGCTCGGCTTCGCGCGATCGACGTTCCGCTTCGCCGCTCCGGCCGGCAGGTTCTCGTCGATCGAGCAGCTCGACGGCAAGCGCATCGCGACCAGCTACTCGGGCCTCGTCGAGTCGTTCCTCACGAGCCGCGGCATCTCCGTCGAGGTCGTGCCCCTCAACGGTGCGGTCGAATCAGCCGTGCAGCTGGGTGTGGCCGATGCGATCGCCGATGTCGTCGAAACCGGAACGACGCTGCGTCAGGCGGGTCTCGAGATCTTCGGGCCCGTCATGCTCGAGTCGGAGGCGGTGCTCATCCAAGGGCCGAGCGAACCCGTGGGCGTCGACCGACTGCTGCGGCGTCTGCGCGGCGTGCTCGTGGCGCGCCGTCACGTCATGCTCGACTACGACCTGCCCGCCGAGAAGGTCCACGAGGCCACGGCCGTCGCCCAGGGCATGCAGTCGCCGACCGTGTCGCCGCTCCAGCGCACGGGGTGGGTCGCGGTGCGCGTCATGGTGCCGCGCAGCGACGCCAACCGGATCATGGACGACCTGTATGCGGTCGGTGCGCGTGCGCTGATCGTGACCGCGATCGACAATGCCAGGCTCTGAGATGCGCATGACGCATGACGCCCTGTCGCCGGATCCGGCCGTGGCCACCCGCGTGATCCCGTGCCTCGACGTCTCGAACGGGCGCGTCGTCAAGGGCGTGAACTTCGAGAACCTGCGCGAGATGGGCGACCCCGTCGAGCTCGCTCGCGAGTATTACGAGCAGGGTGCCGATGAGCTGACGTTCCTCGATGTGGGCGCCTCGGTCGAGCAGCGCGAGACGATGTACGACGTCGTGCGGCAGACCGCCGAGCAGGTCTTCATCCCCCTCACCGTCGGCGGGGGAGTGCGCTCGGTCGACGACGTCTCCCGGCTGCAGGCGGTGGGCGCCGACAAGGTCGGCGTCAACTCCGCCGCGCTCGCCCGTCCCGGCCTGCTCGATGAGATCGCCGACCGGTACGGCGCGCAGTGCCTCGTGCTGTCGCTCGACATCAAGCGATCGCCGCGCACGCCGAGCGGCTTCGTGGTCACCACGCACGGCGGGCGGCGCGAGACCGACCGCGATGCGCTCGAGTGGGCCCGCGAGGCGATCGAGCGCGGCGCCGGCGAACTGCTCGTGAACTCGATCGATGCCGATGGCACGAAGGACGGCTTCGACCTCGAGCTCATCGGCCTCGTGCGCGAGCTCGCGACGGTGCCGGTGATCGCCTCGGGCGGCGCGGGCGATGTCTCGCATTTCGCGCCGGCCGTGCGCGCGGGAGCCGATGCCGTTCTCGCCGCCACGGTCTTCCACTCCGGTCAGATCCGCATCGACGACGCGAAGCGCGCGATGCGGGAGGAAGGGGTTCTCGTCCGATGAACGATCTCGATCTCGGCCTGCGCATCTCGCGGGTGCGCTTCGGCGACCATGGTCTCGTTCCCGTCGTCGTGCAGGATCACGCGAGCCGCGACGTGCTCATGCTCGCGTGGATGAACGCGGAGGCGCTGCGCCGCACTCTCACCGAGGGACGCGCCACGTACTGGTCGCGCAGCCGCGGCGAGTACTGGCGCAAGGGCGATACGTCCGGCAACATCCAGACCGTCACGGGCGCGCGGATCGACTGCGACGGCGACACCGTGCTGCTGACCGTCGAGCAGAGCGGCGCGGCCTGCCACACCGGCACGCGCACGTGCTTCGACAGCGCGGATCGCGACCTCGGCCCGGTCGCCGAGTGACGGTGTCCTCGTGACCGAGAGCTGGGCCGCTCGACGCGGCCGGGTGCTGAGCGTCGTCGTCATTCTGCTCGGCAGTGCGCTCGTGCTGATCTCATCGACGCAGACCTGGGCGACGACCGATGTGCAGGGCACGCTGATCGAGGCGAAGGGCGCCGAAGCGCTGTCGCTCCTGCAGCCGCTCGCCCTCGCGGCGCTCGCGCTCTCGCTCGCGCTCGCTCTCGCGGGGCGGATCGTGCGCATGGCGCTGGCGGCGATCGCCGTCGTCCTCGGCGCTTCGCTCGTCTGGCTCACCGCGGGCGCGGCATTCGGCGATCCCGTGGCGGCCGTCGAATCGGCGGTCACCGAGCACACCGGCATCGCGGGCGCCGAGGGGGTCTCCTCGGTCGTCGCGGATGTCGCCCTCACTCCCTGGCCGAGCATCGCACTGGCGTTCGGCATCCTCGTCGCGCTCGGCGGCCTGTTCGCCGTCTCGACCGGTCTGATGTGGCGCCGCGCCGGACACCGCTATGACAAGGCGGACCCGACGAGCCGCGCCGCCGCGTCCGGCCCGCTCGACGCCGTCGATTCGTGGGACGATCTGTCGCGCGGCGACGACCCCACCGACCGGCGATGACGCGGTCATCGCGTAGACTCGACAACGATCCCCTGGCACCATTTCGAGGAGCATCCTTATGACGAATCCCATCGGCGACCCCGGTCACGGACACTCACCCGCAGCGTGGACCGCGATCCTCATCATCCTGGTCGCCGTGGCGATCGGAACGGTGGCGCTCTACTTCGGCCAGACGTGGCTCGTGCTCGCGGCGGGCGGGCTCGTGATCGTCGGTCTGATCGTCGGATTCATCCTGTCGAAGGCCGGATTCGGGGTCAACGGACCCAAGTACCAGCCCAAGGGGCACTGATGTCGCTCCTCGCCGACCTCACTCTCGGGGCGGTCGAGGACGCGCAGGCCCGCCGCGCCGAACGTCCGCTCGCCGCCGTCGAGCGGACGGCGGCCGTACGGCCTGCAGCGCTCGACGCGGCGGCGTTCCTCGCCCGCGACGAGAAGGTGCGCGTCATCGCCGAGGTCAAGCGCGCGAGCCCGTCTCGCGGAGACCTCGCGGCGATCCCCGATCCCGCGCTCCAGGCGCAGCGCTATGAGCAGGGCGGGGCGAGCGCGATCAGCGTGCTCACCGAGGCACGGCGCTTCAAGGGCTCCCTCGAGGATCTCTCAGCGGTCAAGCACCGCGTGTCGCTGCCCGTACTGCGCAAGGACTTCATCGCGACCACCTATCAGGTGGCCGAGGCCCGCGCCGCAGGCGCCGACATGGTGCTGCTGATCGTCGCGGCCCTCGATCGCCCGACGATCGCGGAGCTCTTCTCGCTCGTGGTCGACATGGGCATGACGCCGCTCGTGGAGGCGCACACCGCTGACGAGGTGCAGATCGCCGTCGACCTCGGAGCGCCGATCATCGGCGTGAACGCGCGCGACCTCAGCGATTTCTCGCTCGACCGCGACCGGTTCGAGAAGCTCGCGCCCGGCATCCCCGACGGCACCATCAAGGTCGCGGAGTCGGCCGTCTCGGTTCCCGATGACGTCGTGCACTACCGTCGGGGCGGCGCCGACGTCGTGCTCATCGGCGAGGCGCTCGTGACCGGCGACCCGGTGTCGACGCTCGAGAGCTTCATCCAGGCGACGGAAGGTATCTGATGTCTCTGCGCGACCAGCCGGGGCCCGCCTTCGGCGAGTTCGGCGGCCGGTACATGCCGGAATCCCTCATCGCGGCGCTCGACGAGCTGACCGCAGCGCACGCCGCGGCGATGGCCGATCCCGAGTTCCGTGCGGAGCTCGCGGGCCTGCTCGCGGACTATGCCGGACGGCCCTCGCCCCTCACCGAGGTTCCGCGATTCGCCGCACACGCCGGCGGCGCGCGCGTCCTGCTCAAGCGCGAGGACCTCAACCACACGGGCAGCCACAAGATCAACAACGTTCTCGGACAGGCGCTGCTCACGAAGCGGCTGGGCAAGACGCGCGTGATCGCCGAGACGGGCGCCGGCCAGCACGGCGTCGCCACGGCGACAGCCGCAGCGCTGTTCGGCATGGACTGCACCATCTACATGGGCGAGGTCGACACCGAACGGCAGGCGCTCAACGTCGCACGCATGCGCATGCTCGGCGCCGACGTCGTGGCGGTGAAGACGGGCTCGCGCACCCTCAAGGATGCGATCAACGAGGCGCTGCGCGACTGGGTCGCGAGCGTCGAGACGACGAACTACATCTTCGGCACCGCGGCGGGCCCGCACCCGTTCCCGGCACTCGTCCGCGACTTCCAGAAGGTCATCTCCGAGGAGGCGCGCGCGCAGATCCTCGAGAAGACCGGGGCCCTCCCCGACGCGGTGGTGGCGTGCGTGGGCGGCGGATCCAACGCGATCGGCATGTTCGACGCGTTCATCGACGACGAATCGGTGCGCCTCTGCGGCGTGGAGGCCGCCGGCGACGGCATCGACACCGACCGGCACGCCGCGTCGATCGGACGCGGCCGCCCCGGGGTGCTGCACGGCGCACGCACCTTCGTCCTGATGGATGACGACGGTCAGACGCTCGAGTCGCACTCGATCTCGGCCGGGCTCGACTACCCCGGCGTCGGCCCGGAGCACGCGTGGCTCGCCGCCACGGGGCGCGCCGAGTACATCCCCGCAACCGATGACGAGGCGATGCAGGCGCTGCGCCTGCTGACCGAGACCGAGGGCATCATCCCGGCGATCGAGTCGGCGCACGCGCTCGCGGGCGCCCTCCGGCTCGGCCGCGAGCTCGGCCCCGACGCGACGATCGCGGTGTGCCTGTCGGGCCGCGGCGATAAGGACATGGACACAGCCGCGACCTACTTCGGGCTCTACGACGACGAAGGAGACGCATCGTGACCTCACGGGTCGAACGGGCGCTGGACCGCGCCGCGGCAGACGGGCGCGCGGCGTTCGTCGGCTACCTCCCTGCCGGCTACCCCGATATCGCCACCTCGATCGAGGCGGCCGTGGCGCTGGCGGAGAACGGTGCCGACGTCATCGAGCTCGGCCCGCCGTACAGCGACCCGGTGATGGACGGCCCCGTCATCCAGGAGGCCACGATCGCGGCCCTGGCCGCGGGCTTCCGCACCGCGGACCTGTTCACGGTGATCCGCGAGGTCACCGCGCGCACCGACGTACCGGTGCTGGTGATGAGCTACTGGAACCTCATCGTGCAGTACGGCATCGAGCGCTACGCCGCCGACCTCGCCGCCGCCGGGGGAGCGGGCATCATCACGCCCGACATCACCCCCGACGAAGCCGACGAATGGATCCGCGCGTCCGACGCGCATGGCCTCGACCGCGTGTTCCTCGCGGCGCCCAGCTCATCCGACGAGCGGCTCGCGCTGATCGCTCAGAACTCATCCGGCTTCGTCTACACGGTGTCCACGATGGGCATCACGGGCGAACGCGCGTCGCTCGACGAGGCCGCCCAGACGCTCGTCGAACGGCTGCGCACCGCGGGCGCCCGCCGCGCGTGCGTCGGCATCGGAGTGACGACCACCGAGCACGTCGCGAACATCGCGCGCTACGCGGACGGCGCGATCGTCGGCACGGCGCTCGTGCGGGCGCTGCGCGACGGCGGCGTCGCGGGCCTGGCGTCGAAGGCGCGCGAGCTGTCCGCCGGCACGCACCGCTGAACCCTCTCTCACATCGAACACCAGAGAAAGCTCTAGACTTCTCCCATCATGCTGTCATTCCCTGCGCTCCCCGCGAGCATCCCGAGTCCGCCTGTCTCGTCGTTCTCCTTCGGGAGCGAGTGGACGGTCTTCGGCCTCACGTTCGGTCCGTTCACGATCCACTTCTACGCGCTGTGCATTCTGTTCGGCATCGTCGTGGCCACGATCATCACGAACCGGCGTCTGACGCGGCGCGGGGCCGAGTCGTGGGTCGTCATCGACATCGCACTGCCGGCCGTGATCCTCGCGTTCGTCGGGGCGCGCGCGTACCACGTGCTCACGCACTGGGGCTTCTACTTCACGGGCGACCGCGAGTGGTGGAACCCGACGCAGCAGGACGCGATCTGGAACATCTGGGACGGCGGCATCGCGATCTTCGGCGCGCTGCTGGGCGGCGCGCTGGGCGCCTGGATCGGCTGCCGCTGGACGGGGATCCGCTTCTCGACGTTCGCCGATGCCATCGCGCCGGGCCTCATCCTCGCGCAGGCGTTCGGTCGCTTCGGCAACTGGTTCAACCAGGAGC
Organism: Candidatus Microbacterium stercoravium; assembly: GCA_019117025.1. Classification (GTDB taxonomy): domain Bacteria; phylum Actinomycetota; class Actinomycetes; order Actinomycetales; family Microbacteriaceae; genus Microbacterium; species Microbacterium stercoravium. Next base: position 17,104 of record DXAM01000029.1, on the reverse strand, counting down.
TCTTCGGCCTGCCGACCGACCTTCCCTGGGGCCTCGAGATCGACCCCGATAACGCGGCGATCCCGGCCGGGCTGCCCGAGGGCACGCTGTTCCACCCGACCTTCCTCTACGAGGTCGTGTGGAACGCGCTCGGGGCGGTCGTGCTCCTCTGGCTCGGCCGTCGCGTGTCGATGCAGTGGGGCCGCCTGCTCGCGGTCTACCTCATCTGGTACGGCGCCGGTCGTGTGGTCTGGGAATCGATCCGCATCGACCCGAGCGACGTGTTCCTCGGTCTGCGCACCAACGTGTGGGCGGCGCTTGCCGCCGTGGTGCTCGGAATCGTGGTGCTGGTCGTGCAGGCGAACCGCCACTACGGCGTCGAGCCGAGCCCCTACACGCCGAAACATCTTCGTAACGCGGCCGCTCTAGAATCGGAGCACGAGTTCGTCGACGTCAGCGACCCCGCGGTCGCCGATGAGCCCGCTCAGCCGTCGCCACAAGCAGCGTCGTGATGACCTGATCAGCTCTGCTGCTCCTTCGGAAGGGGCACGAGTCGGGTCGCGCGCCACGCGGCCGAAAGCGGGCAGATTCTGCCCTCGATGACTCGTGACCTCTGAACGAAGGATGGTACCGATGTACTTTCAGCCTCCCTACGGCGCGAGTGGGGCGTATCCCCCGCAGCAGGGCATGTACGACCCGCGGTTCGAGAAGGACGCCTGCGGCCTCGCCATGGTCGCCACCCTTCGGGGCGAGGCGCGACACGACATCGTCTCGCTCGCCTTGGAAGCCCTCCGCAACCTCGAGCACCGCGGTGCGGTCGGTTCCGACTCCGGCACCGGCGACGGCGCGGGCATCCTGGTTCAGATGCCCGACGCGTTCTTCCGAGAAGAACTCCCCTTCGACCTACCTCCCGCCGGCGAGTATGCGGCCGGCATCGCCTTCCTCCCCACCCCTCGGCTCGAGCGGGAGAAGCAGAAGCGGCAGATCGAGCGGATCGCCGCCGTGGAGAACCTCCACGTGCTCGGATGGCGCGAGGTGCCGGTGGATCCGTCGCATCTCGGACGCCTCGCACGCGATGCCCAGCCCGCCATCGAGCAGCTCTTCGTCGCGAGCGCACAGGCCGGCCATCTCGCTGCACTGCGCGGCGTCGACCTCGACCGTCGCGCCTATCGACTGCGCAAGCGCGCGCAGCACGAGGTCGGCGCCTACTTCGTCACCATGTCGGCCCGCACGATCGGCTACAAGGGCATGGTCACGACCCTGCAGCTCGAGCCCTTCTACCTCGACCTGCAGGACGCACGATTCGCGTCGCAGCTCGCCATCGTGCATTCGCGGTACTCCACCAACACCTTCCCGTCGTGGCCTCTCGCGCAGCCGCTGCGCATGATGGCCCATAACGGCGAGATCAACACGGTCAGCGGGAACCGCAATTGGATGCGCGCCCGGCAATCGCAGCTCGCGAGCGACCTGCTGGGCGATATCGAGCCGATCCTGCCGATCTGCTCCGACGACGAGAGCGACTCCGCCTCGTTCGATGAGGTGCTCGAGCTGCTCGAGCTCACGGGTCGCAGCCTCGCGCACGTCATGCTGATGATGGTTCCGGAGGCCTACGAGAACAAGGCCGACCTCGACCCCGATCTGCGCGCCTTCTACGAGTACAACGCCGGGCAGATGGAGCCGTGGGACGGTCCGGCAGCCCTCATCGCGACCGACGGAGCGCAGGTCGTCGCGACGCTCGACCGCAACGGTCTGCGCCCGGGCCGATGGACCATGACGACCGACGGCCTCGTCGTCGCGGGCTCCGAGACCGGCATCCTCGAGTTTCCCGCCGAGCGCATTGCGCGCCGCGGTCGTCTGCGGCCCGGCGAGCTCTTCGTCGTCGATACGGCGGAGGGGCGCATCGTGCCCGACGACGAGGTCAAGCGGCAGATCGCCTCGAGCGCCCCGTGGCGCGAGTGGCTCGACGAGGGCATCGTGCACCTCGCCGACATGCCCGAGCGCGAGCATCTCGTGCATCCGGCCGCGTCGATCCGTCGCCGCCAGCGCACGTTCGGCTACACGGAGGAGGAGCTGAGGATCCTCATCGGACCGATGGGGCGCACGGGAGCCGAGCCGCTCGGCGCCATGGGATCCGACGCCCCGATCGCCGTGCTCAGCGGGCGCCCGCGCCTGCTGTTCGACTATTTCGTGCAGCAGTTCGCGCAGGTCACGAATCCACCGCTCGATTCGATCCGCGAAGAGGTCGTCACGAGCCTCAAGATGACGCTCGGCGGCGAGAACAACCTGCTCACCTGGGGACCCGAGCACGCGCGCCAGATCGCGCTGGACTTCCCCGTGATCGACAACGACGAGCTGGCGAAGATCCAGCACATCGGCCGCACTCGATCCGGACACGATGCGGTCACCATCTCCGCCCTGTACCGCGTGACCGCGGGCGCGAAGGGCATGCAGAAGCGCCTCGAGCAGATGTGCCGCGAGGCCGATCGCGCGATCGCGAACGGCGCCAACCTCATCGTGATCAGCGATCGCGACTCCGATCAGGAGCTCGCTCCGATCCCGTCGCTGCTCGCGGTCTCGGCTGTGCATCACCACCTGATCCGTCAGGAGACCCGCATGATGGTCGGGCTCGTGGCCGAGGCCGGCGATGTGCGGGAGGTGCATCACGTCGCAGCACTCATCGGCTTCGGCGCGAGCGCGGTGAACCCGTACCTCGCGATGGAGACGGTCGAGCATCTCGTGCGCTCGGGCGAGGTGACCGGAGTGCAACCGGACGAAGCGGTCGGGAACCTGATCTCGGCCCTCGGCAAGGGCGTACTGAAGATCATGTCGAAGATCGGCATCGGGGCGGTGTCGTCGTACGCCGGTGCGCAGGTGTTCGAGGCGGTCGGGCTCTCGCCCGCTCTGATCGAGAAGCACTTCACCGGCACCGTGTCGAAGATCGGGGGCGTGGGGCTCGAGGTCATCGCCGCGGAGTCCGCGGCCCGACACGCGTTCGCCTATCCGAGCGACAGCGCGCCGCTCGCACACGAGCGCCTCTGGACCGGCGGCGAGTACCAGTGGCGTCGGAACGGCGCCCCGCACCTGTTCACCCCGGAGACCGTGTTCCGTCTCCAGCACTCCACGCGCACCGGCCGGTTCGACGTCTTCCGTCAGTACACGAAGCTCGTCGACGATCAGGCGGCCGAACTCAAGACGCTTCGCGGCCTGTTCGCGTTCCGGAAGGGCGTGCGCGCCCCAGTGCCGCTCGACGAGGTCGAGCCGATCGAGTCCATCGTCTCGCGGTTCTCGACGGGCGCGATGAGCTACGGATCCATCTCGCAGGAAGCGCACGAGACGCTGGCGATCGCGATGAACCGCCTGGGCGGCAGGTCGAACACCGGTGAGGGCGGAGAGGACCTCGAGCGGCTGCTCGATCCGGAGCGCCGCAGCGCGGTGAAGCAGGTCGCGTCCGGACGCTTCGGCGTGACCAGCATGTATCTCACGCACGCCGACGATATTCAGATCAAGCTCGCCCAAGGGGCGAAGCCTGGGGAGGGCGGCCAGCTTCCGCCGGGCAAGGTGTACCCGTGGGTGGCGCGCACGCGTCATTCCACCCCGGGCGTGGGCCTCATCTCGCCGCCGCCCCACCACGACATCTACTCGATCGAAGACCTCAAGCAGCTCATCTTCGATCTGAAGCGCGCGAATCCCCGCGCGCGGATCCACACGAAGCTCGTCAGTCAGTCGGGCATCGGCGCGGTGGCGGCTGGTGTGGCGAAAGCCCTGAGCGACGTGATCCTGGTGTCGGGACACGACGGCGGCACGGGAGCGAGCCCGCTCAACTCGCTGAAGCACGCGGGAACCCCCTGGGAGCTGGGTCTCGCCGAGACGCAGCAGACGCTCATGATCAACGGCATGCGGGATCGCGTAGTGGTGCAGGCCGACGGCCAGCTGAAGACGGGACGCGACGTCGTGATCGCCGCGCTGCTCGGCGCCGAGGAGTTCGGCTTCGCGACCGCCCCGCTCGTGGTCGAGGGGTGCATCATGATGCGCGTCTGCCACCTCGACACCTGCCCGGTGGGCGTCGCGACGCAGAACCCCGTGCTCCGAGCGCGATTCAGCGGAAAGCCCGAGTACATCGTGAACTTCATGCGGTTCATCGCCGAAGAGGTGCGCGAGCACCTCGCGGCGCTCGGCTTCCGCTCGATCGAAGAAGCCGTGGGCCGCGTCGACGCGCTCGATGTCGACGACGCGATCGCCCATTGGAAGGCCGATGGGCTCGACCTCACGCCGATCTTCTCCGAACCGTTCGGCGCGGCGGATGCGCCGCGATCGCATACGCGGGATCAGGAGCACGGCATCGACGAGCACTTCGACGTCGGGTTGATCGACGCGGCGCGGGAGGTGATCCGTTCGGGCGGCCGCGCGACGTTCGACCTCCCGGTCCGCAACACGGCCCGCGCCGTCGGGACGATGCTCGGACACGAGGTCACGAAGGCTCACGGCGAGCAGGGCATGACGAACGGTGTGATCGAGGTGAACCTCACGGGGTCGTCGGGTCAGTCGCTCGGCGCATTCCTGCCCGGCGGAATCGCGCTGCGCCTGACGGGCGACGCGAATGACTACGTCGGCAAGGGCCTCTCGGGAGGCAGCATCGTCGTGCGCCCGCCGACAGAATCTGTGTTTCGTGCGGCCGAGAACGTCATTGCGGGCAACGTCGTCGGATACGGAGCGACGCAGGGGTCGATGTTCCTCTGCGGCACCGTCGGCGAGCGCTTCCTCGTGCGCAACTCGGGAGCGACCGCGGTCGTCGAGGGCGTAGGCGATCATGCGCTCGAATACATGACCGGCGGGCTCGCGGTGATCCTCGGCAGCACGGGGCGCAACCTCGGTGCCGGAATGTCCGGGGGCACCGCCTACGTGCACGACCTCGACGCGGCACGAGTGAACGCCCAGGCGCTCGCCTCGGGCGAGCTGACGCTGTCCGGTCTCGACTCGGCCGATCTCGAGATCCTGCGCGACCTTCTCGAACGCCATGCGGCCGAGACCGGGTCCGAGCGGGCGGCTGAGCTGCTCGCCGACTTCGACGCACAGGCGGCGCGTTTCGTGCGCGTGCTTCCGCGCGACTACGCCGCCGTGCGGAGAACACGCCAGCAGGCATCGGACGAGGGGCTCGATCTCGACGGCGACGTCGTCTGGAACCGCATCCTGGAGGTGACCCATGGCTGATCCCCACGGCTTCATGACCGTCACGGAGCGGGAGCTGCCCCCGCGTCGCCCCGTTCCCGTGCGCATCATGGACTTCAAGGAGGTCTATGAACGGCGCGACCAGGGCGTGCTCACCCGTCAGGCCGGTCGCTGCATGGACTGCGGCGTGCCTTTCTGCCATCAGGGCTGTCCGCTCGGCAACCTCATCCCCGAATGGAACGATCTCGTCCGGCGAGGAGAGGGGCGCGCAGCGATCGAGCGCCTCCACGCGACCAACAACTTCCCCGAGTTCACGGGGCGGCTGTGTCCCGCGCCGTGCGAGAGCGCCTGCGTGCTGGGCATCAACCAGCCCGCGGTGACGATCAAGCAGGTCGAGGTGTCGATCATCGACGATGCGGTGGCGAACGGCTGGGTCGAGCCCGAGCCGCCGACGCGCCTCACCGGCAAGACGGTGGCGATCGTCGGTTCCGGACCCGCCGGTCTCGCCGCCGCACAGCAGCTCACGCGTGCCGGTCACACCGTCGCGGTCTACGAGCGCGACGATCGCATCGGGGGATTGCTGCGGTACGGGATCCCCGACTTCAAGATGGAGAAGCACCATCTCGACCGGCGTGTGGAGCAGATGCGGGCCGAGGGCACGCGCTTCCGTACCGGCGTCGAGATCGGCGTCGACATCGACTGGGAGGAGCTGCGCCAGCGCTACGACGCGGTCGTGGTCGCGACCGGCGCCACGCTGCCGCGCGAGCCGGAGGTTCCCGGGCGGGATCTCGATGGCGTGCACGTCGCGATGGACTACCTCGTCCAGTCGAACCGTGCCGTCGCGGGTGACGCCGTGACGGAGCAGATCACGGCGTCCGGAAGGCACGTGGTCGTGATCGGCGGCGGCGATACCGGATCCGATTGCATCGGCACCGCTCATCGCCAGGGAGCGCTCAGCGTCACGAACCTCGCCATCGGGCGTCGTCCGGGCGAAGGGCGTCCGGATCATCAGCCGTGGCCCGTCGTTCCGACCGTGTTCGAGGTCTCGAGCTCGCACGAGGAGGGCGGCGAGCGGCGATTCCTCGCCTCGACCGTCGAGTTCCTCGACGACGGCGAGGGGAGGGTGCGCGCGCTCCGCGTGGCCGAGACCGAGTACGTCGGCGACCGCCGCGTGCCGAAGGCGGGCACCGAGCATGAGATCCCCGCAGACCTCGTGCTCATCGCGATGGGCTTCACCGGCCCCGAGCGCGACGTGCTCGAACAGCAGCTCGGTGCGCACTTCACGGCGCGCGGCGCGCTCGAACGCGATGAGAGGTACGAGACCTCGCAGCCCGGCGTGTTCGTCGCCGGCGACGCGGGCCGAGGCCAGTCGCTGATCGTGTGGGCGATCGCCGAGGGGCGGTCGGCGGCAGCATGCGTCGACGAGCACCTGATGGGGGAGACCCAGCTGCCCTCTCCGGTGCGTCCGACCGACGTCGGCATGCACGTCTGATCGCTTCGGGACCCGCCGCTTCGAGACGGGTCCCGAAGCGAGTAGTCTGGAGGAAGCGTTCAGGAAGGATCCCGAAGCGCGGCACGTGCGGTGCCGCACGCATTCGGCGGAACGCATCTCCATAGCCACGGGCAGGCATGCCCAGCAGTGCGGAAGGCATTTTTGTGAGAAGAGCCAAGATCGTCGCAACCCTCGGGCCGGCGACCTCGACCAAGGAAACCGTTCGGGAGCTGATCGACGCCGGACTCGACGTCGCGCGTTTCAACCTCAGCCACGGTGACTACTCCGTTCACGACCAGAACTTCGAGAACGTGCGCGGCGCCGCCGCGGACGCGGACAAGCCCGTCGCGATCCTCGCGGATCTGCAGGGACCGAAGATCCGTCTCGGTACGTTCGCCGACGGACCCCACGACCTCGCCGAAGGCGACATCTTCAAGATCACGATGGAGGACGTCGAGGGCACCAAGGAGCTCGTCGGCACCACCTACAAGGGTCTCGCAGACGACGTCGCCCCCGGCGACTTCCTGCTGATCGACGACGGCAAGGTGCGCGTCAAGGTGCTCTCCACCGACGGCACGGTCGTGACCACCGAGGTCATCGTCGGCGGACCGGTCAGCAACAACAAGGGCATCAACCTGCCCGGCGTCGCGGTGAACGTGCCGGCGCTCAGCGAGAAGGATGAGAACGATCTGCGCTGGGCGCTCCGCAAGGGCGCCGACATCATCGCGCTGTCGTTCGTGCGCAGTGCGAAGGATGTGCAGCGCGCCCACGTCATCATGGCGGAGGAGGAGCGCCGCGTTCCGATCATCGCGAAGATCGAGAAGCCGCAGGCCGTCGATGTTCTCGAGGAGATCGTCGAGGCGTTCGACGGCATCATGGTCGCCCGCGGCGACCTCGGCGTCGAGCTCCCGCTCGAGGCCGTGCCGATCGTGCAGAAGAACGCCATCACCATCGCGCGCCGTCTCGCGAAGCCCGTCATCGTCGCCACGCAGATGCTCGAGTCGATGATCCAGAACCCGGTGCCGACCCGGGCCGAGACGAGCGACGTCGCGAACGCGGTGCTCGACGGCGCTGATGCGGTCATGCTCTCGGGCGAGACGAGCGTCGGCAAGTACCCGGCGATCACGGTGCAGACGATGGCCCGCATCGTCGAGTCGACGGAGGACCACGGCCTCGACCGCATCGAGGCGCTCACGTCGACGCCGCGCACGCAGGGCGGCGCGCTCACGGTCGCGGCCGTCGAGGTCGCCGACTTCGTCGACGCGAAGCTGCTCTGCATCTTCACGCAGACGGGCGACTCGGCGCGCCGCATGTCGCGTCTGCGCCCCGCGCGTCCGATGATCGCTTTCACGATCGAGGAGGAGACCCGCCGTCGCATGCAGCTGACGTGGGGCATCCGCTCGGCGATCGTGCCGCTGGTCGAGCACACCGACCGCATGTTCCTGCAGGTCGACGACTATCTGCTCACGAACGAGCTCGCGCGCGTCGGCGACAAGGTCATCGTGATCTCGGGATCGCCTCCTGGGATCGCAGGATCGACGAACGACCTGCGCGTGCACCGCGTGGGCGACGCGATCCACGGCGCGGCGCCCGCCTACGAAGAGTAGGTCGGCGCAGCACACGGGGTGGCGATCCTCTAGGATCGTCACCTGGGCCGGTGTGGCGGAATGGCAGACGCGACGCACTCAAAATGCGTTGTCCGCAAGGGCGTGTGGGTTCGAATCCCACCACCGGCACGCAGAGACATCAATGACGAGGCAGGGGCGATGAAGCGCATTGCATCAGTCATCGGGCTCGCGCCCGAGAACCGCGACGAATACGAGGCATATCACGCGGCCGTCTGGCCCGAGGTGCTGCAGACGATCACGGCCTGCAACATCCGCAATTACTCGATCTTCCGCTACGGCGACCTGCTGTTCTCATATTACGAGTACGTCGGCGACGACTACGCGGCGGATATGGCGAAGATGGCCGAGGATCCTGCCACGCAGAAGTGGTGGGCGGTGCAGGAGCCGCTGCAGACGCGCCTTCCCGGCACGCCCGAGCACGAGCAGTGGTTGCCGATCGCCGAGGTCTTCCACCACGACTGAGCCCGTCAGAAGCCTGCTCGCGAGCTACGAATCTGCCGCGGCGCGGGCGTGTCTTACGACTGGCTGAAGACGTTCCGGCGCCCCCGGTCATAGGATGGGGGACGTGAGCGAAGAGCAGAGCGAGAACGCGCAGACCGCACCGCGCCGAGTGGTGGTTGCCGAAGACGAGTCCCTGATCCGCATGGACATCGTCGAGATCCTCCGGGACAACGGCTTCGAGGTCGTCGGTGAAGCAGGCGATGGCGAGACGGCGGTGCAGTTGGCGACGGAACTCCGGCCCGACCTCGTCGTGATGGATGTGAAGATGCCGCAGCTCGATGGCATCACCGCGGCTGAGCAGCTCAGCCGCGACAACATCGCCCCCGTCGTGCTGCTGACGGCGTTCAGCCAGAAGGAGCTCGTCGAGCGCGCGACCGAGGCGGGCGCCCTCGCCTACGTGGTGAAGCCGTTCACCCCGAACGACCTGCTGCCCGCGATCGAGATCGCGCTGGCGCGCCACGAGCAGATCATCACGCTCGAGGCCGAGGTCGCCGACCTGGTCGAGCGCTTCGAGACCCGCAAGCTCGTCGATCGCGCCAAGGGCCTGCTCAACGAGAAGATGGGCCTCGCCGAGCCCGAGGCGTTCCGCTGGATCCAGAAGGCATCGATGGACCGCCGTCTCACGATGCAGGACGTCGCGAAGGCGATCATCGAGCAGCTCGCACCGAAGAAGAACTGACCGCGCACAGCGCGGATGAAGCGGCGGCCCCGGCGATCGGGGCCGCCGCTTTCGTTCTCACCGCGATGTGATGAGGTTCGTGATGCGCACGGTGGAGCAGCGGCGGCCGCGCTCATCGGTCACGACGATCTCATGGACGGTGAGCGTGTTCCCCAGGTGGATCGCGGTGCAGACGCCCGTGACGACGCCCGTCGTCGCCGATGCGGTGTGCGTCGCGTTGATGTCGACGCCGACCGCGAGACGCCCCGGGCCGGCGTGAAGATTCGCCGACATCGACCCGAGGGACTCGCCGAGAACCACGTAAGCCCCGCCGTGCAGCAGCCCCACCGGCTGCGTGTTGCCCTCGACGGGCATCGTGGCGACCGACCGCTCGGCGCTGAATTCCACGAGCTCGATGCCCATTCTGTCCGCGAGCGCGCCGAGGCCGCGCTCGGAGGCCCACTCGAGTCCGGTCTTGGCAGGGGGCATCTCTCATCCTTTTCGTGGCGTGGGGGACGTTTGTCGCAGGTGCCGCATACCCTGGAGGGGTGACGGATCCCACGAAGCCTACCCTGCTCATCGTCGACGGCCACTCGCTGGCCTTTCGCGCGTTCTTCGCGCTGCCGGTCGACAGTTTCGTCAATGCCGAGGGCCAGCACACGAACGGCATCCACGGCTTCCTGTCGATGTTCATCGGTCTGCTGCGCGATCAGGCTCCGACGCACGTCGCGGTCGCCTTCGACGTATCTGACAAGACATTCCGCAAAGACGAATACCCCGAGTACAAGGAGGGGCGTCAGGAGACGCCCGCTGAGTTCAAGGGGCAGATCCCGCTGCTGAAGCAGGCGCTCGAAGCGATGAACATCACTGTGCTCGAGAAAGACGGCTTCGAGGCCGACGACATCCTGGCCACGCTCGCCAAGCGGGGCTCGGAGGCCGGGTACGACGTACTCGTCTGCTCGGGCGATCGCGATGCCATCCAGCTCGTCAACGACCGGGTGACCCTGCTGTACCCGTCGGTGCAGGGGGTGTCGAAGCTCAAGCGCTACGACCCGGAGGCCGTGAGGGAGCGCTACGGCGTCGCGCCGCACCAGTATCCCGACATCGCCGCGCTCGTCGGCGAGAAGGCCGACAACCTGCCGGGCGTGCCCAAGGTCGGCGAGAAGACCGCGGTGAAGTGGATCACTCAGTTCGGCTCTCTCGACGCGATCATCGACGGCGCTGAGGGGATCAAGGGCGTCGTCGGGCAGAACCTGCGCGACCATGTCGATGATGTGCGCCGCAACCGGCGTCTCAACCGCCTCCTTGACGACATCGACGTGCCGGTCGAGCTCGATCAGCTCGAGATCGGGGCCGTCGACGAACCGGCTGTGCGCGATGTGTTCTCGCAGCTCGAGTTCCGCACTCTGCTGAAGCGGGTCCTCGACCAGCTCGGGCAGGGCGAAGCCGCGGCCGACGAGCAGGCCGTCGACCTGCCGGTGGCGAAGGTGCTCTCGGGCGAGGAGCTCGAGTCTTGGCTAGACGGCACCAGCGGTACGGTCGGCGTCACGGTCGAGATCGACGGCCGTCTGCCCCGAGCCGTGGGCTTCGCGTTCGGCGACGCCGTCGTCGAGGCGGCGTGGAACGAGCAGACCGCCGCCGCGGTGCGCACGTGGTTCTCCTCCGCCGCGCCCAAGGCGATGTGCGACGCGAAGATCCAGGTGAAGGCCCTCGCCCGTGCGGGCGTCGACGTGCGCGGCACCGTGATCGACGCGCTCATCGCGGGATGGATCGCGCGCCCGTCCTTTCCCGACAAGACGCTCGCGCACCTCGTCGACCGATACCTGGGCGAACAGCTGCCGCAGGCCGACCCCGATCAGCTCGTTCCCGAGAACGAGGGCGCCTCGCCCGGACAGCTCGCGTGGTTCACGCTGCGCACGGCCTCGGCGGCTGTCGAGGCACTTCCCGAACGCGCCCGCGACGTGCTGCTCGACATCGAGATGCCGACGCTCGTGACCCTCGCGCGCATGGAGCTCGCCGGTGTCGCCGTCTCGCACGACATCCTCTCGGGCCTCTCGGCCGACCTCGGCGGGCGCGCGGCTTCGATCGCGGGCGAGGCCTATGCCGAGATCGGACGCGAGGTGAACCTCGGGTCGCCGAAGCAGCTGCAGCAGGTCCTGTTCGAAGAGCTCGAGCTGCCGAAGACGCGCAAGACGAAGACCGGTTACACGACCGACGCCAGCGCTCTGGCCGACCTGCAGCAGAAGACGGGTCATCCGTTCCTCGGTCAGCTGCTCGCGCACCGCGAAGCGACCAAGCTCAAACAGATCGTCGATGGGCTCGACCTCGCGATCGCCGATGACGGCCGCGTGCACACGACCTATGTGCAGACCGGCAGCCAGACCGGGCGTCTGTCGAGCACCGATCCGAACCTGCAGAACATCCCCGTGCGCACCGACGACTCTCGGCACATCCGCGCCGCGTTCGAGGTCGGCGACGGGTACGAGACGCTGCTGACCGCTGATTATTCGCAGATCGAGATGCGCATCATGGCGCACCTGTCGGGCGACGAGGGCCTCGTCTCGGCGTTCAATGCGGGGGAAGACCTGCACCGCTTCGTGGGCGCTCAGGTGTTCGGTGTGACGCCCGACGAGGTCTCGGGCGAGATGCGCAGCAAGGTCAAGGCCATGAGCTACGGCCTCGTCTACGGTCTCAGTGCCTTCGGCCTCGCTAAGCAGCTCGGCATCGAGCAGAAAGAGGCGAAGCAGCTCATGCTTGGCTACTTCGAACGCTTCGGCGCGGTGCGCGACTACCTGCGCTCGTCGGTCGAGAAGGCCCGAGAAGACGGCTACACCGAGACGATCTTCGGACGGCGCCGACCGTTCCCCGACCTCACGAGCCCGAACCGCGTGCTGCGCGAGAACGCGGAGCGCGCCGCGCTGAACGCCCCGATCCAAGGCAGCGCGGCCGACATCATGAAGATCGCACTCTTCCGCATCGATGACGACCTGCGCGAGATGCGCTCACGGCTGCTGCTGCAGATCCATGACGAGGTCGTCGTCGAGGTCGCCCCCGGCGAGTGGGATGACGTGGAGCGCATCGTGCGCGACCGCATGGCCGGTGCGGCCGAGCTGACGGTTCCGCTCTCGGTGCAAGTCGGGCACGGCTCGAACTGGAACGAAGCCGCGCACTGAGTGCGAATTCGCCCTGCGGGAGCTGAGCGATAGCCTGGGGAGGATGTGCAGTACTCCTCGCCCCCAGTCTCAGATCGACCAGGTCGCCGACGCATGGCTCGACCGCGTCGTCGACCTCGTTCCCACCGTCGGCACGTACATCGGCCGCACGGAAGGCGACGACCGATACGGCGACTACAGTCCGGCCGGCGCTGACGCGTACGCCGCGGCTGCGCGCGAGAGCCTCGTCCGGATCGAGAAGGCCGAACCCGTCGACGACGTCGACCGCGTCACGCAGGCCGATCTCGCGCGCGAGCTGCGGATCGATATCGAACTGCACGAGGCGGGTTGGCACTTGCGCGACCTCAACGTGCTCGAGAGCCCGGCCCAGGAGATCCGGCAGGTGTACGACCTCATGCCGACCGACACCGAAGAAGACTGGTCGACGTACGCGAAGCGGCTGTCGGGCGTTCCGGCGGCGCTCGAGGGATACACCGAGACGCTGCGCGAGGGCCTCCTCGCGGGCACTGTTCCCGCGGTGCGCCAGGTGCACGAAGTGGCCGACCAGGTGCGCGGATACGCGAAGCCCGGCGGATTCTTCGACCAGGCGATCGCCGGCGCCGTCGGGTCCGCCGACCTGCCGGCCGCGCTCCGTCGCGACCTCACCGCCGGCGCTGATGGGGCGCGCAGCGCGTACGCGCGGCTCGCGCGTTTCCTCGACGGCGTGCTCGCCCCGCGCGCAGGCGAACGCGACGCCGTAGGCCGCGACCTGTATGCGCTGCATTCCCGCCGCTTCCTCGGCGCCGAGGTCGACCTCGACGAGACGTACGAGTGGGGTCTCGACGAGCTCGCGCGCGTCCGTGATGAGCAGGAGAAGCTCGCCCGTGAGATCCGTCCCGGCGCGAGCGTCGACGAGGCGGTGGCTTTCCTGGAGCGCGACATCACGCACAAGCTCGTGGGGGCGGAGGCCCTGCGCGAGTGGATGCAGGCGACCGCGGACCGTGCGGTCGAGGAGCTCGGCCGCACGCACTTCGACATCCCCGAGCCGGTGCGCCGCATCGAGTGCATGATCGCGCCGACGACATCGGGCGAGATCTATTACACGGGGCCGAGCGACGACTTCTCGCGTCCGGGCCGTATGTGGTGGTCGGTGCCCGAGGGCGTTGAGACGTTCGACACGTGGCGCGAGCTGACGACGGTCTACCACGAGGGCGTTCCGGGACACCACCTGCAGATCGGTCAGGCGGTCGTGGGGCGCGACAAGCTCAACAGCTGGCGGCGTCTGCTGGCGGGCACATCCGGCCACGCCGAGGGGTGGGCGCTCTACGCCGAGCGCCTCATGGAGGAGCTCGGCTACCTCGACGACCCCGCCGCTCGCTTCGGAATGCTCGACGGTCAGCGCATGCGCGCCGCCCGCGTCGTGCTCGATATCGGCGTGCATCTTGAGAAGCCCCGTCCTGACGGCGCGGGTCCGTGGAGCGCCGCGTACGCGCTCGACTTCATGCGGCGCAACGTGAACATGGACGACGCGTTCGTGCAGTTCGAGGTCAACCGCTATCTGGGGTGGCCCGGCCAGGCTCCCGCCTACAAGGTCGGTCAGCGCATCTGGGAGCAGTTGCGCGACGAGGTCGCCGCGCGCGAGGGCGACGCCTTCTCGCTGAAGGAGTTCCACCGCCGCGCGCTCGACCTCGGCGGCGTCGGCCTCGACACGCTGCGCACCGCTCTGCTCGCCTGATTCGTGTTCGTGTCGAATTGACATTAACCTGACGAGGTGACCTCCCCTCAGCAGGCTCTGCCCTCCGCTCGGCTCGACCGCGTGCGCTTCTCGCGCGAACACATGCGCATCCTGTCGGGATCGGGCGTCGGATGGGCGCTCGATGCGATGGACGTCGGGCTCATCTCGTTCATCATCGCCGCGCTCACGGCCGAGTGGTCGCTCGACGGCTCGACGGCCGGGTGGATCGCCTCCGTCGGATTCATCGGCATGGCGGTCGGCGCGAGCGTCGGCGGTCTGCTCGCCGACAAGCTCGGGCGCCGGCAGGTCTTCGCGCTCACGCTGTTGGTCTACGGCCTCGCAACCGGCGCGTCCGCACTCGTCGGGGGAGTGGCGCTGCTGCTCGTACTGCGCTTCATCGTCGGTCTCGGGCTCGGATCCGAGCTGCCGGTCGCCTCGACGTACGTCAGCGAGTTCGCGCCCACGCGGATCCGCGGGCGCCTCGTCGTCGTGCTGGAGGCCTTCTGGGCCGTGGGGTGGACGGCGTCGGCAGTGATCGGCTACTTCGTCGTGCCGCTCGAGAACGGCTGGCGCTGGGCATTCGCGATCGGAGCCGTGCCCGCCGTGTACGCGCTCGTGGTGCGCTGGGGGCTTCCCGAGTCCGCGCGCTGGCTCGAGTCGAAGGGTCGCGTCGAAGAGGCCGACCGCGTCGTGCGCCGGTTCGAGAACGGATCCTCGGCACCGTTCGTGCCGGTGTCGCGCACCGTGACGGTCGGGCGCGCGACCCTGCTCGATCTGTTCCGCGGAGGACTCGCGCCGCGCACCTACGCACTCTGGGCCGTGTGGGCGTTCGTGAACTTCAGCTACTACGGCGCGTTCATCTGGATCCCCTCGATCCTCGTCTCGCAGGGGTTCGACCTCGTGCGGTCATTCGGATACACCCTGATCATCACGCTCGCGCAACTGCCCGGATATGCCCTCGCGGCGTGGCTCATCGAGATGTGGGGCCGGCGCGCAACGCTGTCGGTGTTCCTCGTCGGCTCCGCCGTCTCGGCGATGCTGTTCGGCACGGCGGGCGAGGTCTGGCAGATCCTGCTGTACGGGTGCCTGCTGTCGTTCTTCAACCTCGGCGCGTGGGGCGCGCTCTATGCCGTGACGCCCGAGGTGTATCCCACGTCGGTACGCGCCACGGGCGCAGGAGCCGCGGCCGCGGTCGGCCGGATCGCGTCGATCGTCGCACCGCTGTTCACGCCGTGGGCTCTCAGCCTCGGCGGCGCGCCGCTCGTCTTCACGGTGTTCGCGGTCTGCTTCGCGATCGCCGCGGTCAGCGCCTGGGGCCTGAACGAGCTGAAGGGGCGCGCCCTCATCTGACGCCGATGAGCGCTCCGTCTCCGCGCCCCGCGACGTGTTCGAGAGCAGTCTCAGCGGATGCTCGTCCACTCGCCGTACTTCGGCGCGCGCCCGTCGCCGGACGACCGACCGGTCACACGGCGCTTGACCCAGGGGCCGACGTGGGCGCGGTAGTACGCACGCGTGTCGAGATGCGGCTGGGCCGCGTCCGGCAGATCCCACCAGGCGGCGGGCGCCGCGTGTCCGAGCGATTCGAGCACGCGCGCCGCGACGCGGTGGTGCCCGCGGAAGTTCATGTGCAGCCGATCGGGCGACCAGAACGACGGATCGCGCAGGCGATCGTCGGTCCAGTTGATCGCCCACACGATGTCGTTCGTGCGGCGCATGCGATGGGTGACCGCCGCCGTCAGCGCGTCTCCGCGTCGGCGGATCACGCGCGATAGCGGCAGGCCCCGGGAGGGATCCGCTCCCGCCAGCAGCACCGGCACGACGCCGCGCTCGTGGCAGCGCCGAGCAACGGTGACGAACGCATCGACGATCCGCTCGATCTTGGTTCCCGGTCGCAGCATGTCATTGCCGCCGCCGTTGAAACTGAGGTGCGTCGGGCCGAGGGCGAGGGCGGCGTCGAGCTGCTCGTCGACGACCGGCCAGGCGAGCCGTCCGCGGATGGCCAGGTTCGCGTACTCGATGGGCTCGCCGAGACTCGCGGCCCACCCCTCAGCCGTCAGGTCGGCCCAGCCGCGCGGGGTGCCGTCGGGGCGCTCGTCACCGACGCCCTCAGTGAAGCTGTCTCCGATTGCCGCATAGCGCACCTTGGTCACGCTCTCAGTCTAAGACCGCGCCTTCTCGTGCCGGACCCGGGGAATGAATCGCGATTCATGTTGTTGAATAGAAATATGAAGAAGATCGGATTCCTCTCGTTCGGCCACTGGACGCCCCATCCGCAGTCCCAGACGCGGTCGGCGAGCGACGTGCTGCATCAGTCGATCGACCTGGCACAGGCCGCGGAGGACCTCGGCATCGATGGCGCCTACTTCCGCGTGCACCACTTCGCGCGCCAGCTGTCCTCGCCGTTCCCGCTGCTCGCCGCGGCGGGCGCGAGGACGAGCCGAATCGAGCTCGGCACCGGCGTGATCGACATGCGCTAGCGCATGTCTGCGCTGTAGCATTGGTTGCATGACGACTATCGCTGCTTACGTCCGCATCTCCCAGGACTCGACCGGTGAGCGGTGGGGCGTCGAGACCCAGCGCCGGAAGATCTCTGAGCTGTCGAGCGCCCGGGACTGGCGGATCGTTGAGTGGTACGAGGACAATGATGTCTCGGCTACCAAGCCCCGCGGACCTAAGTCCGACTGGGTGCGGATGCTTCGCGACGCCGAGGCGGGTCGGTTTGAGATGGTCGTCGCCGTGGATGTCGATCGGCTCCTGCGTTCGACGCGGGACATGAACACGCTCATCGACACA
>DXAM01000028.1 GCA_019117025.1 Candidatus Microbacterium stercoravium | reverse complement strand
TTCCTCGAGGAGCACCCGGACATCACGATCAATTACTCGTCCAAGCGCTCGTCCGCCGAGATGCTGAGCGCGATCCAGTCGGAGGGCGGCCGGCCCGTCACCGACGTCGCGATCATGGACAGCGCGGTCTCCGACAGCGGCAACGAGCAGGGCCTGTTCGAGAAGATCACCGAGGCCGACGTGCCCAACCTGTCGAAGGTGAAGGACGAGTTCCAGCACGACGACGGCTTCGGCCCGCTCGTCGGCCTCGATGCCGTCGGCCTGCTCTACGACACCGAGACGTTCTCGGAGGCCCCCACGAGCTGGGAGGTGCTGTGGGACGACGCCTACGCCGGCCAGGTGCAGGTCGTCGCGCCGCCGTCGGGCCTCGGGCTCAACCTGACCGCGATCACCGCGACCATGCTCGGCGAGGACTACACCGAGTCGATCGACGAGGCGGTCGCCAAGCTCGCCGAGCTCGCGCCGAACGTGCAGTCGTGGGCGCCCAACCCCGACGAGTACCAGAGCATCATCACGGGCCAGACCGTGCTCGGCCTCGGCCAGAACGCGCGCGGCCAGTACTACTCGGACGACAGCGACGGCAAGCTCGGCATCGCCTTCCCCGAGGAGGGGACCGTCTACCAGCGCAACGCGATCAACCTCTCGGCCGAGGCGCCGAACCCCGAGGCCGCGAAGACGTTCATCGACTACGCCCTGTCGGATGAGGCACAGGCGGCCTTCGCCGAGGCGCTGTTCTACGCCCCGAGCACCGACGTCGAGCTGCCGCCCGAGGTCAGCGAGCGCATCGTGCAGACCGACGGATCGATGGAGATCATCGACCTCGACCCGACGTGGCTCGGCCAGGTGAGCGGCGAGTGGACCGACCGCTGGAAGCGCGAGATCATCGGCGGCTGACGCGCGGCCCCAGATCTTCTCACTCAACGAAGGACGGATATGGACAAGCTCTCGCTCGTCGGACTGACGAAGCAGTATGCGCAGGGCATCGCGCCCGCGGTCGATCAACTCGACATGAACGTCGAGGAGGGGCACCTCGTGTCGCTCCTCGGCCCCTCCGGCTGCGGGAAGACGACAACGCTGCGCATGGTGGCCGGCCTCATGGACCCGACCGCCGGGCAGATCCTCGTCGACGGAACCGACATCACCGACACCCCCGTGCACCGGCGCGGAATGGGCATGGTGTTCCAGTCGTACGCGCTCTTCCCCCACATGAACGTGCACGAGAACGTGGCGTTCGGGCTGCAGATGCGCAGGAAGGGCAAGAAGGAGCAGGACGCGCTCGTCACGCAGGCTCTCGAGATGGTGCACCTCGGCCACCTCGCGAAACGGCCCGTCAAGGCACTGTCGGGCGGGCAGCAGCAGCGCATCGCGCTGGCGCGCGCCCTCGTCGTCGAGCCGACGCTGCTGCTGCTCGACGAGCCACTGTCGAACCTCGACGCGAAACTGCGCGAGACCATGCGCACCGAGATCCGCCAGATCCAGCAGCGCACGCGCGCGACGACGCTGTTCGTGACGCATGACCAGGACGAGGCCCTCGCGATGTCCGACCGGATCGCCGTGATGAACGGCGGTCTGATCGAGCAGTTCGGCGCGCCGAGCGAGGTGTACGAACGCCCGCGTACGCGCTTCGTCGCCAACTTCATCGGCCGCGCGAACCTGCTCACGGTCACCGTGCGCGAGGAGAGTCCGCAGCCCGGCGGCGACTCGCGCTATGCGGTGGACGTGCCGGGCTTCGGCGTCTTCCCCGCCGTCGGCGAGCCGGGTCTGCGGGGTCAGCGCACCCTGCTGATCCGCCCGCATCGGCTGTCGGCGGCACCGGTCGTCGCCGGGGCCGACGGCCTCGACGGCGTCGTGGAGTCGCTGAGCTACACGGGCGATTCCGTGAGCTACACCGTGCGCGTCGGCGACCAGCTCTTCGCGGCCGAGCGCCTCACGAGCGGCGCCGACCACCTCGCGCAGGGAGACCGGGCGACCGTCTCCTGGCGCGCCGAGGACGCCCTGGTGCTGCCCGAGAGCCTCGAGGAGTGACGCGATGACCGCCACCCAGACGCTCGCCGAAGTGCGCGGCACGGGCCCGTATCTCGCGAGCGGCGAGCAGGAGAAGCGCACGAAGCGCCGCAACCGGCGGATCGCTCTCGCGCTCGTGATCCCCGGAATCGCGGGGCTCGCGGTGAGCTTCCTGTTCCCGCTCGTGTACATGATCCGCATGGCCTTCAACGAGGGATCCGGAAACGGGATCGTCGTCGAGACGTTCACGTTCTCGACCATCCTCGATCCGCTGACCGACTCGTACTACTGGAAGGTCACGGCGGACACGTTCCTGATGGGGCTCGTCGTCGGCGTGCTCTGCATCGTCGTGTCGTACCCGATCGCGCTGTTCCTCGCCCGCACCCAGAGCAAGTGGATGGGGCTGCTGCTCGCGGCCGCCCTCGCCCCGCTGCTCACGAGCGCCGTCGTGCGCACGTACGGATGGATGGTGCTGCTCGGCGACGACGGACTCGTCAACTCGACGCTGCTGGGCATCGGCCTGATCGACTCGCCGATCCGCATGGCGAACAGCATGTCGGGCGTGATCATCGGCCTCGTCGAGATCTTCATGCCCTACGCGATCCTCGCGATGATCTCGGGCTTCGGCCGCATCAGCACGCAGCTCGAAGAGGCGGCGGGGTCGCTCGGCGCGAACAAGGCCAAGGTGTTCTTCCGCATCACCCTGCCGCTCAGCCTGCCCGGCGTGCTCACGGCGTTCCTGCTCGTGTTCGTGCTCTCGATCAGCACCTTCGTCACCCCGCGCCTGCTCGGCGGCGGCGTGGTGCAGGTGCTCGCGACCGAGATCTACGACCAGGCGACGGGACTGCTGAACTGGCCGTTCGCCGCCGCGCTCGCCATCATCCTGCTGGTGCTGTTCGGCGCCGTCATCAGCGTCTACCAGGCGCTCATCAAGAAGATCGGAGGCTGACCGATGACGACCACCGCACCCGTGCCGTTCCGCCGGAAGTTCGCCTGGGGCGGCCTCGCGTTCAAGACCGTCGTCGTGCTGGCGTACCTGTTCCTGCTGGCGCCGCTGCTGATCGTGTTCGTGATCTCGTTCAGCTCGAACCGCTACCTGTCGTTCCCGCCCGAGGGCTTCACCTTCGAGTGGTACCAGGCGCTCCCCCAGCAGACGCAGTTCATCGAGGGGCTGCAGACGAGCCTGCTGACCGCGTCGATCACGACCGTCATCGTGCTGCTGATCGCGGTGCCCGCGACGCTCGCGATCGACAGGTACGACTTCGCCGGCAAGGCCGCGCTGTCGGGCCTGTTCCTGTCGCCGCTGCTCGTGCCGACGATCGTGCTGGCGCTCGGCCTCGTGCTCGTGCTGGGGCCGCTCGGCCTCACGAACACCTACACGAGCATCGTGATCGGACACATCGCGATCACCGTGCCGTACGTCGTGCGCACCACGCTCATGGCGCTGCAGACCTCCGACACATCCTGCGAGGAGGCAGCCCGCGTGCTCGGGGCGAACGGCACGACCGTGTTCTGGCGCGTGACGCTGCCGATCATCCGACCCGGCGTGATCGCCGGCGCCGTGATGGCGTTCATCGTCTCGTTCGACGAGGCCGTGATCTCGCTGTTCGTCGCCGAGTCGGGGCGGCCGACCCTGCCCGTGCACGTGCTGCGCTACGTCGAGAACTCGGCGGACGCCGTGGTCGCCGCGCTCTCGGTGATCCTGATCCTGTTCTCGATCCTGATCGTCGTGATCGTCGAGCGCGTCGTCGGGCTGAAGAACGCGCTGTAGGCCCCTGACGCGGATCGGCCCCTCGGAAGCATCCGAGGGGCCGATCCGCTGTTCGAAGTTCAGTCGCCGAGGCGATTGCGCGTGCGCATGGCCCGTTCGGCCTCGCGCTTGTCCTGACGCTCGCGCAGCGTCTGGCGCTTGTCGTACTCGGTCTTGCCCTTCGCCAGACCGATCTCGACCTTGGCACGGCCGTCGACGAAGTAGAGC
The DNA here is from genome assembly GCA_019117025.1 of Candidatus Microbacterium stercoravium. Taxonomy (GTDB): domain Bacteria; phylum Actinomycetota; class Actinomycetes; order Actinomycetales; family Microbacteriaceae; genus Microbacterium; species Microbacterium stercoravium. The sequence continues at coordinate 19,867 of DXAM01000028.1, read as the reverse complement.
TTGAGGGGCACGAGCGTGTAACCGCCGACGGCGACCTTCTGCCCGAGCTTCGTGATCTCCTCCTTGTGCAGCAGCAGCTTGCGCTGCCGCTTCGCGGCATGGTTCGTCCACGTCCCCTGTGAATACTGCGGGATGTTCACCTGGTCGACCCAGGCCTCGCCCTTGTCGATGAACGCGTAGCCGTCGGTGAGGTTCGCGTGGCCGGCGCGCAGCGACTTCACCTCGGTGCCGCTCAGCACGAGTCCGGCCTCATAGGTCTTCTCGATCGTGTACTGGTGTCGTGCGCGACGGTTGACCGCCACGACCTTCTCGCCCTTTTCACGAGGCATGTGCGCACCTCCTTCGGGTCTCGATGCAACAGCCCTTTAGTCTATGCCAGAGATCAGGCGCGCAGCCACCGGCGGATCGCGGCGCCCGCCGAGATCGCGGCCAGCACCACTCCGAGCGCGACGATGATCGGCACCACGTACCAGGCCTCGGCCAGCGTGACCCACGGGATCGCGCCAGCCTCGTCGGCGAGGTAGCCCTCGACGCCCACGCGCACACCGACGAGCACGGCCGCGCTCGCGAGAGCCGCACCGACGAACGCCGCGAGGATTCCCTCGAGCACGAAAGGCGTCTGGATCGTGCCGTTCGACGCGCCCACGAGGCGCATGATGCCGACCTCGCGGCGCCTCGCGAACGCCGACAGGCGGATCGTCGTGGAGATCAGCAGCACGGCCGAGATCAGCATGAGCACGGCCACGCCGACCGCGATGTAGGTCGCGATCGTGAGCGTCGTGAACAGCGGATCGAGGTACTCGAGCTGGTCGGTGACCTCTTCGACCCCGTCGACGCCGTTGAAGGCCTCGCGGATCACATCGGTCTGGTCGGGGTTGATGAGGTTCACATGGAAGATGGCGCTCGTCTGTTCGACCGTGATGAGGCCCGCGAGCTCGTCGTCGAAGCTCTCGACGAACGAATCGTACGCCTCCTGCTGCGATTCGAACGTGGCCTCGTCGATCAGCGGCGCGAGCGTGGACCCGTCGAGCTGGCTCTGCACATTGTCGATCTGCTCGTCGGTCGCCGTGCCGGAGGCGCAGGTGTCGCCGTCGGAGATCGACGAGCACATGTAGATGTCGACCTGCGCGCGATCCTGGAAGTAGGAGTTCGTCTTCTGGATCTGCGCCTGCATCAGCAGCGCGGCGCCGACGAACGTGAGCGACACGAACGTCACGAGGATGACGGAGACGACCATCGACGCATTGCGGCGCAGCCCCTGGAACGCCTCCGACAGGATGAGGGAGAGATTCACGAGGTCGGCCCCACTTCGTCGTCGTGCGATTCGGCCAGGCCCAGGCGGTCGGCCATGCCGAGCTCGTCGACCTCGACGTCGATCTGCGGCAGCGTCGTGCGATCCGTCTCGAGCGCGTCACCGCTCTCGGTCACCGCGTCGGAATCCGTTTCCGCCTGCGGTTCGGGCTCCGCTTCCGGTTCCGGATCGCGTTCGGACGTCGAGATCAGGCCGGTCAGCGTCTCGCGCTGCACCTCCTGGGCCGCCGTGAGTGCGGCCAGCGCCGCGGCGCCGCGCTCGGCCTCCGGGCGCAGCGTGCGCACGGCGGAGGTGTCTCCGTAGGATCCGCGCTGCTCGTCGCGCACGAGCACGCCCTCGCTCAGCTCGATCACGCGGCGCTGCATCTGGTCGACGAACCCGGCCTCGTGCGTCGCCATGACGACGGTCGTGCCGGCCGCGTTGATCGACTCGAGCACGCGCATGACCTCGACCGACGTCGTCGGGTCGAGGTTTCCGGTCGGCTCGTCTGCGAGCACCACGGCCGGGCGGTTCACGATCGCGCGCGCGATCGCGATGCGCTGCTGCTCGCCGCCCGAGAGCTCGTGCGGCATGCGCTTGCCCATCGACTCGAGGCCGACGCGCTCGAGCGCCTCGGGCACGGCCGTCTTGATGAACGCGCGCGAGCGGCCGATGACCTTGAGCGCGAACGAGATGTTCTGCGACACCGTCTTGGTCGGCAGCAGTCGGAAGTCTTGGAAGACCGTGCCGATGTTGCGGCGGAAGTAGGGGGTGCGCCGGTCGCTCAGTGTGCGCGTATCGCGCCCCAGCACGAGCACGCGCCCCTCGGAGGGGATGTCCTCGCGCATCATGAGCCTGAGGCACGACGATTTCCCGGATCCCGATGCACCGACGAGGAACACGAACTCGCCGCGCTCCACCTCGAAGTCGATGCCATCGAGCGCGGGGCGTTTCGTGCCGCGGTAGCGCTTCGTCACTTTTTCGAACCGGATCATGTCCCCACGAGAGTACGCGGCGAGGCTCGGACGAGGCGCGATCGACACGGGCGCGCCACGCGACACACGACACTTTAGGAGGATCGGTGCCCGGGCACGTCGAGGAATACCCGAAGAGGCCTGCGCTCGTGGTGCAGAATTGGGCCATGAGCAACGCACCGACGGACGTATCCGACGACCCGAGAGCGCTCCGCAGTCGCCGGCGTCTGACCGACGCGCTCCTGCGCATGCTCGGACGCGAGGAGCTGGCGAGCATCGGCGTCGCCGAGCTGTGCCGCGAGGCCGGCGTGCACCGCACGACGTTCTACGGCCACTACGACAGCGTCGGCGACCTCGCCGCGGAGGTGTTCGCGTCGATGATCGATGAGGCGAGCGCCGTCACGCCCCCGCGGGGGCAGTCGATCGAGCGCGTCTCGCAGGCCTACCTCGACGCGGCCGTCGCGATCCTCGACGCCGTCTCACGAGACCGCCTTGCGATCCGCACGCTGCTCGAATCCGATGTCTCGCACGCCTTCCGCGCGCGCATGCGCAGTCACTTCATCCACCGTGCCGATGTCGCGATCGGCGTCATGCGCGACAACGGCGTCGACCTGCCGAGCGACACGGATGTCGGAGCCGCGTTCATCGCCGGCGGCATGGTCAGCACCATCGAGCTCTGGGCAAGCGGCGCGCACGACGACTCGCAGGCCTTCGCCGGCCGCATGTTCGCGAACATGCCGGCCTGGTGGCCGCGCCCCGACTGACCGGGCCGGCTACTGCACCGAGCGCACGTTGAGGTCGCGGGCGAGCTGATCGCGCTGCTCGATGACGATGCGGCGCAGCGCGGCCGGAGCGGAGGCGTTCTGCTCGAGCCACCGGTCGACGAGATCGAGCGACGGCGTCTGCGGGAACAGGCCGCGCACGAGGCGCCGCGAGATCTCGATCGAGCGGTTCGCCCATGCGTCGCGGATGCGCGCGAAGTAGTCGGCGTCGAACGATGAGATGAGATCGCGCCGGCCGCCCGCGCGGAAGCCCTCGATCGTCGCGGTCAGGTGGTCGTTGGTGAGGCTCTCGTCGTCCCACGCCGACTCCCACGCGGCGCGTCGCACCTCCGCGTGCGGACGCGAGGCGAGCGCCGCCCGGTGCTCGGTGCGGCCCGACATGGTGTCGTCTCGCTCGAGCTCGGCGTCGATCTCCGCCTCGGACAGGTCTCCTGTCGTCGCAAGAGCGCGCACCCACATCCATCGCAGGTCGGCGTCGAGCGCCAGCCCCTCCGGCGCCGGTCGCTCCCCCGCGAGGATCCCGCGGATCTCGTCGGCGCGCGCGCTGTCGTACGACGCGGCGGACCCGACGGCGCGCGCCCACGCGAGCTGCGCGCCGCTTCCGGCCTCCGCGCCCTCGAGGCCCTCCCAGACGGTCTCGAGCCAGATCGCGCGCGCCTGCTGCCGGTCTGCGTCGGCCACGAAGTGATTCGTCGTGAATCCTGCGTTCGCGAGCGTTCCCGCGAGGATGCCGACGTTGCTCTCGGCGGGCGCGTGACGGCGCACGATCTCGAGGTAGCGCACGGCCGACAGCTCGCCGTCGCGCGTGGCGTTCCAGAGCGCCGACCACACGAGTCCTCGCGTGAGCGCGTCCTCGATCGTCGACAGCGCGCGCGACACCGCCTTCAGCGAGCGCTCGTCGAGCCGCACCTTCGCATACGTCAGGTCGCCGTCGTTGATCAGCGCGAGATCGGCGTCGGCGAGGTCGACCGGCGTGCGCTCGGCACGGATGTCGACGTCGACGCCGCCCGTGCGCACGAGGGATCCGCCGTCGAACGCGTACAGTCCGATGCGCAGACGGTGCGGGCGCGGATCCTTCTGCACGAGCACGGTGCGATCGTCTTCGAGCGTGAGCGTCGACATGCCGGTCGTCTCGAGCCACGCCTGCGACCACGCGCGCACGTCGCGACCGGACGCGGCCTCGAGCGCGACGAGCAGGTCATCGAGGGTCGTGTTGCCGAACGCGTGGTCGCGGAAGTAGGAACGCGCCCCGGCGAAGAATGCCTCCTCGCCGACGAAGGCCACGAGCTGCTTCAGCACCGACGCGCCCTTGGCGTACGTGATGCCGTCGAAGTTGAGCTTCGCCGCCTCGAGGTCGGGGATGTCGGCGACGATCGGATGCGTCGTGGGCAGCTGATCCTGCTCGTACGCCCATGCCTTGCGGCGGTTCGCGAACGACGCCCACGCGTCGGTGAACCGGGTCGCGGCGACCGACGCATGCGCGCCCATGTAATCGGCGAACGACTCCTTGAGCCAGAGGTCGGCCCACCACGTCATGGTGACGAGGTCGCCGAACCACATGTGCGCCATCTCGTGCAGGATCGTGTTGGCCCGGGCCTCGTGCTGCGCGTCGGTCGCGGCCCCGCGGAACACGTAGCTCTCGGTGAAGGTCACGAGCCCCGGGTTCTCCATGGCGCCGAGGTTGTACTCGGGCACGAAGATCTGGTCGTACTTGCCCCAGGGGTACGGGTAGTCGAACGCGCCCGCGAAGAAGTCGAGCCCCTGGCGGGTGATTTCGAAGATCTCGTCGCTGTCGAGGTGCTCCGCGAGCGACGCCCGGCAGAACGCTCCGAGCTCGACGCGCTCCTCACCGCGCACCCATTCCGCCGCGGCGCGGTGATACGGGCCGGCGGCGACCGAGGTGATGTACGACGAGATCGGCAGCGTCGGCGCGAACTCGACGGTCTGCGTGGCTCCGCCGCCGACCTGGGTGGCGGCGCGCTGGTTGCTCAGCACGTGCCATCCGGCGGGCGCCGTGACGACGAACGTGTAGGCGGCCTTCATATCGGGCTGCTCGAAGCAGGCCATCACGCGCCGCGAGTCAGAGGGCTCGTACTGCGTGTACAGGTAAGTGCGGCCGTCGACCGGATCGGTGAAGCGGTGCATGCCCTCCCCCGAACGGCTGTACGCGCCGACCGCCTCGATGACGACCTCGTTGTGCTCGGCGAGCCCCGTGACCTCGATCCGCGCACCGTCCCACATGATGGGGTGCTCCGCACCGTTGACCGTCACGCGGTCGACCGATTCGCCGATGAAGTCGATCCAGGTGCGCTCGACGGTCGCGTCGAAGCGCAGGGTCGACGTGGTGAGGAACCCGGACTGCTCGAGGTCGGGCGCCGACGAGATGTCGAGGTCGACGCGGATCGACGCGAGGCTGACGCCGGCGGATCGCGCCGATGTCTCTTCGCGGGTCAGGTTGGCGGCGAGGTTGGTGCTCATTCCCCCATCGTAGGCAACCGACGGCCCGCGACGACGCGGCTACAGCGCGGCGTGCTCGACGTCGAACGCGTGGAAGACGCGATCGGCGTACAGCAGCGGCTGGGCCGCCTCGCCGAGATCGGCCGAGGTGATCTCGGCGACGACGAGCACCGATCCGCCGACCGAGACGGTGTCGATGATGGTGCCCGTGAGGCGGTTGCGCACGCCGGCGAGCCGCGGAACGCGGTTCTCGTCATACGTCCATCCCTGCCCCTCGGCGAAGCGGTCGCCGCCCGACGTCGCGAACTGGGTGGCGGTCGCGGCGTGCTGCGGCGTGAGGAAGTGGATCTGCAGGTTGTCGGCACGCAGCAGCGCCCCCGCGGTTCCGGTCGCGCGCGTCACCGAGAACGACACCGCGGGCGGATCGATCGCAACCGACGACACGCTCGACGCCGTCAGGCCCACATGGCCCTCGGGCGTGACCGCCGTGATGAGCGTCACCGCGGCGGGGTGATCTCGGAACACGTGCTTGAAACGGTCGACCAGACCATCGTCGGAAGAAGTCATGCTCCGACGGTAACCCCCGACCGCGGCCCCGGCAGATTTGTGTGTCGTTCGGTTTCATTACCGAGGCCCGGCGCGCCCCGCCGGGATCCTCAGCCGGTGAGCCCGTTGTCGGCGAGCCACGCGGCGGCGATATCGGCGGGCGATTCCTCGTCGACCTGGCTCTCGACGTTGAGGGCGACGAGGCTCTCGGGCGTCAGCTTCTCGCTCACGGCGTCGATGACGGGAGCCAGCTCGTCGGCGCGGTCGGCATCGGCGATCGGCACGACGTTGGAGGCGAGGATGAGCGACTCGGGATCGTCGAGCACGACGAGGTCGTCGGTCTGGATGCGCGGGTCGGCGGTGAAGACGTTCGCGACGTCGATCGTGCCCGCGAGCAGATCCTCGACCGTCGTGTCGCCGGTCGCCGAGAACTCGACATCGATGCCGTACACGCTCGCCAGCCCGTCGGGTCCGTAGGGGCGCTCGGCGAGCTCCGGCGGGCCGCCGAGCGTGAGCGGATCGGCGATGTCCGCGAGATCGGCGATCGAGGTGAGGTCGTGCTCGTCGGCGAACGCGCGGGTGACGGTGTACGAGTCCTGGTCGCTCGCCGAGGCCTGCTCGAGCGCCGTGAGGCCGTCGGGCAGGGCGTGCTGCAGCTCGGCGTAGACGTCATCGGCCGCGCGCGCCGTGGTCGCGTCGTCGAAGTACTGCAGCAGGTTGCCGGTGTACTCCGGGAACAGCGTGATCTCGCCGCTCTCGAGCTGCGGCATGTAGGCGTCGCGCTGACCGATGTTGAACTGGCGCTCGACCTCGAGCCCCGCGTCTTCCAGCGCCTGGGCATAGATCTCGGCGATCGTCTCGTTCGAGTAGTAGGCCTGCGATCCGACGACGATCGCGCCCGTCGAGGGCTCTTCCTCGTCGGGCGTCGCCAGCGGATCGGAGGATGAGCAGCCGGCGAGCGCTGCGGCGGCGAGCGCCGTGGTCAGGATCGCGCCGGTGCGCAGGAGTCGTGTGGAGTGCATGGTGGGGTCTCTCGCTTTCAGTGTCGAGGCGCGGCGGCCGGTTCGCGGCTGCCGCGCAGGGACGTGGTCGTGTCGGTTCTCAGCCCACGCGGCTCGGCCCGGCGCTGGGCGAGGCCGAGGAGCGCGTCGAGCACGAGCGCGACGACGGCGACGAGCAGTGCCGCGCCGAGGATCATGTCGTAGCGCCGGAGCGCGAGGCCGGTGATGATCGGCAGGCCGAGCCCGCCGAGATTGATGTACGCGGCGATCGTGACGGTCGCCACGACCTGGAGCGCGGCCGAGCGGACGCCGCCGACGAGAAGCGGGAGGCCGAGCGGCAGCTCGACACGCAGGAAGATCTGCCACTCCGACATGCCGACGGCGCGCGCCGCGTCGATGGTCGCGCGGTCGATGGCTTCGAGCCCGGAGTACGCTCCCGCCAGCAGCGAGGGGATCGCGAGGATTACGAACGTCACGATCGCCGCCTCGGGCTTGTGGAGCACGCCGAACAGCAGCACGAGCAGGATCAGCAGGCCGAACGACGGGATCGCTCGCGCGGCGCCCGATATCGCCACCGCGATCTCGCGGCCGCGGCCCGTATGTCCGATGAGCCAGCCGGCGGGCAGCGCGAGGGCAGCAGCGGCGGCGACCGAGAGCAGGGTGAGCCACAGGTGCTGCAGCATCAGCACGTGCAGCGCACGATCGCCGCTCCACTGCTCCCCCGAGGTCAGCCACGCGATCGCATCGGTCACGAGGTTCATGTCGCGCTCACCCGCCTCGCGCGGCGCCCGGTCGGCTTGCGATCCCAGGGCAGCATCGCGCGCTTGGCCGCGACGAGCAGCGCGTCGATGATGAGGGCGATCAGCGCGACGACGATGAGCCCGGCGAACACCTCGGCGATGATGCGGCGCTGCAGTCCGTTCGTGAACAGGTAGCCGAGGTTGCTCACGCCGACGAGGATCCCGACCGTGGCGAGCGAGATCGTGCTCACCGCCGCGACGCGCAGCCCGGCGAGGATCACGGGCCCCGCGAGCGGCAGGTCGACCGCCCAGAAGCGGTGGCGGTCGCTGTAGCCGACGGCGGTGGCCGACTGGCGCACGACGGGATCGACGGAGTCGAGACCGTCGGTCACGGCCCGCACCATGATCGCGATCGCATAGATCGTCAGGGCGATCACGAGGTTCACCTCGCTCGTCGCCGGGAATCCGGCGAGGACCGGCAGGATCAGCAGGAGCGCGAGCGAGGGAATCGTGTAGAGCAGCCCGGTGACCGTGAGCAGGATCGCGCGCGCCCGCCCGTATCGCCACGCCGCCCAGCCGAGCGGCAGCGAGATGACGAATCCGCACACGATTGCGATGAGGCTCTGGCGCAGATGATCGATCGCCAGCGAGCCGATGAGGGGCAGATTGTCGAACGCCCACCCCATGTCAGGGCCCGTTCTCGATCAGCGTGCCCTGCGTGCGGCCCTCGGCGTCGACCAGCACCGGCCCGTTCGGCGTCTGCTTGATGCGCAGGGCGCGCGAGCCGCGCTGTGCCCCGATGAACGCGGCGACGAAATCATCGGCGGGCGCCTCGATGATCTCGCTCGGAGTGCCCACCTGCAGCGTGCGCCCGCCGGCGGCGAGGATCACGACCTGGTCGCCGATCAGGAACGCCTCGTCGATGTCGTGCGTGACGAAGATCACGGTCTTGTCGAGCTCGGTCTGCAGGCGGATCAGCTCCTGCTGCAGCTCGGCGCGCACGATGGGGTCGACGGCGCCGAACGGCTCATCCATCAGCAGGATGTTCGGGTCGGCCGCGAGCCCGCGCGCAACGCCGACGCGCTGCTGCTGTCCGCCCGAGAGCTGCCGCGGGTAGCGATCGGCCATGTGCGCCTCGAGCCCCACGGTGTCCATGAGCTCGAGCGCGCGGCCGCGCGCCGCCCGCCGGGTCTCGCCGAGCAGCCGCGGCACGGTGGCGATGTTGTCGGCGACCGTCAGGTGCGGCAGCAGACCGGCGTTCTGCATGACGTACCCGATGCGCCGGCGCAGCGACACCGGCGGCACGTCGGCGACGTTCTCCCCGTCGATCTCGACGGCGCCCGAAGTCGGATCCACCATGCGGTTGACCATGCGCAGCAGGGTCGTCTTGCCGCTGCCGGACGAGCCGACGAGCACCGTGGTTCTGCGCGACGGAGCGACCAGCGAGAAATCGGTGACGGCGCTGGTGCCGTCGGGGAAGCTCTTGCTGACATTTCGGAACTCGATCATGGGGCAGTAGAGCTCCTCACCGTGTCGAACGTGCCGCTGCGGCCACCGGATATGTCTGAAGCCTATGCCCGAGGCGGCGGCCGCGGTATCTTCTTCCTCAACTCCGCGATCCGCCTGAGCATCATTCTGCGAAAGAAGGCCGCATGAGCACGTCGTCAGAAGACCGCATCGACTTCGACCTGATCGTGATCGGGGCGGGGCCCGTCGGAGAGAACGTGGCCGATTACGCGACGCGCGGCGGCCTGCGCACCGCGCTCATCGAGTCGGAGCTCGTCGGCGGCGAGTGCTCGTACTGGGCGTGCATGCCGTCGAAGGCGTTGCTGCGGTCGGGCCACGCGCTCCGGGCGGCCCGGCGCGTTCCGGGCGCGCGCGAGGCGATCACCGCAGGCCTCGACGTCGAGGCGGTCTTCGCGCGGCGCGACGCGTTCACGAGCGACTGGGACGACCACGGGCAGGAGGAGTGGGTCGCGTCGGCGGGCATCGAGCTGATCCGCGGGCACGGGCGCATCGTGGGGCCCGCACGGGTCGACGTCGACGGCCGCGAGTACGCGGCCCGCGCGGTCGCGATCGCCACCGGATCCGTGCCCGTCGTGCCCGACGTGCCCGGGCTCGCGGACGCCGCGCCGTGGGGCACGCGCGAGGCGACCTCGGCCGACCGCGTGCCGCCGCGCCTCATCGTGCTGGGCGGCGGCGTCGCCGGCACCGAGATGGCGTTCGCCTACGCATCGTTCGGCTCGCGCGTGACCGTGCTCGCGCGCCGTACGCTGCTCGGCGGCGAAGAGCCGTTCGTGGGCGAGCGCATCGCCGCCGCGCTCACCGACGAGGGAGTCGATGTGCGCCTCGGCGCGACGGCCTCGCGCGTCGAACGCGGATCCGACGGGCTCGTCCGCGCGACCCTGTCCGACGGCGAGGAGATCGTCGCAGAGGAGATCCTCGTCGCCACCGGTCGCCGCCCCGCGACCGACGATCTCGGGCTCGACGCGGTCGACGTCGACGCCGCGCCGACCGTCGACGATACGATGCTCGTGACCGGCACCGACTGGCTCTACGCCGTCGGCGACGTGAACTCGCGGGCACTGCTCACCCACCAGGGCAAGTACCAGGCCCGCGCGGCCGGATCCGTGATCGCGGCCCGACTGAACGGCGCGACCGTGTCGGATCAGCCGTGGGGCGCGCACGTCGCCACGGCCGATCACGGCGCCGTGCCGCGCGTGGTGTTCTCGGATCCCGAGGTCGCCGCGGCAGGGCGCACGGAGGCGGACGCGCGCTCGGCAGGGCTGAACGTGCGCACGGCGGAGTTCGACCTCGGGTCGATCGCGGGAGCGAGCCTGCACGCCGACGGATATGCGGGCCGCGCGAAGCTCGTGATCGATGCCGACCGCCGCGTTGTCGTCGGCGCCGCGTTCGTCGGGCAGGATGCCTCGGAGCTCGTGCATGCGGCCACGATCGCGATCGTGGGCGAGGTGCCGCTCGAGCGCCTCTGGCACGCGGTGCCCGCCTACCCGACGATCAGCGAGGTGTGGCTGCGCCTGCTCGAGACGTTCGGCTGAGCGCGCGTCGGGCGAGCGAGCCGCGCGCGGGGTCGGTAGGTTTTAGTCATGACCACTCCTGTCGACCCCACCCAGACATCCGCCTGGAACGAGCTCCTCGAGCTCGGCGACGGCTTCTCCCCCGATCTTCGCGCGTGGTTCGATGAGGACCCGGGCCGAGCCGAGCGCCTCAGCCTGTCGGCCGGCGACCTGCACGTCGACCTGTCGAAGAACCTCGTGACCGACGACATCCTCGCCGCGCTCGTGCGACTCGCCGAGGAGACGGGCGTCGCTGAGCGCTTCGCCGCGATGATCGCCGGCGAGCACATCAACACCACCGAAGACCGCGCCGTACTGCACACCGCCCTGCGCCGCCCCGCCGGTGCGCCCCTGCAGATCGATGGTCAGGACATCGACGGCGACGTGCAGGAGGTGCTCGGCCGCATCGATGCGTTCGCGAACCGCGTGCGCTCGGGCGAGTGGACGGGCGCGACCGGCAAGCGCGTCACGCACATCGTGAACATCGGCATCGGCGGCAGCGACCTCGGTCCGGTCATGGTCTATGAGGCGCTCGCCCCGTACGCCGACGCGGGGATCGAGGCGCGGTTCGTCTCGAACATCGACCCGACCGACATCGCGCAGAAGACGGCCGACCTCGATCCCGAGACGACGCTGTTCATCGTCGCGTCGAAGACGTTCACGACGCTCGAGACGCTCACCAACGCGCGCCTCGCACGCGAGTGGCTGTGGCAGGGCCTCGGCCTCACGGGCGACGACGAGAAGAAGCAGGCGGTCGCGAAGCACTTCATCGCGCTGTCGACGGCTCTCGACCTCGTCGCCGATTTCGGCATCGACCCCGACAACGCCTTCGGGTTCTGGAACTGGGTGGGCGGTCGCTACTCGGTCGACTCCGCGATCGGCACGTCGCTCGCCATCGCGCTGGGCCCCGACGTGTTCCGCGAGTTCCTCGCCGGATTCCACACCATCGACGAGCATGTGCGCACGACGCCGCTGGCCGAGAACGTGCCGGTTCTGATGGGCCTGCTCAACGTCTGGTACACGAACTTCCTCGGCGCCCAGTCGCACGCCGTGCTCCCCTACGCGCAGCAGCTGCACCGCTTCCCGGCGTACCTGCAGCAGCTCACGATGGAGTCGAACGGCAAGTCGGTGCGGTGGGACGGCTCGCCCGTGACCACCGACACGGGAGAGATCTTCTGGGGCGAGCCCGGCACGAACGGTCAGCACGCGTTCTACCAGCTCATCCACCAGGGCACGCGCCTGATCCCCGCCGACTTCATCGCGTTCGCGAACCCCGCGTACCCGCTCGACGACGGCGGCCGCGACGTGCACGGGTTGTTCCTCGCGAACTTCCTCGCGCAGACGAAGGCGCTCGCGTTCGGCAAGACGGCGCAGGAGGTCGAGTCCGAGGGCACCACCGGTCCCCTCGTCGCCGCCCGCACCTTCGATGGCAACCGCCCGACCACGTCGATCTTCGCCCCGGCGCTCACGCCGAGCGCGCTCGGCCAGCTGATCGCCCTGTACGAGCACATCACGTTCACGCAGGGCGTGATCTGGGGCATCAACTCGTTCGACCAGTGGGGCGTCGAGCTCGGCAAGCAGCTCGCTCTCGAGATCGCACCGGCGATCGAGGGCGACGAGCAGGCGATCGCCTCGCAGGATTCGTCGACCCGGTCGCTGCTCGCGTACTACGCGAAGCACCGCAAGTAGTCGTCGACCGGAGAAGGGCCGAGCACCACCGCGGAGCGGGGTGCTCGGCCCTTCTATCATCCTGCGCACGGCCGCACCACCCCCCTCTGCAGCGCCCTGCTCGAGTGGCATGGTGAAGAGTGTCCGTCACCTCGGACAGCCGTGTTCGACGAAAGGATGACACCCATGACGCACCTCACCGGAAAACGCGTCGCGTTCCTCGCGACAGACGGCTTCGAAGACAGCGAACTGACGAGCCCGTGGGACGCCGTGACGTCGGCGGGCGCAACCGCCGTGATGGTGTCGCCGCTGCAGGGCGATGTCACCGGGAAGAACGGCCACCGCCAGCCCGTCGACGTACGGGCGTCGGAGGCATCGGCAGACCGCTTCGACGCGCTGGTGCTGCCGGGCGGGGTCGTCAACGCCGATCACCTCCGGCTCGATGACGACGCCGTGCGCTTCACGCGCGACTTCTTCGCCCAGCACAAGCCGGTCGGCGTGATCTGCCACGGCGCTTGGATCCTCACCGAGGCCGGCGTCGTCGAGGGGCGCACGATCACGAGCTATCCCAGCCTCGCAACCGATCTGCGCAACGCCGGGGCGACCTGGGTCGACGAAGAGGTCGTCGTCGATCAGGGCCTCGTCTCGAGCCGCACCCCGAAGGATCTGCCGGCGTTCTGCGACAAGGTCGTGGAGGAGATCGCCGAGGGCCCGCACTCCGGGCAGACGGCGTGAGAGGAGACGGCAGCATGACGGCTCTCACCGACCCCCGCAGCAAGCATCTGCGCGGGCCGTTCCCGAAGGACGACGGCACGCAGCCGGGCCTGACCGAGGAGACGTTCCCCCGGCCCGATCACGGCGAGGATTCCTACCGGGGAACCGACCGCCTCGCCGGGCGCCGCGCCCTCATCAGCGGCGGCGATTCTGGCATCGGCCGCGCCGTGGCGATCGCCTATGCCCGCGAGGGCGCCGATGTCGCCATCAGCTACCTTCCCGAAGAGCAGGACGACGCGGAGCGCACGGCGGCACTCGTCGAAGACGCCGGTCGCACGGCCGTGCTGCTGCCCGGCGATGTCTCCGACGAGAAGACCGCCGCGTCGACGGTCGCGCAGGCGCACGAAAAGCTGGGCGGGCTCGACCTGCTCGTGCTGAACGCCGCGTATCAGAAGCAGCGCGACGCCGACGCCGGCATCCCGACGGAGGAGTTCGACCGCGTGATGCGCACGAACCTCTACGCACCGTTCTGGATGGCCCGCCGGGCGCTGCCGCTCATGCCGGCCGGCAGCTCGATCATCGTGACGACGTCGATCCAGGCGTTCGCTCCGTCGCCCGGCCTGCTCGACTACGCGATGACGAAGGCGGCGCTGGTCGCCTTCGTGCAGGCCCTCGCCTCCCAGCAGGGCCCCGAGGGGATCCGTGTGAACGGCGTGGCGCCGGGCCCGATCTGGACGCCGCTGATCCCCGCGACCGGCTGGCCCGAGAACCTGCCGACATTCGGATCGGACTCGCCGCTCGGACGAGCGGGCCAGCCCGCCGAGCTTGCGGGAGCATATGTCTACCTCGCGTCGGAGGACGCGTCGTACACGTCGGGATCGGTCCTCGCCGTGACCGGCGGAAAGCACCTCTGAGAAAGGATCCACCATGACGGAGAAAGCTGGCGGCACCGAAACGCATGCGGCCTGGGGAGCGGGCAACCCGCACCTCATCGTCTCGTCTGAGGACGGCCGCTTCACGTTCTCGCTCGAGCAGCGGGAAGTGGCGATCGGATCGGCGGCCGGGAATGCGCTGACGCTGCCCGACACCGATGCGGTCCACGCCACGATCGTGCACGACGATCGCGATGAGTACGTGCTCACGCTGCACGGCGAGGGCGAGATGAATGCGAACCCGGACGCCGACGGCACGCACGAGGGCGATCGATCGGAGACGCTGCGCACCGGCGCGTCGTTCACGGCGGGGCCGTGGCGATTCGTCTTCCAGCGCGAAGAGTTCGCGGATCACGGCCGTCCGTTCGGCGGGCGCCAGGGCGGTGAGTACTCGGACCAGCCGCCGCAGCCGCGGCGTCCGGACTACACGCAGGATCGCAGCGGATCCGAGCGCCCGACGGGCGTGGAGATCGACGAGCACTGACCGCGCTCGTCGGTTCGCCTCGCCGCCCGCTTCGGAGCGGCGAGGCGGTCCGGCGTCATTCCTCGGGAGGCTCCGTCTGGTCGACGTCGATGACGATGCCGCCCGTCGAATGCGACGACGCCGCCATCTTCTCGAGCCACGCGGGGCTCAGCTGCGTCGGCTCCGGAGAATCGAACACGAAGTGCAGCGGGATCGCCGGGTGCATCCAGACGGTGCTGCGCCCGCCGGGCTCGGCCTCGCGGTGCGCCCACGACAGCGTGAAGCTCTCCTGTCGGCGGAGCTTCGTGATGACGACGAGCTTGAGATGCGCCAAGAGCAGATCGTTCATCTCGATCTCTTGGCCGTCGTTGTAGCGGAGCACGCCCATGTCAGTTCCCTTCCCTCATGCTGACGCCCCGGAGTCGTTCGACGGCGCCGAGGGCTCGGGCGGCTCGGGCACGAGGTGGAGCCCTCGCGGCGAATTCGCCGTGTGCGCGAACGCGTCGACCCACGCGGGATTCAGCGCGGGGCGGCGGCTGCCGTAGAACTTGAACACCAGTGGCTGCGCCTGGTGGATCCACACGCTCGTGCGGCCGTCTCCCACGCTCGAGTCGTCTCGCCACGTGAAGAAGAACGGCTCCGCCCGCCGGAGCTTCGCGCCGATCACCGCGTGGATGTGTGCAAGCGCACGATCTTCGATCTCGACCTTGACCGTGTCGGAGTAGATGAACTTGCCCATGGGGTACCTCGGTTCAGACGAAGCGGGAGAGGGAGCACGGAACCAGCGGTGTTGGCACCACAATGGCAGTAAGAGTGGGGCCTCGCAACTCGCGAGGCCCCACCGACACGCGGCTCAGAGGCGGATATCCGGATCGATGCCGTCCGCGGAATCCGGCGAGACATCCGCCTCGGGCTGGCCGTCGCCGGCCTCGCCGCGCCAGGCGCCCATCGCCGTACCGCGCTCGGCGATGAAGTCGGCGAATCGGTCGAGGTCGCGCTCGGCCGCGATCTCGTCGAGGTTGAGCACCGCGCCGGCCTTCTCGATGATGCTCTCGGGCGCCCAGCTCATGAGCAACGTGACGCGCGTGCCGCCCTCCTCGGGCTCGAACCGCACTTCGCCGGTGTGCACGGGGTCATCGACGCTCGCCCAGCTGATCTGCTGATCGGGCACCTGCTCGGTGATCACCGCGTCGAACGACCGCTCGGCGCCTCCGATCGAGACGTCCCAGCGGGTGCGGGTGTCGTCGACCTGATGGATGCTCTTCACCGCCGACATGAAGCGCGGAAACTCTTCGAACTGCGTCCACTGGTCGTACACGCGGCGCACCGGTGCGTCGATGAGTCGAGACGCGGTGAGGTGGGTGATCATCGTGTGCTCCTTTCTGGGGGGGCGGACTGCGATGCTACGGGGCGCAGAGGGACCGCGTTCGGGGCTTCCCCTGCCTGCAGTCATCGGGTATATGTCTCATCTCGGCACGCGTCCGCGCTGGAAGACCTCGGCGTAGAGGGCCTCGGATTCGTCGAGCACGTCGGAGCGGAGGATCGCGAGCGGCGCCACTTCCGCGAGCAGCGGCTCATTATCGGGACCGCGGCCGACCTCGCGGCCGGTGAGCACCCACGCGAACTTCCTGCCCCCGACGCGCTGCAGCTGGCGATACTGCACGAGCTGGCGTGCGATCCAGTGCTCGAGCGGGCGCGTCCACCACGACTCGGGGGTGAGCGGGTTGACCGAGAGCCCCGGCATCTTCAGGCCGCTCTCGCCGTCGATGCTCTGCTCGCGGGCATCGTGCCGCGGCCCCTCGCTGTGCCGCACGAAGAGCGGCCCGAGCGCTTTCTCCAGCAGCGCGAGCTCGCCGACCGTTCGGCACACGGCAAGGGATCCGCTGACGTCTGTACGGTGCTCTTCTGACATGTCTCCTCCAAGGGCGCGTCGGGACATGTCGGCACGGTACGTCGGCACAGCACCGCGCACCTAGAGGGTTCTGCTCAGCGAGGTTTTGCGCTAGTGGGATGCGGGCGACGAGTTCAGTCGACCTGCTCGCGCTGCGTGTCGATGAACTCGACGTCTTCGTGCGACAGCACGGCCGCGCGGGGGATCTCCTCCCCCGTGATCGCCTGGATCTCCTCGCGCACCTCGTCGGTCAGGGGCTCGCCGGGTGCCTCGACGAGCGCGTGCTTCGCGCTGATCGACAATTTCGGCCACCACGTGTGAATGTCGTGCATGGTCTTCCTCCTCGGCGTTACGGCCGGTGCAGGGGTTCGTGCACCGGGCCTTGCGCCGTCACTCTACGGGGGCGGAGGCGGGCCTGTCAGGAGGGTTTCCACGCTGTCGGCGAACCGATAGCATTCGTGCCGGCGGGATCAGCGGCGCGGGGCGAACAGCGCGTGCAGCAGGGGCAGCACCGACGCCGCCATGAGCGTGACGCCGAGGGCCTCGACGGGGGCATAGAGGATCGCGCCCGCGACGGCGAGTCCGGCGAACATGACCGCCGATATCGTGCGGCGCAGGGCCGCCTCGAGCCGAGACAGCCGCGTCTCGACCTGCGGCGACGAGACGGCGAGGGATCCGCGCTCGGCCTTCTCGAGCACGGCATCGACGCGCTTCGGCAGGCGCCACGCGATCTTCGCGTTCTCGAGCGCCTCCCGACCGAGATCGCGCACGAAGCCGCTGCCCTCATCGCGCAGGAGCTTCTCGGCATACGGCTCGACGGAGTCCCAGACGTTGAACGTCGGATCGAGGCTCATGGCGACGCCCGAGGTCAGCGACGCCGCGCGGATCACGAGCAGGAAGTTCTCGGGCAGCTGCACCGGGAGGGTGCGCACCACGTCGCCGAACTCGTCGGCGAACTCCCGGTACTCCCGCGGATCCACGTCGCGCAGCTCGGCGAACCCCTTGCCGCCGAAGCGGTCGAACAGCGCGGTGAGCGCGCGCTCGAGCTCGTTCGTATCGGCCGACGGCAGCAGCACGCCGATCTCGCGGGCGGCGGTGACGAGGCCCGCGCCGTCGCGGGATCCCATCGCGATCACGAGGTGCCGGAGGCCCCGCCGCATCGATTGCGGCACCTCCCCCATCATCCCGAAGTCGATGAACGTGAGGCACCACGACCCGTCGGATCGCGGCGTCACGAAGATGTTGCCGGGGTGGGGATCCGCGTGGAAGAACCCGCTGCCGAACACCTGGTCGAACATGACGGCGGCGAACACCGGCGCGACGCCGGCCGGATCGATGCCGGCCGCGCGGATCGCCTCGGCGTCGCTGATCTTGATCGCCGAGACGTCTTCGAGAGTGAGCACGCGGCGCGTGGAGCGTTCCCACGCGACGCGCGGCACCGCGACGCGATCGTCGCCGTCGAAGGCCGCGGCGAAGCGCTCGCACGAGGCGGCCTCGTGCAGGTAGTCGATCTCGTCGCGGCAGACGCCCGCGAACTCCTCGACGAGAGCGGGAGCGTCGACGCGCTGCGAGATGAGGCGCACGCGACTGAGCCAGCGGGCGACGCGGCGCAGCGCTGCCAGGTCGGTCGCGACGACGTCGTCGATGCCGGGCCGCTGCACCTTGACGATGACGTCGGAGAAGCCGGCGTCGGCGGCCAGCTCGGGCGCGAGCCGCGCGCGGTGGGCCTGGCCGAGCGATGCCGCGGCCACCGGATCGGCGGCGAAGCTCGTGAAGGCCTGCTCGAGCGGGACGCCGAGCTCGGCCTCGGCGACCGCCCGCACCGCGTCGAACGGCTCGGGCGGGACCGCGTCCTGCAGCCCGGAGAGTTCGCTCGTGAGTTCGGGCGGCAGAACGTCGAGCCGCGACGACATGAACTGCCCGACCTTGATCATCAGGCCGCGCAGTTCGACCGCCATGCTGCGGAACCCGCGGGCGAATCGGGTCAGCCGATGGGCACGGCCGCGCGCCGCAAGGCGGGCGAGGCCGAGGCGCGGCAGAGCCATTTCGAACCACCATTGGATCGCGAGCTGACGGGCCGCGAAGCGCAGGATCCGTCGGTAGCGGGCGCGATCGGCGCGTGCCATACGGGTCAGCCCTGGGCGAGGATCGCGTAGATCCGGCGGCGCGCGTCGACGAGCACGTCGATCGCCTCGTCGACCTGCGCGGCGGATCCGGTGTGCCCCACCTGGCTGACCGCATGCGCGAGCTCGACGCCCGCTTTCGGCAGCGCGGGGAATGCCCCGCCGCGCTCGCCCGCCGACCACGGTGCCGACGCCGATGCGGCCTCGGTCTCACCCTCCGAGGTGAGCGCGTAGGTCTTGCGGGCATTCGATTCTTCGACGCGCACGAGGCCCTCATCGGCGATCTGCTGCAGGGTCGGGTACACGGATCCCGCGCTGGGCTTCCACGCGCCGCCGCTGCGCTCCTCGATCTCGCGGATGATCTGGTAGCCGTGCATCGGCTCTTCGGCGAGCAGCACGAGGATCGCGGCGCGCACGTCTCCGCGCGACTTGCGCGGGCCCTGCATGCGGCGGTCGAAGGATCCGCGGATCTGGTCCATCATCTGCCAGAGCGAATCAGCGGTGTTCGGGGCGAATGAGCTGCTCATGAGAGCCTCCAAAGATCGTGAACGATACTCAACGATATGTCGTTCACGCCGCCGAGGGAAGGGGGTCAGGCGGGCGGCGCGGCGTCGGCCGTCGGCGAGCCGGGCAGCCACCCGAGCTCGGTGCCCGTCGAGAAGAAGTGGCGGAACTGGTAGACCAGGGGGCTCCACCGCCGAGGGTCGGGCAGGAGCGTGCCGGGCTTGAGGATCTCGGGATCGGCGTGCACGCGCAGCACCTCGGCCTCGACCATGAAGTACCCGCCGTCGAGCCCGGGCGTCGCCCGGCGCACCCGTGCCTCGAACTGCAGCTGGCATTCGGCCACGCGCGGAACCGAAACGAGCTCGGAGCCCTGCGGCGTGAGCCCGGCGACCTGGAACTTGTCGGCCTCGAAGCGATACCGACCCTTGCCGTCCGGCACCGGGTTGCGCCCCGTCGTGCCGTCGAGCTTCAGCACCGACTTCCACAGCTCGCCCGAGGGGAAGTTCACCGTGAGGTCGGGGCGGGCGAGCAGGTTCTCGGATGTCTGCCCGGCGGCCTCGAGCCCGAGCACCAGCATGGACCCGAGCGCCCAGTAGCTCGACGCGGGCGAGAGATTCGCCGACCCGTCGGCGTTCTCGGTGGCGATGAGGTAGGCGGGGGTTCCGACGTAGAGGGTTTCGGGCTGGGCGACGACGTGATCCATG
>DXAM01000027.1 GCA_019117025.1 Candidatus Microbacterium stercoravium | reverse complement strand
CCCCGCCCGAATCCACGTCCGCGCGCATGACGCGCTAATCTGGACAGGCTGCCCCCAGTAGCTCAGAGGAAGAGCAGAGGCTTTCTAATCCTTAGGTCGGGTGTTCGATTCGCCCCTGGGGGACGATATGACGGTGCATGAAGAAAGAAGAGTGTCGAGCGTGGGCGCAGCGGAGAACGACAGACTCGTCTGGATCGATTGCGAGATGACGGGTCTCGACCCCGCGGTCGACGAACTCGTCGAAATCGCGGTGGTCGTCACCGACTTCAACCTCGAGATCCTCGATCCGGGGCTGCAGCTCGTCATCAAGCCCTCCGACGCGGCGCTCGAGCAGATGGGCGAGTTCGTCACGAACATGCACCGCACGAGCGGGCTCGACCTCGAGATCCCGAACGGGCTCGCGCTCGCCGATGCTGAGCAGCGCGTGCTCGCGTACGTCAAGCGGTTCGTGCCGCAGGCGCGCAAGGCTCCGCTCGCGGGGAACACCATCGGCACCGATCGCATGTTCCTGGCGACGTACATGGCCGAACTCGATGCGCACCTCCACTATCGCAACGTCGACGTGTCGAGCATCAAAGAGCTGTCGCGGCGCTGGCTGCCGCGCGTGTACTTCCAGTCGCCCGAGAAGAACGGCGGGCATCGCGCGCTGGCCGACATCCTCGAGTCGATCCGCGAGCTGCGCTATTACCGTGAGGCCGCGTTCGTCTCGGAGCCCGGCCCCACGTCGGACGAGGCGAAGGCGATAGCTGAGAATGTCGTGAATGGGTTCGCTGCGAACCTATGACAGACTAGATGGGTTGTCCCGGCAGCGTCGGGAAGCATGGTGGCTGTAGCTCAGCTGGTAGAGCACCGCGTTGTGGTCGCGGGGGTCGCGGGTTCAAGCCCCGTCAGCCACCCCAGCAGACATCGCCCCCGGCATACGTGCCGGGGGCGATGTTCATTCCGCGGGTGCGGAAACCGCGCCGGATCCTATTCGACGAGCTTCCCCTCCACCGAGTCGTCCGCGCCGGCCTGAGCGAGCGCACGGAACGATTCCGGAGCATCCGGCACCGGTTCGAACACCGCGCCCGCGTCCGGTGTCCATACGAAGCTCCCGCGCAGGCTCTCGTGAGTCTCCGGATAGTCGGACCTGTTGTGACAGCCGCGCGTCTCGCGACGCTCGAGCGCGCACTCGAGCGTCGCCCGCGCGGCCAGCAGCGATCCGTACAGATCGAATGCGTGGGCGAGATCGTCGAATCCCGCGATGTCCGGGTGCGCGGTCACGTGCGCCGCGCGCTCGTCGAGCTCGGCGATCCTGGCGAGCCCGGCCAGGAGGCCGGCCTCGTTCCTCACGACGCCCGCATGCTCCGTCATCACATCGCGCAGCGCCCGCTGCAGGCGCCTCGGCGTCTCGGCGCGGGATCCGATGCCCGGCTCCCCCGTGAGCAGTCGGCTGACCTCGTCGCGCGCCTCGGCCACCGCGTCCGGATCGCGGCGCACCCGGGTGAGGTCCCGCACGTACGCTGCGGCCTCCGCTCCGGTGATGCGTCCGTACACGAGCAGCTCGATGAGCGAGTTGCCGCCCAGGCGGTTCGCACCGTGCAGCCCGCTCGATGCCTCGCCGATCGCGTAGAGGCCGTCGACGCCCGTGCCGTGGTCGTCCGCCCGCACCCACACGCCGCCCATCGAGTAGTGCGCGGTCGGTGCGACCTCGATCGGCTGCTCGGTGATGTCGAGCATCTGCAGATCGATGAGCGTGCGGTACACCCGCGGCAGCTTCTCGAGGATCTGCTCGCGCGGGAGATGCGACACGTCGAGCAGCACACCGCCGTTCGGTGTGCCGCGGCCCTCGATGATCTCGGTGTATCCGGCCAGCGCGACGCGGTCGCGCGTCGACAGCTCCATGCGCTCGGGGTCGTAGCGCTCCATGAAGCGCTCCCCGAGCGCATTGCGCAGGATGCCGCCCTCACCGCGCGCCGCCTCCGAGACCAGCGTGCCGGCCGCCTCCGCCGGTTCCAGGATCCCGGACGGATGGAACTGCACGAGCTCGGCATCGCGGATGCGTCCGCCCGCGAGCGCCGCGAGGCGGAACGAGTCGCCGGTGTTCTCGTCGCGGCGCGATGAGGTGTTGCGCCAGATGCGGGTGTGGCCGCCCGCCGCGAGGATCACTGCATCGGCGTGGATCACGACGGGCGTGCCGTCGACGATGTCGAAGCCGTACGCGCCGAAGATGCGCCCCTCGCTCACGAGCAGCCGCGTGATGTAGACCGTGTCGATGATCGGCACCTGAAGCTCGGCCGCACGGCGCATGAGGGTGCGCTGGATCTCGAGCCCCGTGTAGTCGCCCGCGTAGCAGGTGCGCCGGTAGGTGTGAGCGCCGAAGAAGCGCTGGCTGATGCGCCCGTCGTCCTCGCGTGCGAACGGCATCCCCCAGCGCGCGAGATCATCGATCCCGCGCGCCGCGCCGCGCGCGACGGTCTCGACGATCGCGGGATCCGCGAGGAAGTACGACTCGCGCAGCGTGTCGGCGGCATGCTGCTGCCAGCTGTCGTCCGGATCCATCGTGCCGAGGGCGGCGTTGATGCCGCCGGCCGCGAGGGTGGTGTGCGCATCGTGCGTGCGGCGCTTGCCGACGCCGAGCACGTCCACGCCGCGCTCGGCGAGCTCGATGGCCGCCCGCAGGCCGGCACCGCCGGTGCCGATGACGAGCACGGACGCGGACAGGATCCGCTCGGATGAGGGTGTCGTCGTCTTCATGTCTCTCACGCTACGAGCGCACCGTCGATTACTCCAATGCATTATCCTTGTCGTTTCGATAGCCTCAGAACATGATGACGCTCGAACAGCTGCGAGGATTCGTCGAGGTGGCGCGCACCGGCCACTTCACGCGGGCCGCGGAGCGCCTGCACCTGGCGCAGCCGTCGCTCAGCCGGCAGATCGCGGCGCTCGAGGCCGGGCTGGGCGTCGACGTCATCCACCGCGCCCGCGGCAACATCTCGCTGACCGCGGCCGGCGAGCGGCTCCTGCCGATCGCGCGACGCATGCTCGCCGATGCCGCCGCGGCGCAG
>DXAM01000026.1 GCA_019117025.1 Candidatus Microbacterium stercoravium | reverse complement strand
CCTGCTCAGGGGTGACGACGTCCATGATGACGCCGCCCTTGAGCATCTCGGCGAGCCCGCGCTTCACGCGTGCGGTTCCGGTGGCGTTCGTGGTCATGCTGCTCCCTCAGGTGTCGGGTTATGGCCTAGGCCAATCATTGGTCTAGGTCAAAGCGTACACCGATGCAGCAGTAGGCTTGACCGCACATCGAGACGATCACGAAGGAGGAGGTGCCCGCATGACGCCTTCCGCGCCGGCAGGCACCCGCATCGTCGGAACGACCGCGGCCGAGATCTCCGACAGCGTGCGCCGCCTCGTGGACCGCGGGGTCCTCGCGCCCGGCGATGCGCTCCCTCCGGTGCGCGCGCTCGCCGAGCAGCTCGGCATCAACCGCAATACCGCCGTGGCCGCGTACCGGCAGCTGGCGACCTCCGGCGTCGTCGTCTCGGCCGGCCGCAGCGGCACACGCATCGTCTCACCGGATCCCGTCGCCCAGGAGGGCTTCTCACGCGACGACGGTGCGCGAGACGTGGGCGCCGGCAACCCGGACCCCCGTTTCATCCCGGATCCGTCGCGCGCCCTCGCGCAGGTGACCGGGCGCCCCGTGCTCTATGGGTCCCCCGTCGTCGATCCCGACCTCGAGACGTGGGCGCGCGCGTTCCTCTCCGCCGATCTCGAGCGCGATGCCGACGCGCTGCGGGTCACCGTGACGAGCGGCGCGTCCGACGCGCTCGACCGTCTCTTCACCGCCCTGCTCACGCCCGGCGACGTCGTCGCGATCGAGGATCCGGGGTTCCTCACCGGCATTCACACGCTTCGCGTCGGCGGCTATCGCGCCGCCCCCGTGCCCCTCGATGACGAGGGCATGACACCCGAGGGCCTGCGCGCGGCGCTCGCCGCGGGCGCCCGCGCGGTCGTGCACACGCCGCGCGCGCAGAACCCGACGGGCGTGTCGCTCACCGCAGCGCGCGCGAGGGAGCTCCGTGCGATCCTCGCCGATCATCCGTACGTGCTGCTCGTCGAGGACGACCATTTCTCGCTGCTGTCCCGTCGCGGATTCCACTCGCTCATCGGGCCGGGGCACGAGCGCTGGGCGCTGGTGCGCAGCGTGTCGAAGTTCCTCGGCCCCGATATGAGCGTGGCGCTCGTCGCATCGGATGCCCACACCGCCGACCGGCTGGGCATGCGGCTGCGGCCGGGAACGGCGTGGGTCAGCCACCTGCTGCAGCGGCTCGCACTGGCGCTCGTCACCGACGACGCGGTTCGTGCGGATATCGAGCGCGCAGGATCCCACTACGCGGCCCGGAACGATGCCTTCCGCACTGCACTTGCGCGCCACGGCATCGACTGCCCGCCGTCGGACGGACTCAGCATCTGGGTTCCCGTCTCCGCCCCCGCGCGCAGCGTGACCGCGCGGCTGCGGGAACGCGGGTGGGTGGTGCGCTCGGGCGACGAGTTCCGTGTCTCGGCATCTGCGGATCCGTCTCACCGCGTGCGCGTCACGGCGCACGACCTCGACGACGCAGCCCAGGATGCGCTCGCCGCCGCGATCGCCGCGGCGGCGTGAGCGTCAGGCCGGCCAAGCCTCCGCGACCGCGGTGCGCACGTCGCCGAGCAGCTGCGGAAGCGCCTTGGTCTGAGCGATGATCGGGAAGAAGTTGGCATCGGAGGTCCACCGCGGCACGATGTGCTGGTGCAGGTGCTCTTCGACGCCCGCTCCGGCGACCTCGCCCTGATTCATGCCGATGTTGAAGCCGTGGCAGCCCGCCGTCTCGCGCAGCACGCGCATCGCGGTCTGCGTGAGCCTCGCGATCTCGTCGATCTCCTCGAGCGTCGCCTCGTCATAGGTGCCCACGTGGCGGTAGGGGCAGACCAGCATGTGACCGGCGTTGTACGGGAACAGGTTGAGCAGCACGTACGCCGATTCGCCGCGGTGCACGATCAGCCCGTCATCGTCGGACTTCTCCGGGGCGGCGCAGAACGGGCATCCGCTGCCGCGGTTCGCGTCGGAGCCGGCCTGGATGTAGGCCATGCGGTGCGGGGTCCACAGGCGCTGGAAGGCGTCGTGGACCCCGCCGAACTCGCTCTGCGGCTCGAGCTGGGCGAATTCTTCGCGGGGATCCGTCACAGGCTCTCCAGCGCCGCGTCCTCATCGGACAGCACGAGCGCCTTCTGCGCGATGAGCCCCGTGATGAGCGCGACCGCATCGTCCAGCGGAACACCGTTGCGCTGGGATCCGTCGCGGAACCGGAACGACACGGTGCCGGCGGAGCGGTCCTGCTCGCCCGCGATCATGATGACCGGCACCTTGTGCGTCGTGTGCGTGCGGATCTTCTTCGGCATGCGATCGTCGGAGTGATCGACCTCGACGCGCACCCCGGCGGCGCGGAACCTCTCGGCCGCCTCGTTCAGATAGTCGCCGTACTCGTCGGCGACGGGAACACCCATGATCTGCACGGGAGCGAGCCACAGGGGGAAGTCGCCGGCGTAGTGCTCGAGCAGGATCGCGAAGAAGCGCTCGATGGATCCGAACAGCGCGCGGTGGATCATGATCGGGCGCTTCTTGGTGCCGTCGGCCGCGGCGTACTCGAGGTCGAAGCGCTCGGGCAGGTTCGGATCGACCTGCACGGTCGACAGCTGCCAGACGCGCCCCAGCGCATCACGCGTCTTCAGGTCGATCTTCGGCCCGTAGAACGCGGCCTCCCCCGGCACCTCGGTCAGCTTCAGCCCGCTCGCGACCGCCACGTTGCGCAGCGCGTTCGTGGAATAGTCCCAGAATTCCTCCGAGCCGATCCACTTCGACTTCTCGTCGTCGCGCATGGACAGCTCGAGCTCGAAGTCGCTGAGGCCGAAGTCGCGCAGCATCGAGATGATGAACTCGAGCACCTTCGTCACCTCGGACTCGAGCTGCTCCTCGGTGACGAACAGGTGCGAGTCGTCCTGCGTGAACCCGCGCACACGGGTGAGCCCATGCAGCGCGCCCGACAGTTCGTTGCGGTAGACCGTGCCGTTCTCGGCGAAGCGCAGCGGCAGGTCCCGATAACTGCGCGCGCGCTCCTTGTAGATCAGGATGTGCATCGGGCAGTTCATGGGCTTCAGGTAGTAGTCGGCGCCCTGCTTCGTGATGCTGCCGTCGTCGTCCCGCTCCTCATCCATGCGAATGGGCGGCCAGATGCCGTCGGCGTACGTCGCGAGGTGCCCGGACGTGCTGAACAGGTCGCTCTTGGCGATGTGCGGCGTGTACACGTAGGTGTAGCCGTTGGCGATGTGCTGCTTGCGGGCGTGCTGCTCCATCTCGCCGCGGATCACCCCGCCCTTCGGGTGCCAGACCGACAGGCCCGATCCGATCTCGTCGGGGAACGAGAACAGGTCGAGCTCCTTGCCGAGCTTGCGATGGTCGCGTTTCGCGGCCTCGGCCAGGCGATCCTTGTAGGCGACGAGCTCGTCCTTCGTCGGCCAGGCCGTGCCGTAGATGCGCTGAAGCTGGGGATTCTTCTCGCTGCCGCGCCAGTATGCGCCGGCAACACGGAGCAGATCCCATCCGTTGCCGACCATGCGCGTCGTCGGAACGTGCGGGCCGCGGCAGAGGTCGCCCCACTTCGTCTCACCGGTCTTCGGGTCGACGTTGTCGTAGATGGTCAGCTCGCCGGCGCCCACCTCGACGCTCGCGCCCTCCGCGGCCTCTTTCTTGCCGCCCTTGAGCCCGATGAGCTCCACCTTGAAGGGCTCCTCCGCGAGCTCGGCGCGCGCCTCGTCGTCGCTGATCGGCCGGCGCACGAACCGCTGCCCCTCCTTGACGATGCGCTGCATCTCCTTCTTGATCGCCCGAAGATCGTCGGGAGAGAAGGGGTCTTCGACCTGGAAGTCGTAGTAGAAGCCGTCGGTGATGAACGGACCGATGCCGAGCTTCGCCGACGGATTCAAGCGCTGCACGGCCTGCGCGAGCACGTGCGCCGTGGAGTGGCGCAGGATGTTCAGTCCGTCTTCGCTGTCGATCGCGACCGGCTCGACCGTCTCGGTGCCCGTCACCTCGATAGCGAGGTCTTTCAGCACGCCATCGACGCGCATGGCGACGATGTTCTTCTCAGGGAACAGCTCAAATCCGGTAGTCACCCATACATTCTATGGGCCCGTCGGATCCCGTCCTTCCTCCACGGGGAGGGCGAGGCCGAACTGCGCGGCCGTCTCGCGCGCGCTCGGCGCTCCATCGTTCTCGGCGCGCCGCGCATTCCGCCTGCTGTTCACCGCGCCGATCACGATCGGCGCGGTCCCGCGATCGTCCCGGGAACGAAGAAGAGGCCCCCGGAGGAGGCCTCTTCTTGATACTGAGCGGATGACGAGACTCGAACTCGCGACCCTCACCTTGGCAAGGTGATGCGCTACCAGCTGCGCTACATCCGCGGATGCAAAAGCCCCCTCGCGGGGGCTTCCGTGCGCGATACTGGGATCGAACCAGTGACCTCTTCCGTGTCAGGGAAGCGCGCTACCGCTGCGCTAATCGCGCCAATGAAGGCTATGAAATTATCACGAGGTGGCGACGGGATTCGAACCCGTGTAAACGGCTTTGCAGGCCGGTGCCTAGCCTCTCGGCCACGCCACCGTGCAGGAGTCGAACCCGCGTACCTGATCCCGAAGGATCCTGCACTCGAGCGGATGACGAGACTCGAACTCGCGACCCTCACCTTGGCAAGGTGATGCGCTACCAACTGCGCTACATCCGCATTTCGCGTCCCCGGCCTTCCGGTCGGGCACTTGGAATAGATTACCCCCGATCGCGGGACCGACCAAACCAGGCCGCACTTCCGGGCGTGTCCGCGGCGACGACGGCCTGCGACACCCCCGGCGATCACCCGCGTTCGAGCACGTCACCGATCTCCTGTACTATGAATTCTTGTGCCGCACGGCACGGAAATCCGAATATGGGCGTTTGGCGCAGTTGGTTATCGCGCTTCCTTCACACGGAAGAGGTCGTGGGTTCGAGTCCCGCATCGCCCACCACAAGTTCGTCGTCCGCAGCGACGACATCTCCGATTCGCACACCGGGTTCCGCGATCAGTCGTCATCGGCGGATCGCGATTCTTCTGTTCGGCGCCGCTGGCCCACGGCCAACCGTCACAGGATGGTGCGGCAGAATGGTGGTGTGAGACGATTCCTGGTCGCCGCCACGGCAGCGCTTTCCCTCGCCCTCGTCGGCTGCTCGGCCGCCGCCCCTGAAGCCGGCCCCGCACGGACCGGTTCCGCGGACCCGAGCGCATTCCTGAACGAGCACGATCTCGGCGGCATGGACGGCGAGCAGATCATCGACCACCTCGACCGACTGCCGGTGGCCGAGCGTCCGACCGATCTGGTCGCGTCCGTGCACGCGGATCAGCTGCTCCTCGCCGATGCCGAGCAGGAGGTCGTGGTCCGCCTCGACGACGACCGCTTCTATCTGTCCATAGCCCCCTACGTCGATCAGACCCACGAGTGCTTCTTCCACTCCCTGACGACCTGCCGCGGCGAGCTCGCGAACCAGGAGATCGGCGTCCGCATCGTCGACGACGCCACGGGCGATCTCGTCGTCGACGAACAGGTGACCACCTTCGACAACGGATTCGTCGGCTTCTGGCTCCCGCGCGACGTGCGCGGGACGATCGAGGTCACCCTCGATGGGCTCACGGGTCAGCGGTCGTTCTCGAGCAGCGACGACGATGCGACCTGCCTGACCACGCTCCGACTCGACGAGTCCTGAGGCCGCGCACGGCTCGCGGGCGCACGCGCGGGGAGCACATCCCCGTCGCGGGATCGCCGTGCCGCGCCTCGCGGGGCGACGACGGCTCACCCGGAACGATGTCCGCCCTCACACCCGGAGCCGCGCCTCAGCCGCCGGTTGCGGCTTCGAGAAGATCACGACGACGATCACCGTGATTCCCACGACGAGGTGCGGCAGCCACACATTCAGGGATTCATCGGCGAAACCGAAGATCCACGGCGACGCCGCCAGGAAGGCGCTCGCCACGAGGTCGAAGACGAGGTGCACGGGCATCGGGATGACGCCGAACGGTCCCCATTCGTATCGCGTGAACAGGCTGTACACGATGAGGCCGATGCCGAGCACGATCGGAATCACGACGGCGGCGCCGCCGACGCTCGCGAAGCCGAACAGCCACGGTGCGGCGATCAGAGCGATGCCGACGAGATAGTCGAGGACGCCATGGACCTTGGTCGGGATGAAACGCATGATTGTCTCCTTCGTTCGAGCCGCGTCCGGCGGCTGTCAGAGAAGGTTCGTTGCGCTCCGAGAAACGGATTGGCCGAATCGGATCGGCGTCAGGAGGCGGTGCCCGTTCTGCCGCGACGGGCGGCCGGCGCGTAGGTCGCGTACCCCGTGCCGGATCCCGGCTCGACGATCTCGTCGAGGGCATCGAGGTCTTCGGGCGACGGCGACCATTCGACCGCCGCGGCGTTCTGCGCGACCTGCTCGGGGCGCGTGACGCCGGCGATGATCGTGTCGATCCGCGGCTGCGCGCGCAGGCCGCCGAGGGCCACGTCGAGCATCGAGATCCCGCGGTCTGCCGCAAAGGCGCGGATGCCCTCGACGACATCCCACCTCGCCGCGTCGAAGCGCGCGCTCTCGGTGGCCAGGCGCGTCCCCTCCGGCGCACCGTCCGCCGTGTACTTTCCGGTCAGGAGGCCGTACGCCAGGGGGAAGTACGGCAGCAGGCTCATGCCGTACTGCGACAGCGCCGGCACGAGCTCGGCCTCGGCGCTGCGGTTGTAGAGCGAGTATTCGTTCTGCGCCGTGATGAACCGCTCCGACCCGATCGCCTCGGCCGCACGCGCCGCGTCGGCGACCTCCCACGCGGCGAGGTTCGAGCAGCCGATGTAGCGCACCTTGCCGGCGGCGACGAGGTCGGAGAGCGCGCGGAGCGTCTCGTCGATCGGCGTGATGCGATCCGGCGCGTGCAGCTGGTACAGATCGATGTGGTCGGTGCCGAGCCGGGAGAGCGAGCCCTCGACGGCGCGCGCGATGTATCCGCGACTGGCGCGATTGCGCTGCGCGCCCGGGTACGCCTGCCCCATGTCCATGCCGAACTTCGTCGCGATCACGACCTCGTCACGGCGCGTCCCCAGCGCTCGGCCGAGCAGCTCCTCCGACGCACCGGTGCCGTACGTGTCCGCCGTGTCGAAGAAGTTCACCCCCTCATCGAGCGCGGCACTCACGACCGCCGTCGTCTGGTCCTGGTCGATGCGGCGCCCGAAGGCGTTGCAGCCGATGCCGAGCGCCGAGACGACGAGCCCGCTTGATCCGAGAGGTGCGTAATCCATACCCGTACGCTATCGCGCGGCCCGACCGAACGCGCGGCACAGGCACGCCCCGAAGGATCCGTGCCCGTGCCGCGCGCCGCATCGATCAGCGCGCGACGATCGCGTATCCCTCCTCGCCATGGACCGACACGTCGACGCCCGCGATCTCGTCCTCGTTCTTCACCCGGAAGCCGATCGTCTTCTCGATCGCGAAACCGAGGATCAGAGCGACGACGAAGGAGTAGACGAGCACGGCGAGCGCTCCGATGATCTGCACGACGAGCTGCTCGAAGCCGCCGCCCGTGAACAGTCCCGTGCCGATCGCGAAGAAGCCGAGGTACACCGTGCCGGTGAAGCCGCCGACCAAGTGGACGCCCACGACATCCAGGGAATCGTCGTAGCCGAGCTTCCATTTGAGCTCGACCGCGAGAGCGCAGACCGCGCCGGTCACGATGCCGAGCAGGATCGCCCACACCGGCTCGAGGTGTGCGCACGCCGGTGTGATCGCGACGAGCCCCGCGACGGCTCCCGACACGGCGCCGACCGATGTCGGCTTGCCGCCCTTGATCTTCTCGACGACGATCCAACCGAGGATCGCCGCGGCCGGACACACCATCGTGTTGATCACGATGAGGCCTGTCTGCAGGTTGCCGCCCTCCCCCAGCGGCGCGGCGGTGACACCGGCGTTGAAGCCGAACCAGCCGAACCACAGCAGCGCTCCTCCGAGCATCACGAGCGGCACGTTGTGGGGCTTTTGGATGCCCTTCTGGAAGCCCACGCGCTTTCCGAGCACGATCGCCAGCGCCAGCGCTGCCGCGCCCGAGTTGATGTGCACGGCCGTGCCACCGGCCCAGTCGATGACCTCCACGCCGCTGTCGGGGAACATCATCGATCCGAGGCTGAAGATCCAGCCGCCGCCCCAGACCCACGCCGCGACCGGGAAGTACACGACCGTCGCCCAGAGCGCTGCGAACACCATCCACGCGCCGAACTTCGCGCGATCGGCAATGGCTCCGGAGATCAGCGCGACCGTGATGATGGCGAAGGTCGCGCCGAACGCGACGCCGATCGTGTTCTCGCCCGTGGGATCGTCGGCGATCGTCGCGCTCAGGCCGAAGTCGGCGAACGGGCTCCCCGCGAAGCTTCCGGGCGAGGACACGGCGCTCATGCTGTATCCGAACAGCACCCACAGCACCGCCACGACGCCGATGGCGCCGAAGCTGAGCATCATCATGCTCACAACGCTCTTCGCCTTCACGAGTCCGCCGTAGAAGAAGGCGACGCCGGGGGTCATCAGCAGCACGAGCGCTGTCGCCATGATCACCCACGCGAGGTTTCCGCTGTCCATGTTCATCCTTAGGGTCGAGTGGCCGGGGATGAGCCCATGCTGGCCGCTCGGCGTTTCCCGCAGGGTGCGCTGAGGATTTCCGGAGCGTTACGAAGCGCTCGCCGGATGAACGGGATGTTTCAGGGGTGCGTCGACGCGATGAGCCGCGAGACGGCGCGCAGATACTTCTTGCGGTACCCGCCGGCGAGCATCTCGTCGGAGAACACGTCGCTGAGGGCGAGCCCCGTGGCACGGATCGGCACCTGTGCGTCGTAGACGCGGTCGACGAACGCGACGAACCTCAGCGCTTCCGACTGATCCGTCAGCTGCCGCACGCCGCGCAGGCCCACCATGTCGACGCCCTCGATGAGGCGGATGTACCGCGACGGGTGCACCTGCGCGAGGTGAGCGATCAGCGCATCGAAGTCGTCGTCCGACGCCACGCCGCCGCCGCTCGCGAGCGCCGCGTCGTACGCGGACGGGTCGGTCACGACAGCTCCGCCGTCGAGCGAGCGCTGCCGGAAGTCGACGCCGTCGATGCGGATCGTCTCGAAGCTGTTCGACATGGACTGGATCTCCCGCAGGAAGTCCTGCGCGGCGAAGCGGCCCTCACCGAGCGCGTTCGGGGGCGTGTTGCTCGTCGCGGCCAGGCGGGTGCCGGTCTTCACCAGCTCGCCGAGCAGACGGGTCATGACCATCGTGTCGCCCGGGTCGTCGAGCTCGAACTCGTCGATGCACAGCAGCGCGGATCCGGTGAGCAGGTCGACGGTGTTCTTGTACCCGAGCGCACCGACGAGAGCCGTGTACTCGATGAACGACCCGAAGTACTTCCGCCGCGCCGGAACCGCGTGGTAGATCGACGCGAGCAGGTGCGTCTTCCCGACGCCGAAGCCGCCGTCGAGGTACACGCCCGGCTTCATCTCCGGGGCGCGCTTGTTCCTGCGGCCGAAGGAGAAGAGCCCCGCGCGCGCGACCGGAGCCGATCCGTTCGCCGCGAAGCGCTGCAGGAGCTCTTTGGACTCCTGCTGCGAGGGGAAGGCCGGGTCGGCGCGGTACGACGCGAAGGTCGCGTGCTCGAACTGCGGCGGCGGCACGAGGCTCGCGAGCATCTCCTCCCCGGTGAGGCGAGGCTGGCGCTCGGCGAGCTGGACGGTCGTTGCCTGGGCAGAAGTCATCGCTTCTCAGGATACGTCGGCGCCGAGACCCCGGTCTCTCAGCCAAGCCAGGATGTGGCGGCGCCAGCGGGCCTCGTCGTAGTTCCACAGCTTCGTGTGACGCGCTTCCGAATACGACACGAGGCGCACGAGATCGGGGCGCGCCTCGGCCAGCAGGTGCGATGCCTCCGAGGGCACGAAGCCGTCGTCGTCGCTGTGCATCAGCAGGATCGGGTGAGCGAGCTCCTGCGCGCGGCTCACGATGTCGAGGTCGTTGAGCGAGATCGCGTTGCCCGAACGCACGGCGCGCGACCAGCGCGGAAGGGTGAGCTGCCGCCGCACGATGTGAGTGACGGGGAACGGCACTCGCAGCGCGCGCGCTTGGAAATCGAGCACGGTGCGCCAGTCGACCACGGGCGACTCGAGGATGACGCTGTCGATGAGATGCGCATAGGCGGTGTTCAGCACGGTCTGCAGTGCGATCGCGCCGCCCATCGACCACCCCATGAGCACGATCCGCTCAGCGCCCCGCGAGCGTGCGAACCGGATCGCCGCCTCGATGTCGCGCCATTCGGTCGCGCCGAGGCCGTAGCGGCCGGAGCTCGAGCGCCCGGCCTCCCCGTCGTTCCGATACGACACGATGAGGCTCGTCACGCCGGCATCGCGGAACACGGGCGCCGCACGCAGCACCTCGGATCTCGTGGTGCCGCGGCCGTGGACGCCGATCATCCACGTCGATGCATCCCCGCCGTCGGGCGCAGGGAACAGCCAGGCCGGACACGGTCCGACGGGTGCGTCGACCACGACGTTCTCGTACGGGATGTGCAGTTCGTCGGGGTGCACGAAGTACCACCCGCTGAACGTCGCCGCCGCGGCGAGATGCTGCCCCGGGCCAACATGCGTGAGCAGCTTGCGCGTGACGGATCCCTCGGCCTCCGAGAGCACCGACCCGATCTTCAGATAGTCGCGCGCGCCGTGGACGAACAGGCCGTATCGGCCCGGCAGCACGGTATCCGGGGTGCGCGCCAGCGTGATCGTCTGCGCCCGGCGGTCGATGTCGAGGATCTCGACGTCGGCGAGCCTCTTCGTCGCAGGCGTGACGACCTTGCGCGCGATGGCGAACGAGAGCGCTGTGCCGCCGATGACGATGCCGGCCGACAGCGCCGCGGCCGCGCCCACGGCCTCGAGAAGGCCTGCTTTGGCGCGCGCGGCGCGCCTGGATCCCCTCACCACACAATCAGCCTAGTCTGACCGCGTGGACGTCGATGGCGGATTCTCCCGCGGATTCGAAGCCGCCGCAGAGCGACTGCGGTCGGCGACGTTCCGCGACGACCTGGCCGTGCGCCAGATCCCCTCGCCCACGGGCCTCGCACCCGACAGCATCGCCTTCGCGGCAGACGTGCGTCCCGATTCCCACGGCGACTCGCCGTTCGGCACGGGCCGCTTCATCCTGCTGCACGATCCCGCCGAGCCCGACGCATGGGACGGCGCGTGGCGCATCGTCACGTTCGCGCAGGCTCCCCTCGAGCCCGAGATCGGCACGGATCCGCTGCTCGCCGACGTCGCGTGGTCGTGGCTCACCGACGCCCTCGCCGAACGCGGCGCTGCGTGCCGGGCACTCGCCGGCACGGCGACGAAGACCGTCTCGCGGGGCTTCGGCTCCCTTGCGTCTCAGGGCGATGGCGCCCAGATCGAGCTGCGCGCTTCGTGGTCCCCCGATGAGCCCTCCCCCGCGCACATCGATGCCTGGGCCGAGCTCGTCTGCATGCTCGCCGGGCTCCCTCCCGGTTCCGAGGGCATCGCGGTGCTCCGTCCCGGCGCTCACCCCGCCTGACGGATTCCGCGAGAATGGAACCCGCCTCATCCCCTCGTGAAGGAGCCCGTCATTTCGTATCGCGTGATCGACACCGCCGATGACTTCGAAACCGCCTGCCGGACGTTGGCGGAGGCGAGCGGCCCCGTGGCCGTGGATGTCGAACGGGCCAGCGGGTTCCGATACTCGGCGCGCGCGTACCTGGTGCAGGTCTTCCGCCGCGATGCGGGGGCGTTCCTCTTCGATCCGCCCGCGATCGGCGACATGTCGTCGCTGCAGCGCGCGATCGGCGACGACGAATGGGTCTTCCATGCTGCCTCGCAGGACCTGCCCTCCCTCAGAGAGCTCGGTCTCGTGCCGCCGCGGATCTTCGACACCGAGCTCTCGGCCCGGCTGCTCGGGTGGCCGAAGGTCGGGCTCGGCGCGGTGGTCGAGCGCACGCTCGGCATCGTGCTGAAGAAGGAGCACTCGGCGGCCGACTGGTCGACGCGGCCGCTCCCCCAGTCCTGGTTGGAGTACGCCGCGCTCGATGTGGAGCACCTTCTCGACGTGCGCGACCTGATGCTCGAGGAACTGCACGAGACGGGAAAGCTCGAGTGGGCCGAGGAGGAGTTCGCGGCGGAGCTCGTGCGCGAGCCGAAGCCGCTGCCCGCCGAGCCGTGGCGCAAGCTCAACGGGCTCAACAAGATCCGCGGCCGCCGCAATCTCGCCGTCGCGCGCGCGTTCTGGCTCTCACGCGACGCCCTCGCGCGCGAGAGCGACACCGCTCCCGGGCGTCTGGTGCCGGACCGTGCGCTCATCGCAGCCGTCGCCGCACAGCCGCGCTCCAAGGGCGAGCTGTCGGGGCTGAAGGAGTTCACCGGCCGGCAGAGCCGCACGCAGATCGATCGATGGTGGCAGGCGTTCGTCGACGGGCGCGCGACGGAGGACCTTCCCGCCGAGAGGATCCCGACCGACGCGCTTCCGCCCGTGCGGGCCTGGAGCGGACGTCGACCGGAAGCCGACGAGCGGATCAAAGCGGCGAAGCCGGCAGTCGAGGCGCATGCCGAGTTCCTGTCGATTCCGACCGAGAACCTCCTGACGCCCGATCACCTGCGGCGCGTCGCCTGGCAGCCGCCCGCCGCGCTGACGACAGAATCGATCGGCGCCGCCCTCGCGAGCTATGGGGCGCGCCCCTGGCAGATCGCGCAGACCGCGCCGATCATCCTGTCGGCGTTTGTGCAGGCGGCGCAAGCGGGCGACGAGCACGGGGAAGCCGCTTCGTAGGTTCGGCCCAACCGGCTCGCGGCCAGGGACCGGGCTCGCCATAGGCTGGCCGAGCACACCAAATCCAGGAGGCAATGTGGCCAAGCTGACCGACGTCTATTTCGTCGACGGAGTTCGCACCCCCTTCGGTCGCGCAGGCGACAAGGGGATGTACGCACGCACCCGAGCGGATGACCTCGCTGTCAAAGCGCTCATCGGGCTGATGGAGCGCAACAGCAGCGTTCCGGGAGATCGCATCGACGACGTGGCGATCTCCGCGACGTCGCAGACCGGCGACCAGGGGCTCACCCTCGGCCGCACCGTCGCCATGCTCGCCGGGCTGCCGCAGTCGGTGCCGGGGCTCGCGATCGAGCGCATGTGCGCCGGCGCCATGACCGCGGTCACCACCATGGGAGCGTCGATCGGCTTCGGCGCGTACGACCTCGCCATCGCCGGCGGCGTGGAACACATGGGGCACCACCCGATCGGGGCGAACGCCGACCCGAACCCGAGGTTCGTTGCGGAGAAGCTCGTCGACCCGCAGGCGCTCAACATGGGTGTCACGGCGGAGCGTCTGCACGACCGGTTCCCCCAGCTCACCAAGCAGCGCGCCGACCGGTTCGGCATGCTCAGCCAGCAGAAGGTGCAGGCGGCGTATGAGAAGGGCCTCATTCAGCCCGACCTCGTTCCCGTCGCTGTCGCAGATGCCGACGGCGCCCTCGGCCTCGCGACCGAGGACGAAGGCCGCCGGCCCGAGACGTCCATGGCCGATCTTGCGGGGCTCAAGACACCGTTCCGCCCGCACGGCCGCGTCACCGCCGGCACCTCGTCGCCGCTGACCGACGGTGCGACGATCAGCCTGCTCGCCGGATCCGACGCGGTCAAGGAGCTCGGCCTCACGCCGAAGATGCGCATGGTGTCGTTCGGATACAGCGGCGTCGAGCCCGAGGTCATGGGCATCGGCCCGATCCCGTCGACGGAGAAGGCGCTCGCGAAGGCCGGTCTGACGATCGACGACATCGGCCTCTTCGAGCTCAACGAGGCGTTCGCCGTGCAGGTGCTGAGCTTCCTCGATCATTTCGGCATCGCCGATGACGACGCCCGCGTGAACCCGTGGGGCGGCGCAATCGCGCTGGGCCACCCGCTCGCCGCGAGCGGCGTGCGCCTCATGATCCAGCTCGCGGCGCAGTTCGCCGAGCGTCCCGACGTGCGCTACGGGCTCACGGCCATGTGCGTGGGGCTCGGGCAGGGCGGCAGCGTGGTGTGGGAGAACCCGCACTACACGGGCAAGAAGGCGAAGAGGAAGTGACCGGACCGATGACCGATTACAGCACCATCGATTTCAGCGACCTCGAGCAGGCGTCCGTCGACGAGGTGATCACGCACGCGCTCGTGCGCGACGTGAACCTGCCGAGCGGTCGCACGATCGCACTCATCACGCTCGACAACGGGCGCGACCACAAGCGACCGAATACGCTCGGTCCGCTCACGCTGCGCGAGCTCGGCGACACCCTCGACGCGCTCGCCGAACGCGCTGCGAAGGGCGAGATCGATGCGGTCGCCGTCACCGGAAAGCCGTACATCTTCGCGGCCGGCGCCGACCTCTCGCAGATCTCTGCGCTCAGCTCGCGCGACCTCGCGCTGAAGATCGCCCAGCGCGGGCACCAGGTGCTCGGCAAGCTCGGCGGCCTCGGCGTGCCGTCGTTCTCGTTCGTGAACGGTCTGGCGCTCGGCGGCGGCCTCGAGATCGCACTGAACTCCACCTACCGCACGGTCGATTCGTCGGCTGCAGCGCTCGCGCTGCCCGAGGTGTTCCTCGGCATCATCCCGGGCTGGGGCGGGGCCTACCTGCTGCCGAACCTCATCGGCATCGAGAACGCCCTCGACGTGGCCGTCTCGAACCCGCTGAAGCAGAACCGCACGCTGAAGCCGCAGAAGGCGTTCGAGCTCGGCATCTTCGACGCGATCTTCTCCCCCGCCGACTTCCTCGAGGCGTCGCTGCGGTGGGCCGACGGAGTGCTCGCGGGTTCGATCACGGTCGAACGCCGGAATGCGCCCGGCAAGATCGAGCGCAGCGTCAAGTGGCCGGCCGCGATCAAGATCGCGCGCAGCATGCTCGAGAACAGCGTCGGCCCCATGCCGCTCTCGCCGTACCGCGCGCTCGACCTGCTCGCGAAGGCCGCGAAGGGCACGAAGGAGGAGGGCTTCGCGCGCGAGGACGAAGCGCTGGCGGATCTCGTGGCGAGCGATGAGTTCGCGGCGTCGATGTACGCGTTCGACCTCGTGCAGAAGCGCGCGAAGCGCCCCGTCGGGGCGCCGGACAAGGATCTCTCGCGCGCCGTGACGAAGGTCGGCGTGATCGGCGCCGGCCTCATGGCCAGTCAGTTCGCCCTGCTGTTCGTGCGCCGTCTTCAGGTGCCGGTCGTGATCACCGACGTCTCGCAGGAGCGCGTCGAGAAGGGCATCGCGTCGATCCACGACGAGATCGCGAAGCTCGAGGGCAAGGGGCGCCTCGACAGCGACACCGCCAACCGGCTGCGCGCCCTCGTCACCGGAACGACCGACAAGGCCGACTTCGCAGACTGCGACTTCGTGATCGAGGCCGTCTTCGAAGAGACAGCGGTCAAGCAGGAGGTGTTCCGCGAGGTCGAACGCTTCATCGCCGACGACGCGATCCTGGCGACGAACACGTCGTCGCTCTCGGTCGAGGAGATCGGCTCGGTGCTGTCGCACCCGGAGCGCCTCGTCGGATTCCACTTCTTCAACCCCGTTGCGGTGATGCCGCTCGTCGAGGTCGTGCGCACACCTCAGGCGAGCGATGAGGCCGTTGCCACCGCTTTCGTCGTCGCGAAGAACCTGCGCAAGAATGCGATCGGATCCGCCGATGCACCGGGCTTCATCGTGAACCGTCTGCTCGCCAAGGTCATGGGAGAGGCGAGCCGTGCCGTCGATGAGGGCGCCGACGTGGTCGACGTCGAGAAGGCGTTCGAACCGCTCGGGCTGCCGATGGGGCCGTTCGAGCTCATCGACCTCGTGGGCTGGAAGGTCGCGGCGCACGTGCAGGACACGATGGTGAAGCACTTCCCCGAGCGCTTCTACGCCTCGCCGAACCTGCACGCGATCGCCGAGATCGACGATCCGCTCGAGCGCGATAAGAAGCGCGGCATCACCGGCTGGTCGAAGCAGGCGCGCAAAGTCATCGAGGTCGGCAGCTCCCCCGCGAGCAACGACCAGATCCTGCGCCGCGTCGAGGATCAGCTCGCGCAGGAGATCCGTCTCATGCTCGACGAGAAGGTCGTGCCCGAGGTCGAAGACATCGATCTCGCTCTCATCCTCGGTGCCGGGTGGCCGATGATCGATGGCGGCGCGACCCCCTACCTCGACCGCGTGGGCGCATCCGAGCGCGCCGCGGGCGGCGACTTCCACTCGCCGCGCATCGTCGGCGTGAAGTAGCGCGTCAGACGAAGAGATCGGCCCAGGCGTTCGCCTGGGCCGATCTCTTCGTCAGCGCGTCTTGCGGCGCGCGCGCTCCGCGGCCGCGGGGGCCGTGCTCGGTGTCTCCGGGCGCGCAACCGGCACGCGGGTGCCGAGCACCTGCGCGACCACGTCCTGCGCGATCTTCGCCGGCGTCAGCCCCGTGTCGGCGAGGATCTCATCACGCGACGCGTGATCGATGAACTCATCGGGCAGGCCGAGCTCGTCGACGGCCGTGTCGATGCTCGCCTCGCGCAGCACCTGGCGCACGCGCGTGCCGATGCCGCCCACGCGGATCCCGTCTTCGAGCGTGATCACGAGGCGATGGCGGGCGGCGAGGTCGACGAGGGAGCCGGCGACGGGAACGACCCAGCGGGGGTCGATCACGGTCGCACCGATGCCCTGCGCCCGGAGGCGCTGCGCGACATCGAGCGCAGTGCGCGCGAACGGCCCGATGCCGACGAGCAGCACATCCTCGTCGCCCTCGCGGAACAGCAGATCCACGCCGTCGTCCAGGCGCTCGAGCGCCGGGATCTCGTCACCGACCTCGCCCTTCGGGAAGCGGATCACGGTCGGCGCGTCCTCGACCGCGACGGCCTCATCGAGCTCCTCCCGCAGGCGCTCGGCGTCGCGCGGCGCGGCGATGCGGATGTTCGGCACGATGTTCAGCAGCGCGAGGTCCCACATGCCGTGGTGGCTCGGGCCATCGGGTCCGGTCACGCCCGAGCGGTCGAAGACGAAAGTCACGCCCGCCTTGTGGAGGGCGACATCCATCAGCACCTGATCGAACGCGCGGTTGACGAAGGTGGCGTACAGCGCGACCACGGGATGCAGGCCGCCGTATGCGAGGCCCGCCGCACTGGTCACCGCGTGCTGCTCGGCGATGCCCACGTCGTAGACGCGATCGGGGAACCGCTCGGCGAAGGGCGCGAGACCCGTCGGCCGCAGCATCGCGGCCGTCATCGCGATCACGTCGTCGCGCTGCTCGCCCACCGACACCAGGCTGTCGGCGAAGATGCTCGTCCACGACTCGCCGGATCCGCTGCCGACCGGACGCCCCGTCTCGGGATCGATCTTTCCGACTGCGTGGAACTGGTCGGCCTCGTCGTTGCGGGCCGGCTCGTATCCGCGCCCCTTCTCGGTGATGACGTGCACGAGCACCGGCGCGCTGTAGCTCTTCGCCAGTT
The DNA here is from genome assembly GCA_019117025.1 of Candidatus Microbacterium stercoravium. Lineage (GTDB taxonomy): Bacteria > Actinomycetota > Actinomycetes > Actinomycetales > Microbacteriaceae > Microbacterium > Microbacterium stercoravium. Next base: position 32,139 of record DXAM01000026.1, on the reverse strand, counting down.
CGAGCGTCTCCATGAGCGCGGGCAGATCGTGGCCGTCGACGGGGCCGAGGTACTTGATGTCGAGCTGCGCGTAGAGCGCCGAGTTGTTGACGAACCGCGAGAGGAAGCCGTGCGTGCCGCCGCGCACGCCGCGGTAGAGTGCGCGCCCGACCTTGCCGAGCCGACGTGCGAGATTGCCCGATTTCTCGTGGAGGTCGCGGTAGGTGCTGGCCGTGCGCACGCGGTTCAGGTATCGGGCCATGCCGCCGATCGTCGGAGCATAGCTGCGACCGTTGTCGTTGACGACGATCACGAGATTGCGGTCATTGTCATCGGTGATGTTGTTGAGCGCTTCCCACGTCATGCCGCCGGTGAGCGCACCGTCGCCCACGACCGCCACGACATGCCGGTCCTCGCGCCCCGTGCGCGCGAAGGCGCGCGAGATGCCGTCAGCCCAGCTCAGCGAGCTCGACGCGTGCGACGACTCGACGACGTCGTGCGCGCTCTCGGAGCGCTGCGGGTAACCGGCGAGGCCGCCGCGCGAGCGCAGGTCGCGGAAGTCCTGGCGCCCCGTCAGCAGCTTATGCACGTACGACTGGTGGCCCGTGTCCCAGACGATCGGATCTGCCGGCGATTCGAAGACGCGGTGCAGGGCGATCGTGAGCTCGACGACGCCGAGGTTCGGCCCGAGATGACCGCCGGTCTGCGACACGTTCTCGACGAGGAACTCCCGCACCTCGCCGGCGAGCTCCACCAGCTCGCGCTTCGACAGGCGATCGAGATCCCGGGGTCCCGAGATCGAACCAAGCAGACTCATGATTTCGACACTACGCCCCCGGGCTGGAAATCTCGCGGGACGCGACGAGGCCCCTCGCTCCCGGTCGGGTGCGAGGGGCCTCGATGCTCAGCAGCGGATCAGACGAGGCTGCGGAGCACGTACTGCAGAATGCCGCCGTTGCGGTAGTAGTCGGCCTCACCGGGGGTGTCGATGCGGACGACCGCATCGAACTCGATGGTCTTCTTGCCGGCCGGCGAGTGCTCACTCGGCTGCGCCGACACGCGCACCGTCTTCGGGGTCACGCCGTTGTTCAGCTCGGTGAGGCCCTCGATCGAGAACACCTCGGTGCCGTCGAGACCCAGCGAGTCGGCCGACTCGCCCTCGGGGAACTGAAGCGGAACGACGCCCATGCCGATGAGGTTCGAGCGGTGGATGCGCTCAAAGCTCTCGGTGATGACAGCGCTGACGCCGAGGAGGCTGGTGCCCTTCGCCGCCCAGTCGCGCGAGGATCCCGAACCGTACTCCTTGCCGCCGAGCACGACGAGGGGCGTGTTCTGCGCCTGGTAGTTCACCGACGCGTCGTAGATGAACGCCTGCGGGGCGCCCTCCTTCGTGAAGTCGCGCGTGTAACCGCCCTCGACGCCGTCGAGGAGCTGGTTCCTCAGGCGGATGTTCGCGAACGTGCCGCGGATCATCACTTCGTGGTTTCCGCGTCGCGAGCCGTAGGAGTTGAAGTTCTTGCGGTCGATGCCGTGCTCGGTGAGGTACTGCCCCGCCGGGGTGTCGGCCTTGATCGCGCCGGCCGGCGAGATGTGGTCGGTCGTCACGGAGTCGCCGAGCTTCGCGAGCACGCGAGCGCCCGTGATGTCGGTGACGGGCGTCGTCTCGCGCGTCATGCCGTCGAAGTACGGGGGCTTGCGCACGTACGTCGAGTCGTCGTTCCACTCGAAGGTCGAGCCTTCGGGCGTCGGAAGGTTGCGCCAGCGCTCGTCGCCGTCGAACACGGTCTTGTACTGCTTGATGAACTGCTCGCGCGAGATCGACGAGTCGACGATGTCCTGCACCTCGTCGGGCGACGGCCAGATGTCCTTGAGGAACACCTCGTTGCCGTCCGCATCCGTGCCCAGCGCATCGTTGTCGAAGTCGAAGTGCATCGAACCGGCCAGCGCGTACGCGACCACGAGGGGCGGCGAGGCGAGGTAGTTCATCTTGACGTCGGGGCTGATGCGGCCCTCGAAGTTGCGGTTGCCCGAGAGCACGGCCGTGACCGCGAGGTCGTTGTCGTTGATCGCCTCGGAGACCTCGGTGATCAGCGGGCCGGAGTTGCCGATGCAGATCGTGCAGCCATAGCCGACCGTGTAGAAGCCGAGGCCCTCGAGGTCCTTGTCGAGGCCCGACTTCTCGTAGTAGTCGGTGACGACCTTGGAGCCCGGGCCGAGCGTCGTCTTGACCCACGGCTTCTGCTTCAGGCCCTTCTCGCGCGCCTTGCGCGCCAGGAGCCCGGCAGCGATCATCACCGACGGGTTCGACGTGTTGGTGCACGACGTGATCGCCGCGAGCGTCACCGCGCCGTGATCGAGCACGTAGCGGTCGCCCGCCTCGGACGTGACCTTGACCGGCTTCGAGACGCCGCTCGCACCGCTCGAGATGTGCACGGGACGCGTGTCGGGGTCTTCCTCGCCCGGAACGGATCCCGGGTCGGAGGCCGGGAAGGAGTGCTTCGACTCGAGGTCGACGAGGTCATCGGTCGTCGACGGGTCGGCGTAGTTGACGATGTCCTTCTCGAACTGCGCCTTCGCCTCGGAGAGCAGGATGCGGTCCTGCGGGCGCTTCGGCCCGGCGATCGACGGGACGACCGTGCCGAGATCGAGCTCGAGGTACTCGCTGTACTTCGACTCGTTCGACGGGTCGTGCCAGAGGCCCTGCTCCTTCGCGTACTGCTCGACGAGGTCGACCGCCTCTTCGTCGCGGCCCGTGAGGCGCAGGTAGTCGAGCGTCACGTCGTCGACCGGGAAGATCGCCGCCGTGGAGCCGAACTCCGGGCTCATGTTCCCGATCGTGGCGCGGTTCGCGAGCGGCACCGATCCGACGCCGGCTCCGTAGAACTCGACGAACTTGCCGACCACGCCGTGCTGACGCAGCATGTCGGTGATCGTGAGCACGACATCGGTCGCCGTGACACCGGCGGGGATCTCGCCCGTGAGCTTGAAGCCCACGACGCGCGGGATCAGCATCGAGACGGGCTGGCCGAGCATGGCCGCCTCGGCCTCGATTCCACCGACGCCCCAGCCGAGCACGCCGAGGCCGTTGACCATCGTCGTGTGCGAGTCGGTGCCCACGCAGGTGTCGGGGTACGCGCGGAGCACGCCGTCGACCGTGCGGTCGTAGACGACCTTCGCGAGGTGCTCGATGTTCACCTGGTGCACGATGCCGGTTCCCGGGGGGACGACCTTGAAGTCGTCGAACGCCGTCTGGCCCCAGCGCAGGAACTGGTAGCGCTCGCCGTTGCGCTCGTACTCGATCTCGACGTTGCGCTCGAGAGCGTCATCGCGGCCGAACAGGTCGGCGATGACCGAGTGGTCGATCACGAGCTCCGCCGGCGAGAGCGGGTTGATCTTGTCGGGGTCGCCGCCGAGGCTGGTCACCGCTTCGCGCATGGTCGCGAGGTCGACGATGCAGGGGACTCCGGTGAAGTCCTGCATCACCACGCGCGCGGGCGTGAACTGGATCTCGGTGCTCGGGTCCGCGTCGGCGTCCCAGTTGCCGAGGGCGGAGATCTGCTCGTGGGTGACGTTCGCGCCGTCCTCCGTGCGAAGCAGGTTCTCGAGCAGCACCTTCAGGCTGTACGGAAGCTTGTCGTGGCCTTCCACCGCATCGAGTCGATAAATCTCATAGTCGGTGCTACCGACCGTCAAGGTGCTCTTCGCACCGAAGCTGTTCACCGTGGACACGGGCGTCTCCTTCTGGTCGACCGCAGCATTGCGCTCCCATTTTCCTCCCCTCGTGCCACCGAGGCTAGGAAGGTCGACCTAATGTCGTGCAATTTATCTTGATGTCAAGATAAATATACCACGCGTCACGTCGTCTTCCGCGGATATGCGGCGCGCACGACGAGCCATGTCACGGCGACGAGCGGGGCGAACAGCGGAATCCCCATGACGAGCTTCACGGTGCCCAGCACCTGCACGTCGACGTCCGCGAACCACATCGGCAGCTGCACGCCCAGGCGCACGAAGAACAGGGCCGCCCACATGATCGCGAGCCAGAAGAATGCGCGGCGCTTGCGCTTGTCGGCGCGCCACGCGAGGCCGTCGTCCATGAGGAACCCGACCGCGAGCCCGATGAGCGACCAGCCCAGGAGCGCGGAGATCAGGAACGCCGAGCCGTAGGCGACGTTCGTGATGAATCCGGGGATGAAGTTGTCCTCGGCGCGCCCGGTGAACAGCACCAGGGCCCCGGCGACGCCCACCGCCACGAGACCGCCGAGCGCGGCCGATGGGGGCTGGCGCTGGATCAGTCGGGCCACCGTGAAGATCCCGGCGGCGGCGATCGAGGCGGCCACGGCGATGACGAGCTGATCGGGCCACACCGAGAGGCTCACGAGGAACACGACGAGCGGCAGCACCGATTCGACGACGCCGCGCAGACCGCCGATCGCCTTCCAGACGATCTTCCCCGTCGTCGCGTCGTCCGACGGATCCATGCCCGCGCGGCGCGCCGCGTCGCTGAGCGCCTGCCCGATCGCGTGCGACGCACCGGCCTCTTCGGGCGCGGGCGGCGTCAGCGCCGTGGCCTCGGCCTTCTCCGGCTCGTCGACGGACATCAGGATCCCGGCGTCTGCGGCATCGTGAGCGGAATCAGATCGCGCGGCGGCATCGGCGCGGCACCGCGCACCACGACGATCGACCGGAAGAGGTCTTCGACCTTCTCCGCCGCCTCCGCACTGCTCGCGCCGTCGCCGCCGATCACGCCGCGCAGGAACCACCTGGGGCCGTCGACGCCGACGAAGCGCACGACGCGGCGACCCGCGCTCGCGTCCGCGGCCGCGGCCGCGGGCACCTCGGCGAGCAGCTCGGGGCCGAGCGGGCCCTCGCGCTCCTCGACGCGTCCGCCCTGCTGCGAGACCTGGGCGCGGATCTGCTCCCGCGTCTCGTGCCACAGCCCGCTCGAGCGCGGCGACGCGAACGGCTGCACCTGCAGCGTCGATCCGGCGTAGTCGAGGCCCACGGCGACGATGCGCTGCGTGTTCTCCTCGACTTCGAGGCGCAGGTTCAGGCCGTCGCGCGGCAGCACCTTGATGCCGCCGATGTCGATGTACGGGCGGATCGGGTTCGCCTCGCTCGCGTCGAACGGCCCGTTCTCCGCGCGGTCGACGGGAGCCGACTTCTCGGTCGACGGCGTCGCGCGCTCGTCGGCCTCAGGCGTGTCCTGGGGGTCAGTCATCGTGAACTCTCTTCGTTGGTCTTCTCTGCGGCGTACCCGGACGAGCCGAAGCCGCCGTCTCCTCGCACGCTGCCATCGAGATCATCGACGGGGATGAATCTCGCTCGGGCCACCGGGGCGATGATCAGCTGCGCGATCCTGTCGCCTGCGGCCACCTCGTAGGCGGCCTCTCGGTCGGTGTTGAGCAGCGCGACCCGGATCTCGCCACGGTACCCCGCATCGATCGTGCCGGGAGCGTTGACGATCGTGATCCCGTGCTTCGCGGCGAGGCCGCTGCGCGGCACGACGAAGCCTGCGTAGCCGTCGGGCAGCGCGATCCGCACTCCCGTCGGAACAAGAGCGCGCTGCCCCGGCTCGAGCCGGATGCCGATCGTCGACACCAGGTCGGCGCCGGCGTCTCCGGGGTGGGCGTACGCCGGCATCACCGGTGCGACAATGGGAAGGTCCACGGAATCACTCACGCATCGAGGGTAATGCAGAAAACCGTCTCCTCCCCCGCCCGCACGCGTCACGCACAGCCGCTCTATCGCGAACGGCTCGCGCCGTCGCTGCGGATCCTGTGCGCCGCGGCGATCATCGCGCCGATGATCTCGCTGGTCTTCGTGCGCATCAACGACGTTGTGTCGCTCGCGCTCGGCATCGCCGCCGCCGCCCTGCTCATCGGGCTCCTGATCCTGCTCGCGCCCGTCGTATCGGTCTCGGGGCGCGAGGTGCGCGCCGGACGCGCACACATCGACGTCGCGCACCTCGACGAGGCGGTCGCGCTGACGGGAGACGAGGCGAAGAACGCCCGCGGCGCGCGCCTCGACCCGCGCGGCTGGTACCTGATACGCGGAGGGATCGACGGGATCGTGCTCGTGAAGAACACGGATCCCGACGATCCCGTCAGTTCGTGGACGATCTCGTCCCGCACGCCCGACCGCCTTGCGGCGGCCATCATGCGCGCGAAGCGTGACGCGGCCTAGGCGCAGTCCTTGCAGACCGGTCCGGCATCGCCGATGCTGTCGATCTGCGAGCGGTGCTTCACGAGGAAGCACTCCATGCAGGTGAACTCGTCCTGCTGCGGAGGCAGCACGACGACATCGAGCTCGACGTTCGAGAGGTCGTTGCCGCCCAGCACGAAGCTGGGGTTGTCGGCGTCCTCGTTCTCGACCGCCGTGCTCTGGTTCGATCGCGCCGCCTTGAGGGCCTCGATCGACTCGTTGCCTTCGTCTTCGTTCTTGTTACGCGGAGCGTCGTAGTCTGTTGCCATCGCCGGGCGTCACTTCTTTCGGGGGTCTGTGGTCACGGTGCGGGGTAGCCCTGCAGGTCGGTCGCGTACGGCGGAGCCGTGCGAATTTCGACATCTGACGCATATCATGCGCCGTACGCGGGGCGGCGTTAGTTTGCACGACGAAACCTGAATTCGCAAATGCGAGTTGTCGCGGCCGCGTCGCGCGGGGGTGCGAGATGTCAAACCCGCGGCGCGCCCGCCGTATTCCCGTCATCCGCGGTCGCGCGTGACAACATGTGTGCGACGCGATCCGCTCGCGCCAAGCGGAAGGAGCAGGATGGAACAGCTGACCATCGTGGGCACGGAGGGGCAGACGCTCGTCCTCGCCACGGAGCACGGACAGCGCTTCACCCTCGACATCGACGACATGCTGCGCACCGCGGTGCGTCGCGCCCGCGCCGAGGCCGAGCCGAAGCCGCGAGAGACCGGGCCCGGCCCGCGCGAGATCCAAGCGCATATTCGCTCCGGCATGTCGGCCGAAGACGTGGCCGAGCTGCTGTCATGCGACGTCGAACGCGTGCGCCTCTTCGAGGGCCCCGTGCTCGCCGAGCGCGAACACATCGTCGACCGGGCGCTCGCTATGCCGGTCCTCACGGGCGTGCACGTCGATCTCGACGACACTCCCACATTCGGAACCGTGATCCGCCAGAAGCTCGCCGACGTCTCGGCTGCGCAGGAGCGCTGGTCGAGCTGGAAGACCGACGACGGATGGATCGTCAAGCTCGGCTTCACCGCTGCCGGAATCGAGCGCGACGCGCGCTGGTCGTTCGATCCGCGCCGCAGCGCGCTCACACCCGCGAACGACGATGCCGCGCAGCTCTCCCGCCAGGGCAAGCTCCCCGACGACGGCCTGATCCCGCGCCTGCGCGCGCTCGACGTCACAGGCGGGGTCAAGGATTCCTCGACGTTCGACGATCAGGCGTTCCAGGAGGAACAGCCGTCGGAGCCGGCCGCACCCGAGCGGCCCGCCGATACCGCCGATCTGCTCGAAGCGCTGCGCCGCAAGCGCGGTCAGCGCGAAGCGCCCCCGGCGTACGACGATGATCCCGATCCGCAGCCGTCGCGCCCTGTCGCGGTGCTCGGCGGAAAGGATCCGCATCTCGAGGAGACGCCTCCCGCCGATGACGAGCCCGAAGAGGCCCCGCACTCCGACGGCGACAAGCCCGCGTCGCGCCGCCGGGGCCGCCCCACGATGCCGTCGTGGGACGAGATCGTCTTCGGCTCCCGCGGCGACGACTGACCTCAGGCCGCGTATCCGCCGGTTCTGATCAGCGGCACCGTGGTCTCCTCAGGCGTCATTGCGCCGTGCTGGCCGATCATCGCCTGCGAACGTTTGTCCGCCAGCCGGTCGTCGTAGAACGCCCACAGACCGCGCGCGGCCACGAGCACATCGCCGATGCGAGGAATGACGTGCTCGAGCACGGTGGGGCCGAAGACGCCATCCGCGATCGCCTCGGCGCGCGTCGAGACATCGGCCGCCGTTCCCGAGAGGTCGCGCCACCGATCCGCGAGCGCGTCGACGTCGGCACCGGGCTCGGCGTAGACGTGCAGGAAGCGCGGTTCGCCGCCGAGGTGCCGCACGCCGTCGAGCCGGGGGTCGCCGTCCCTCAGCAGCACGTGCCTCGATCGCGGGGCATCGATCATGCCGTGGTCCGCCGTCACGAGGCCGCCGATGTCGCGGCGGAGCGCGAGGGCGGGGCGCAGCGCCAGATCGATCTGCTCGAGCACATCCCGCCACCGGTCCGAGTCGACGCCGTGCTTGTGGCCGGCCTTGTCGAGCTCGGGGATGTAGCAGTATACGAACACCCCGTCCCGCTGCTCGGCAAGGGCGCAGGCGACGCGCACGCGCTGCGCGAGATCGGCCTCGGCGGCGAACTCCGCGCCGCGGTGCAGCGCCGCCGTGAAGCCGCTCCCCCGGTACTCGGGCGAGCCCACGGAATAGGGATGCAGCCCGTGCGCCGCCGCGCGTTCGAAGACCGTGGCGCTGCGCTGCCAGGAATCGGGGTCGAGCCCGTCCGCGCCGTACCCGCTGATCTGGTTCGCGACCACATCGCGCTCCGGGTCCAGCGCGCGGTAGCCCACGAGGCCGTGCACGCCGGGCGACTCCCCCGTGAGGAACGATCCCAGCGCGGCCGCGGTCGTCGATGGGCAGACTGTCTGCGCGACGTGCTTCTTCGGCATGGCCTGCGCGAGCCCTCGCGCGTGCGCGCGGTGGGTGCGCAGCTGAATCGCGCCCAAGCCGTCGACGACGAACGCGATCGCGGACGAAACGGGCGGCAGCCATTCGCCCTCCCCGCGCAGTGAGCGAAGCATCTCGGGCGCCACTCCGGCGAGATTCCGGGCCGAACCGGCCGCCGCGGGTACGATTTTCTGCATCAGGGTCAGTCTCGCACAGGCGCTTTCTGCCCGACATTCCCCACGCGAACCAGAAAGGGCCACATGGCGCGCAAGCAGGATCAGGCTGCCCCGGCCGGTGAGCGCATCGAAGACATCGCGCTCGAGAACGAGATGCAGGGGTCGTACCTCGAGTACGCGTACTCGGTCATCTACTCGCGTGCCCTCCCCGACGCGCGCGACGGGCTCAAGCCCGTGCAGCGCCGCATCCTCTATCAGATGTCCGAGATGGGCCTTCGGCCCGAGCGGGGGCATGTCAAGAGCGCCCGCGTCGTGGGCGATGTCATGGGGAAGCTGCACCCGCACGGCGATTCCGCGATCTACGACGCGCTCGTGCGGCTTGCGCAGGACTTCGCCATGCGGCTGCCGCTCGTCGACGGCCACGGCAACTTCGGATCCCTCGACGACGGCCCCGCCGCCAGCCGCTACACCGAGGCGCGCCTCGACCGCGCGGCCATGCGCATGACGGAGGACCTCGGCGAGGACGTCGTCGACTTCGTGCCGAACTACGACGGCCAATACCAGCAGCCCGCGGTACTGCCCGCCGCGTACCCGAACCTGCTCGTCAACGGCGCCACGGGCATCGCTGTCGGCATGGCGACGAACATGGCTCCGCACAACCTCATCGAGGTCGTGAATGCGGCAACCCACCTGCTCGATCATCCCGATGCGACGACCGCCGACCTCATGCAGTTCGTCCCCGGCCCCGACTTCCCCGAGGGCGGCATCATCATGGGCCTCGACGGCGTGCGCGACGCGTACGAGACCGGCCGCGGTTCCGTCAAGGTGCGCGCGAAGGCGCAGATCGAGCAGATCGGCCCGCGCCGCACCGGCATCATCATCACGGAGCTGCCGTACATGGTCGGCCCCGAGCGCGTCATCGAGAAGCTCAAGGACGCCGTTCAGTCGAAGAAGCTGCAGGGCATCAGCGACGTCAACGACCTGTCCGACCGCAAGCACGGCCTGCGCCTCGTGATCGGCATCAAGACCGGCTTCGACGCCGAGGCGGTGCTCGAGCGCCTGTACCGCCTCACGCCCCTCGAAGACTCGTTCGGCTTCAACAACGTGGCGCTCGTCGACGGCCAGCCGTCGACGCTCGGGCTGCGTGACATGCTCGTCGTCTATGTGAATCACCGCATCGACGTGATCACGCGCCGCACGACCTACCGCCTCGCGCGACGTCGCGAGCGCCTGCACCTCGTGCAGGGCCTGCTCATCGCCATCCTCGACATCGACGAAGTCATCCAGGTCATCCGTTCGTCCGAGACGAGCGAAGAGGCGCGCACCCGCCTGTGCCAGGTGTTCGATCTCGACGAGGTGCAGGCCGAGTACATCCTCGAGCTGCGGCTGCGTCGGCTCACGAAGTTCTCACGGATCGAGCTGGAGTCGGAGCGCGACGAGCTGCTGGCCGAGATCGCGAAGCTCGAGGAGCTCCTCGGCTCCGACGAGTTGATCCGTCGCCAGGTCGCGCTCGAGCTCGAAACCGTCTCCGACGAGCTCGGCACTCCCCGGCGCACCGTGCTGATGAACGCGAAGCCGCAGCCGAAGAAGTCAGCGAAGGCAGCCGAGCAGGATCTGCAGATCGCCGACGCTCCCACCGTCGTGGCACTGTCGACGACGGGCCGCGCGATCCGCATCGACGTTCCCGAGGGCGAGGAGGTCGCGGCCCCGGCGCGCCGGGCGAAGCACGACGCGATCCTGTCGTCCGCGCGCACGACGGTGCGCGGCGAGCTGGGGGCGGTCACCTCCCACGGACGCCTCGTGAGGTTCCACCCCGTCGATCTGCCCTCGGTGCCGCCCACGTCGATCTCACTCAGCGCCGGCCAGCGCCTGCGCGACTACATCGGGCTGACCGACAAGACCGAGCTCATCCTCGGGCTCGTCGAGCTCGGCTCGGAGGATCCGCTCGCGATCGGCACGGCCCAGGGCATCGTCAAGCGCGTCGTGCCGTCGGCGCTCGCGGCGAAGCCCTCGCTCGAGGTCATCTCTCTGAAGCCCGGTGACCGCGTCGTCGGGATCGCACGAACGGCAGATGACTCCGACCTCGTGTTCGTCACGACCGACGCTCGTCTGCTGCGCTTCTCCGCCGCGTCGGTGCGGCCCCAGGGCGCGACCGCGGCGGGGATGTCCGGCATCAAGCTCGCGGCGGGATCGACCGCCCTCTTCTTCGGTTCCGTCACGGGCGACGGCAACGTCGTCGTGACGGTGTCGACCTCATCGACGGCACTGCCGGGCACCGATCCCGGACGCGCGAAGATCAGCGACTTCGGCGAATACCCGTCGAAGGGCCGCGCGACCGGCGGCGTGCGCGCGCACGCGTTCCTGAAGGGCGAGGACGGGCTGCAGCTCGCCTGGGCGGGCCCCGATCCCGCCTACGCCCTCGATGCGAAGGGATCCGTGCGCAAGCTGCCGATGACGCTGTCGAAGCGCGACGGGTCCGGCCAGCTGCTCGACGCGCCGGTCGACACGATCGGCAGGGCACTGTAGCGTCGCGCGCATGAGGATCGTCATCTCGGGCGCGAGCGGGTCCCTCGGACGCGCCCTCGCCGCCTCGCTCGTCCGCGACGGCCACGAGGTCGTGGCGCTGACGCGCACGCCGGGCCGGGCACCGATCCGCGGCGCGATCGAAGTCGGGTGGGACCCCGCCGACGTGCCCGCGTGGGCGCACGTGCTCGAGTCCGACGACGAGGTCGCCGTCGTCAACCTCGCGGGCAAGCCCGTCGACTGCCGGCCGACCGAGCACAACATCCGGGAGCTCCGCGACTCGCGCGTGCACGCTACGCACGCGCTCGTGGCGGCATCCGAGCGACGCAGCCGCCCCGTCGATCGCTGGGTGCAGGCATCGACGACGGCGATCTACGGCGACACGGGCGACGAGCTCATCACCGAGCGCACTCCGGACCCGGAGCAGGGCCTTCCGCAGATGACGGGGATCGTTCTGCCGTGGGAGCAGGCGTCGCGCTCGGCGAACGCCGCGCACCTCGTCACCCTGCGCACGTCGATCGTTCTCGACCGTCGCACCCCCGCGCTCGATCGGCTGCTCCTCCCCGCCCGCCTCGGGTTCGGCGGGCCGATCGCCGGCGGGCGGCAGTGGTTCAGCTGGATCCACGTGGCCGACTGGCTGCGCATCGCCCGGGCGGCCCTCGGGCTCGATCCGCAGCTCACCCTGCCCGATGCGCCGGTGATCGCGGCGTCTCCGCACCCCGTGCGCAATGCCGAGCTGATGCAGCTGCTGCGACAGGCGGTCGGCATGCCGATCGGACTGCCCACGCCCGAGTTCGTACTGCGACTCGCCTCGATCGGGCTCCGCACGGATCCCCTCCTCGCCCTCACGGGGAGGCACACGACATCGGCGGTGCTCGCCGACCGCGGCTTCGCATTCCGTCATCCGACGCTCGGCAGCGCGCTCGACGACCTGCTCGGCTGACCGTCACGCTTCCAGCGCGAGACTCCAGGCGGGCGTCTCGGGGCGCTGCGCCTCGAGGGTGTCCGACAGCGCGGTGCGGAAGGCGCGCACGGCCGGATGCGCGGCGCGCCCGGATCGCGCCGCCGTATAGAGCACGCGGTGCGGATGATCCGGCAGGCTCACCAGGGTGAGCCCGTCGAGGTGCGGAGAGGAGATCAGCGCCGGGATGAAGGCAACGGCGTGTCCCGTGCGAACGAGGTGCGCGTGCAGCAGCAGATCCGGGCTCTCAACCTTCACTGCAGGCTCGAACCCCGCGCGGCGGCAGACCGAGCGCGCCCATCTGCCCGTCGGGGTATCGTCAGGGTCCATCACCCACGGAGCGTCGGCGAGGTCGCTCAGCCGGCGCGGCCGCGCGGCGAGCGGACCCACGGCGGGGATCGCGAGGCACAGCGGATCCATGAGCAGGTCCGAGCGGTCGATGCCGCTGCGCACGCGCTCGGGGACGCCGGGGTACTGCTCGCCCAGGATCAGGTCGAACTCGTGCGACAGCAGCCCGTCGTAGGCCTGCTCGTGCTCGCGCTGTGTGATGTCGACTCGCAGGCCGGGATTCTGCTCCGCCATGCGATCGAGCGCGTTCGGCACGATCGCCACGACGACGCTCTGGAACGACGCCACGCTCAGCGCTCCCCGCAGCGCGCTCTGCGACGCGGCGAGCTCGGATTCCGCCCGTTCGAGACGCGCGATCGCCGCATCGGCATGCTCGACGAGAGCCTCCGCGTCGCCGGTGAGGCGCACCCCGCGCCCGATGCGCTCGAGCAGCACGACCCCGGTCTCGCGCTCGAGCTGCGCGAGCTGCTGCGACACCGCGGACGGCGTATACGACAGCGCCCGCGCCGTGGCGGCGATCGTCCCCCGCCGCGAGAGCTCGCTCAGCACGTGCAGCCGCACCAGATTGAGCATCAGTTTTCCTTATGTTTATCGTTCATAAACAGTTGCTGGACTGATCATAGGAGATCGCGAAGACTGGATGCATGACGACGGCCACGCCCACCTCCGCGCGCATCGGCATTCCGATCGCCCTGATCGCCGGGTCCTGTGCCTCGCTGCAGTTCGGCGCGGCGCTCGCGGTTCAGCTCTTCCCCGATGTCGGAGCGTGGGGCGTCGCCGCTCTGCGGCTCCTGATCGCGGCAACCCTGCTCGTCGCCGTGTCACGGCCGAAGATCCGCCCGTGGCGGCGCGAGGAGTGGATGGCCATCGCATGGTTCGGGCTGTCGCTCGCGGGCATGAACGGCTTCTTCTACGCGGCGATCGAGCGCCTGCCGCTCGGTCCGGCCGTCGCGATCGAGTTCCTCGGCCCGCTCGCGCTCGCGGCCGCGCTGACACGCCGCCTCGCCGACGCGGCATGGGTCGGCCTCGCCGTCACGGGCGTGGGCCTGTTCGGGCTCGACAGCGTGATCGGGTCGGATCCGCTCGATCTTTTCGGCGCCGGGCTCGCGCTGATCGCCGCCGCGTTCTGGGTGCTGTACATCCGCGGGAGCGCACGCGTCGGACGTCTCGTCCCGGGCATCGGCGGACTCGCGATGGCCCTCGCGATCGCCTCCGTCGCGCTCCTCCCCTTCGGGGTTCCCGCGGTCGCCGTGCTGGCCGCGCGCCCGGAGCTCCTCTGGCTCGCTCTGGGCACCGCGGTGTTTGCATCCGTCGTGCCGTACACGCTGGAGCTGCTGGCGCTGCGGCGCCTGCCGCAGCGCGTCTTCGGCGTGCTGATCAGCCTCGAGCCGGTCTTCGCCGCCCTGTTCGGCTGGCTGCTCCTCGCACAGACCATCGGGGCGATGAAGATCGCGGCCATCGCGCTCGTCGTCGCGGCGAGCGTCGGCATCACCCTCGCGACGCGCGAGAAGCCGCTCGCTCCGCCGGAACCCGTATTGACGGGCGCGATCCCGACGGTCACGGGCGCGATCAGGATCCAACCGGCCCGCGATTAGCGCTACGCGTCGATCGCTTCCTTGTCGAGGTCCGCTGCGCCCTGCACGATGAACTCGCGCCGCGGCGCGACCTCGTTGCCCATGAGCATCTCGAACACGTGGCCGGCCGCCTCGGCGTCGGCCATGCGCACGCGGCGCAGCAGACGCCCGTCGCGCGACATCGTCGTCTCGGCCAGCTGGTCGGCGTCCATCTCGCCGAGCCCCTTGTAACGCTGGATCGGCTCCTGCCACCGCTTGTTCTGGCGGCGCAGCTTCGCGAGCAGCGCGTTGAGCTCACGGTCGCTGTAGGTGTAGATCGTCTCGTTCGGCTTCGATCCGGGGTTCATGACGACGACGCGATGCAGCGGCGGAACGGCGGCGTATACGCGCCCGTCTTCGATCAGGGGGCGCATGTAACGGTAGAACAGCGTCAGCAGCAGCGTGCGGATGTGAGCCCCGTCGACGTCGGCGTCACTCATCATGATCACCTTGCCGTAGCGCGCCGAGCCGATGTCGAACGAGCGACCGGATCCCGCTCCGACGACCTGGATCAGCGCCGCGCACTCGGCGTTCGACAGCATGTCGGCGATCGAGGCCTTCTGGGTGTTCAGGATCTTGCCGCGGATCGGGAACAGCGCCTGGTGCTCGCTGTCGCGCGCCTTGCGGGCAGTGCCGAGCGCCGAGTCGCCCTCGACGATGAAGAGCTCGGTGTCGGAGACGTCGGTCGAACGGCAGTCGATCAGCTTCGCGGGCAGCGACGACGACTCCAGCGCGTTCTTCCGGCGCTGGGTCTCCTTGTGCGCCCGAGCCGAGACACGGGCCTTCATCTCGCTGACGACCTTCTCGAGCAGCATCGAGACCTGGTTCTTGTCGTCGCGCTTGGTCGAGGAGAACCGCTGCTTCATGCCGTCGCGCACGACCTTCGCCACGATCTGACGCACCGCGGGCGTGCCCAGCACTTCCTTCGTCTGTCCCTCGAACTGCGGCTCGGGAAGGCTCACGTTGAGCACCGCCGTGAGCCCGGCGAGCACGTCGTCCTTCTCGAGCTTGTCGCTGCCGACCTTGAGACGGCGGGCGTTCTTCTCGACCTCGGCGCGCAGCTGCTTCGTGAGCTCCTGCTCGAACCCCTGCTGGTGGGTGCCGCCCTTCGGCGTGGCGATGATGTTCACGAACGAGCGCATGTGCGTGTCGTACCCCGTGCCCCAGCGCAGCGCGATGTCGACGTTGCAGTCGCGCACCACCTCGGTCGACTTCATCGAACCATCGGCCTGCAGCGTCGGCACCGTCTCGGTGAAGGAACCGGTGCCCTCGAGGCGCCACGTATCGGTCACCGGTGCGTCGGTCGAGAGGAACTCGACGAACTCGCCGAGGCCGCCGTCGAACTTGTAGGTCGTCTCGCGCACTCCCGTCTCGGGGTCGTCGGCGAAGCGCTCATCGCGCACGACGATCTCGAGCCCCGGGACGAGGAAGGCCGTCTGACGAGCGCGCGTGACGAGCTCGTCGTACTGGAACGCCGCATCCTTCGTGAAGATCTGGCGATCGGCCCAGTACCGCACGCGGGTGCCCGTGACGCCGCGGGGCGCCTTCCCCGCAACGCGCAGCTCGCTGCCGTTCTCGAACGGGGAGAAGGACGCGTCGGGGCGCGGTTCGCCCGTGTCGGAGAACACGCCGGGCTCGCCGCGGTGGAAGCTCATCGCGTAGATCTTGCCGCCGCGATCGACCTCGACATCGAGGCGCTCGCTCAGCGCGTTGACGACCGAGGCGCCCACGCCGTGGAGGCCGCCGGAGGCGGCATAGGATCCGCCGCCGAACTTCCCTCCGGCATGCAGCTTGGTGTAGACGACCTCGACGCCCGTGAGCCCGGTGCGCGGCTCGACATCGACGGGCACGCCGCGGCCGCGGTCCTGCACTTCGACGCTGCCGTCGGCGCGCAGGATCACCACGATGCGGTCCCCGTTGCCGGCGACCGCCTCATCCACCGAGTTGTCGATGATCTCCCACAGGCAGTGCATCAGGCCCGGCGAACCGTTGGAGCCGATGTACATGCCGGGCCGTTTGCGCACGGCCTCGAGCCCTTCGAGAACCTGAAGATGATGGGCGGAGTACTCGGTCGTCACAATATTCGAGCTTATCTTCGAATGCCCGGGCAGACCGGCGGAACACACGGAACGGACGTTGTGCGTACGCCGTCGGCGAAACCTCGCACCGTGAGGAAATCTTTGTCGCGGCTCCATGGTTGTATGAGGCATGGCCCGCAATACCGAACGACTCACGAAGGAGACAGATCGATGACTGCAACACCCCTGGCCGACGCCCCTGTCTCTCACCGACTCACGGCCCTCGATCGCTGTGACGCATGCGGCGCGCAGGCATACATCGCCGCCGAGGTCGGCGGAAGCGAGCTGCTCTACTGCGCGCACCACGGGCGCAAGTTCGAAGAGAAGCTGCGCGCTGTCGCCACGAACTGGCACGACGAGACCGACAAGCTTCAGGACTGATCCGGTCCGATCCGAAGGGCCGTCTCCGATCGGAGGCGGCCCTTTCGCATTCGCGTCCGGACAATGACCGTTTGATCGGGGCTCGTCGTCAGCCGACGTACACGCGCGGCACGAGCGGGGATACGCGCAGCAGCGGTTCCTCGCCGACCGTGCCGATGGCCTCGCCGAGGTCGGTCGGGGTCGGTTCGCCGCGGGTGCCGGGTCCGAACAGGATCACGTCGTCGCCGATCGCCGCACCGGGCCATGTCTCGACGCGCGAGGTGAAGGCGTCGACCCGCACGAGGGCCCTCTCCCCGCCCGGCGTCGCGACGTGGGTGCGCCCTGCGAGCGCGGAGGGGAATCCGTCGACGGACCCGATCGCGACCTCGACATCGGTCCCGACGGACACGACGGGTGCGACGAGTGAGGAGATCGGTGCCGTACCACCGATCTCCGGCCCGTCCTCCGACCGGATCCCATAGCAGAACGCGCCGATGCGCACGAGGTCGTAGCGGAACTCCGGGCGATGCCACGCTGCCGCACTCGCCGCGAGATGGCGCATCTCGGGCGTGAGGCCCGCATCGCGGGCGATGCCGACGGCGTGATCGAACTCGGCGCGCGAGGCGTCGTCTTCGGCATCGCTCGCCTCCGCGATATGGGTCCAGATCCCGGCCACGCGGATGCGCCCTGCCCGCTCGAGCTCGGCCGCTCGCGCGCAGAACGCCGCCCAGGCCTCCGGACGCACGCCGTTGCGGTGCAGTCCTGTGTCGATCTTGAGGTGCAGCGTCGCCGTGCTCGGTGCCGTCGCCGCACGCTCGAGGTAGTCCGCGTCGCCGACGCCGAGCTCGATCCCCTCGGCGACTCCGAGACGGGCCTCTTCGGCGGAGAGCGTCATCCAGCACAGCACGCGGGCTCGTCCTCCGGCGGTGCGCTTCGCCCGCACGGCGCTGTCGAGGTCGATGCCCCCGAACCAGACGGCGCCCGCATCGAGCGCCGCGGCGACGATCGGCTCGACGCCCTGTGCGTAAGCGTCGTCCTTGATGACGACGAGCGCCTCCGCGGGTGCCATGCGCTCTCGTACCGCGCGCACGTTCTCGCGCAGGCGCTGCAGGTCGATGCGCAGCTCAGCACCGGTCATGGTCATGCCGCCTCCTCCCGAGATGCGCAGAGGCCGACAACGGCAGCGAGCTCGAGCTCGGTCCACCCGGTTGCCTCGGCCCACGCCCGCAGCAGGTCGGGCCGGTCCGTCCCGAAGAACAGCGCCTCGTCGCGCACCGCGACGTCGAGATCGCCGATGTCGACGACGCATACGTCCATGGCGACTCGGCCGACGATCGGAGCCTCGGCGCCCGCGATCAGCACGGAGGCGCGGGAGCCGATGGCGCGCGCGACGCCCTGCGCATACCCACCGGAGACGAGCGCGACCCGCGTGTCGCGAGCCGCTCGGTGGCGGTAGCCGTACGAGACACCGTCTCCCGCGTACAGCGGTTTGACCTGCAGCACTGGAGCGACGAGCGTCATCACGGGTTCCCCCTTCCCCTCGAGGCCGAAGACCGCCTCGAGCGGGAGGGCACGAGTCGCAGCGGACGCGAGTCCGCAGCGGCCGGCGTCCTCGTCCGCGATCGCGCACGTCACGCCCGCTGCGCGCGCGGCAGCGGCGACGAGAGGGGCCCCGTGTCCGCAGGCATCACGACGGAGGTCGATCGCTGCGCCGGGTGCCGCCCGCAGCGCTCGCGCGATGTTGCGTTCGAGCGCGGAGCGCGACACGCGTGCGCGCGGCATGCTCATCCCCAGAATCGGATCACTCATCCGCCCTAGACTATGACGGGGTCGTGCGGTGCCTCTTCAGCGCGCCGCACGAGCCGTCCACTTACCGCCGACTCGGAGGATCCATGCCGTCGAATGGCCTCGCCCTCGGACCGAAGCTGAGCTACCTCGCCCAGCGCGCCCGCCGCATCGATATCGGCGCGGTGATCGAGCGCGCCAAGGAGGTTCGTCACGAGCACGGCAAGCCGGTGCCGACCGTCATCGCCGATATGCTCTGGCAGGCGGCGCGCAAGGACGTCGCTTTCCAGGACTACGTCGACTTCGACTTCGCGATCCTGACCCCCGAAGAGCGCGCGACGTTCATGACGCACCCGGTCTCGGCGCAGCTCGCGCAGCGGTTCTCCCAGCCTGAAGGGCGCCGGATCTTCGAGGACAAGGTCGCCTTCAACGAGCGCTTCGCCGACTTCATGAATCGCGCGTGGATGGTCGTCACGAAGGACAACGCCGACGAGGTGCGGGCGTTCGTCGAAGAGCAGGCGACGGTCATCGCGAAGGTGCCCGTCAGCCACATGGGCCTCGGCGTGCGCCGCTATCACGCGAAGGAGGTCTCGGACTGGACGGACTTCCACCGCAGGCTGCTCGAATCGGATGAGATCCTGCTCGAAGAGGTCATCGCCCAGCACGCCGACCTGTCGGCCGTGTGCCCGGGGACCGTGAACACCACGCGCATCACGGCGTTCTACGACGGTGCCGATGTGCACGTGCTCGCAGTCGCGCAGAAGTTCGGACGCGGCGAGGTCAGCGACCAGATGTCGTACGGCGGTTTCTACACCATGCTCGACCCCGACTCGGGCCACGCCATGAGCGCCGGCTACGACTCGCACTCGAACGTGCACGAGACGCACCCCGACACCGGTTTCCGCATCGCGGACTTCCAGTTGCCGGGCTTCGACGAGGCGATCGCCCTGATCGACCGCGCCGCCCGCGTCGTGCCCGAGGTGCAGTACGCAGGGTGGGACATCGTGTCGACGGAGAAGGGCCCCGTGCTCGTCGAGGGCAACTGGGGGGCGGGCGTCTACGAGAACAAGCCGAGCGTGTCGGGCGTGCGCACCGGCCACAAGCCGCGCTACCGAGCAGCAATCGGGTTCTGACCCCGTCCCACAGCCCGCTCTCTCTGCATTTCTGGCACTTTTCTGCACGCATTTGCGTGCGGAAAAGTGCCAGAAATGACGAATTGAGGAGCGGGTCAGCCCGCTTTGCGGATGATGCCCATCGGCGTCGACTGGTGCCCCTGACCGAGCGGGTTATCGCTCAGGATCCGCGCGAGCTGGCGTTCGCCGGCTTTGTCGATCGTCGACCCCAGGATGTTTCCGCCGATGTCGTTGATATCGACGACCGCGACGTCGCATCCGACGAGCTTCTTGACCTCGAGCGCCACCTCGTGCGGGCGCTCGGGCCCGAGCACGACAGCGTCGTTGTACGGCGGGATCGTCCCGGGCGTCGGCCCGTCGATGGCGCGCGCCTTCTCCCCCGCGATGCGGTAGAAGTCGCCGCGACGGCCGAACAGCTTGGTCACGGCCGAGACGGCCGCGGCGAACAGGATCCGCGGCGTGCCGACCTCTTTGAGCGCGAACTCCATCGTCTCGGGAATGCCGAGCCCGATGCCGAACGACGTCTTCGTGACGTAGCGCGACAGGAAGGTCGCGAGTCGGCGCGGCCGGATCTCGCTCATCATGTACGAGCGGCCCTGCATGATCGCGACGATCTTCTCGGTCACGAACAGGATGTCGCCCGGCTGCGTCTTGCCCACGGCGTACTCGCGAATGATCTCGTCGAGCGTGTCGCCCGGCATGACGACCCGCGTGCGGATCGGGATGCGGAGGAAGTCGGTTCCATCGACGGAGACCTCGAGGGCCTTGCCGTCGTTCGCCTCGACGCTCACTCGAGGTAGTCCCGCAGCGACTGCGAGCGGCTCGGGTGGCGCAGCTTCGCCATCGTCTTCGATTCGATCTGACGGATCCGCTCGCGCGTAACGCCGAACGTGTCGCCGATCTGGTCGAGCGTCTTCGGCTGACCGTCGCCCAGGCCGAAGCGCATGCGGATCACGCCCGCCTCGCGCTCCGACAGCGAGTCGAGCAGGCTCTCGAGCTGGCGCTGCAGCATCGTGAAGCCCACCGCATCGGCGGGAACGACCGCCTCAGTGTCCTCGATCAGGTCGCCGAACTCGCTGTCGCCGTCTTCGCCGAGAGGCGTGTGCAGCGAGATCGGCTCGCGGCCGTACTTCTGCACCTCGACGACCTTCTCGGGCGTCATGTCGAGCTCGCGGGCGAGCTCTTCGGGTGTGGGCTCGCGACCGAGGTCCTGCAGCATCTGGCGCTGCACGCGGGCGAGCTTGTTGATGACCTCGACCATGTGCACAGGAATGCGGATGGTGCGCGCCTGGTCGGCCATCGCGCGGGTGATCGCCTGGCGGATCCACCACGTCGCGTAGGTCGAGAACTTGAAGCCCTTGGTGTAGTCGAACTTCTCGACGGCGCGGATCAGGCCGAGGTTGCCCTCCTGGATCAGGTCGAGGAACTGCATGCCGCGGCCGGTGTAGCGCTTGGCCAGCGACACGACCAGGCGCAGGTTCGCACCGAGCAGGTGACTCTTCGCACGGCGCCCGTCGCGCACGACCCACTGCATGTCGAGCCCGAGCTGCTTCGCCTTCTCAGCCGCCGACATCTTCGACAGCTTCTCCTCGGCGAACAGACCCGCCTCGATGCGCATCGCGAGGTCGACCTCTTCGGCCGCGTTCAGCAGCGGCACCTTGCCGATCTGCTTGAGGTAGTCCTTGACCGGGTCGGCCGTCGCACCGGTGATCTGCGTGGAATAGACCGGAACGTCCTCCTCCTCGGAGGGGCTGATCACGATCGCGCCCGACGGCAGGGGCTCGACCTGCTCAGCCTTCGGCTTCTTCTCCTCGGTCTCCTCGACCTCGGGGGTATCGTCACCGATCAGCTCAGCGACGACGTCGTTCTTCTTGCGCTTCGGCTTCGCGGGGGCGTCCGCCTTCTTCGCGGGAGCCTTCTTCGCGGGGGCAGCGGCCGCCTTCTTCGCCGCAGGCTTCTTGGCGGTCGTCTTCGTCGGCGCCGCCTTCTTCTTGGCTGTGGTCTTCGCGGCCGTCGCTTCGGCCGTCGTCTCGTCGGATTCGTCGGTCTTCGTGGCAGGAGTCACGTTTCACCTTTCGCCAGGGTCACCGCGCGCCAGCGCCCCGGTTGTGTTCGAACACGATTAAGGCCCTTGTCAAGCTCGCATCCCGCAAGACACCAGTTCGACAACGGCTCGGGTCAACATTCTCTCATACGTTCGTGCTCCCTCTTGACCACGAGGTGCACTGTGTGAGACAACGCGCACGGGACGGACGCTATTCCCAGCGCCGGTGATCGTCATCGCCCGGGCGGTCGGCGAGGAATCGTTCCAGCTCGGCCGCCAGTTCGTCGGCGCTCGGCAGATCCCCCTCATCGAACGCCGCTCCTCCTCGCGTGCGCACGTCGCCGTCGAACTCGCCGGCGGAGTAGGCGTCGAACCGCTGCTCGAGCGTATCGATCATGTGCGCGAGGTCGTCGTTGCGCGCGATCTGCTCCTCGACGCGCACGAGGTAGTCGCGGTTGTCATCGCGCAGATCATCGAGCCCGAAGACGAGTCCGGTCGCGGTCATGAGCTTGTCGAGCGCCGCGAGCGTCGCCCCGGGATAGTCGGTCTCGGCGAGGTAGTGCGGCACGAGCATGACGAACCCGGCGACCGGGAACCCGCCCTCAGACATGCGATATTCGATGAGATGTCCGACCGTGGCGGGAACCTGAGTGTGCGGCTTCCACACCGAGTGAGCCTGCACGAGGTCGCCACGCGAGCCGCTCACCGTCGTCGAGATCGGGCGTGTATGCGGCACGGGCATTGCGATCGCGTGCACCCAGGTCATCGTGCCCACGTCGAATTCGTCGGCCAGCGCGAGCACGATCGTGACGAACCGCTCCCACTGGAAGTCGGGCTCGTATCCCGCGAGCAGCAGGAACGGCTGCCCCAGCGCATCGTGCACGAGGGACAGCTCGAGCCGCGGCGCCCGGAACTCCGACAGGTGGTCGCGATCGAACGTCACGATCGGGCGACGCGCCCGGTAATCGAGCAGCTCATCGTTCTGGAACACGACGATCGGGCGCGGCTCCAACTCCTCGCGCATGTAGTCGACGATGCTCGCGACCGTGCCGCCCGCGTCGGTGAAACCGGTCAGCAGGACGACCAGCGGCAGACGGGGCGGCGTGACCGGTGCATTCGCGACGCGCTCGAACAGTTCCATGCCCCCATCGTACGAGCGCGTCCGACGCCCGAGCTCGAAACTAGGATGGTTGGCATGCCGCTTCCCGATATTGCGATCACTCATGTCCCGTTTCCCACCGAAGAGGCCGATGCGCTGATCCTCGCCATCGGTGCGACCGACGACCCTGCGATCAGCGACGAGCTCCGCGCCGCGCTCGACGCGATCGGCTTCACCGGCAAGAAGGGATCCTTCGCGCGCGTCTACGCGCCGGGGTTCACCGCCCTGCCGCTCGCGGTCATCGGACTCGGGCAGGACCACGATCTGCACACGATCCGCGACCAGGTGGGCGCGGCAGCGCGCCAGCTCACCGGATTCGAGACCGTCGCGGTGGACGCGATCACCGGCGTCGACGGCGCCTGGCGCGCCGCTGCTGAGGGTGCGATCCTCGGCGCATACCAGTTCGACGCGTTCAAGAGCACTCCGGAAGACGAGCGGGCCGCTTCCCGCCGCGCACGCCGCGTGCTGATCCACGCGCCGCAGAGCGTGACAGATGCCGACCTGGGCACCGCGCGTGCGGCCGGCGAGGCCGTCGCTCTCGTCAAGGACCTCGTATCGACACCCGCCGACCGCCAGAGCCCGGAGCAGCTGGCCGACTTCGCGGCGGAGATCACGACCGAGCTGCCGATCCAGGCGACCGTGTGGGACGAGCAGGCCCTCGCCGACGGCGGCTTCGGCGGAATCCTCGGCGTCGGCATCGGATCCGAGCGTCCGCCGCGCCTCGTGCGCCTCGACTACGCGCCAGAGGGCGCCGAGCGCCACGTCGCACTCGTCGGCAAGGGCATCACGTTCGACACCGGCGGCCTGTCGCTCAAGCCCGCCGCATCGATGGTCGGCATGCAGGAGGACATGACCGGGGCCGCCGAGGTGCTGGCCGTCGTGCGCGCGGCCGCGCAGCTGGAGCTTCCCGTGCGGGTGACAGCGTGGATGTGCATCGCCGACAACATGCCCTCGGGCCGCGCCACGCGGCCCGGCGACGTGCTGACGATGGTCGACGGCACGACCGTCGAAGTGACCAACACCGATGCCGAGGGCCGCCTCGTGCTCGCCGACGGCCTGGTCGCCGCGAGCCGTGAGAACCCCGACGTGATCGTCGACGTCGCAACGCTCACCGGTGCGATGGTCGTCGCACTCGGCACGCGACACACCGGCATCATGGGCCATGGTGACGCCCCCGACGCCTTCCTGCGCGCCGCCGACCGCACGGGCGAGCTCGCGTGGCCGCTTCCCCTCATGGAGCACATGAACGACGAGCTCGATTCGCGCGTCGCCGACATGCAGAACGCGAACGTCGGCAACCGCGCGGCGGGCTCGGTGTACGCCGGGCTGTTCCTGCAGCGCTTCATCGGCCGCGTCGACAACGACCCGCAGGCCGACCGGATCCCGTGGGTGCACCTCGACATCGCGGGCAGCGGCATGAGCACGACGTCGCCGTACGGCTTCACGGACAAGGGCCCGACCGGCGCATCCACCCGCGCCCTCATCGATTTCGTCGCCGCCGGCGGCGAGGTCGTCTGATCTCCTCTGCACAGGACGGTGTGATGTGACGGACCAGAGCTTCGACCTCGTCGTGCTCGGCGGCGGAAGCGGCGGCTATGCGGCCGCTCTCCGGGCCGCCGAGCTCGGCCGCACGGTCGCCGTCGTGGAGCAGGATCTCCTCGGCGGCACCTGCCTGCACCGAGGATGCGTGCCGACCAAGGCGCTGCTGCACACGGCCGAGGTCGCCGACGCCGTGCGACGCGCGGGCAGCGTCGGCATCTCCGCAACGCTCGACGGCATCGACATGGCCGCCGCGGTCGCGTGGCGAGAGAAGCTCGTCGACGGCAAGCACCGGGGGCTCGCGTCCCTCGTGAGAGCACGCGGGATCACGGTCGTCGACGGCCGCGGAACGCTCACGTCGGCGGACGGCGCACCCGCCGTCGAGGTCGCGGGCGACCGCTTCATCGGCACCGATGTCGTGGTCGCCACCGGCGCCGGCAGCCGCACGATCCCGGGCGTCGAGCTCGGCGGGCGGATCCTCGACTCCGAGGCGGCGCTCGCGCTCGACGAGGTGCCGAAGCGCGCGGTGATCCTCGGCGGCGGCGTCATCGGCGTCGAGTTCGCGAGCGCCTGGCGTTCGCTCGGTGCCGACGTGACGATCGTCGAGGCGCTCGACAGCCTGATCGCGAACGAGGACCCGTCCTCGCGGAAGGCTCTCGAGAAGGCATACCGTCAGCGCGGCATCGGCCTGGAGCTCGGATCCCGCGTGACGGGAGTCGAGCAGTCGGAGCACGGTGTGAGGATCGCCGTCGACCGCGGTGGAGAAGAGGTCGGGATCGATGCGGATGTCGTGCTGGTCGCCGTCGGGCGCGGCCCGGTCACCGACGGCCTCGGGCTCGCGGAGGCGGGCGTCGAGACGGATCGCGGCTTCGTCGTCGTCGATCCGTCGCTGCGCACGACCGCGCCGCACGTCTGGGCAGTCGGCGACATCGTGGCCGGCCCGCAGCTCGCGCACCGCGGCTTCCGTCACGGTCTCTTCGTCGCCGAAACGATCGCCGGCAAGAATCCGTCCCCGCTCGACGACTCCCTGTTCCCCCGTGTGACGTACTCGACCCCCGAGGTGGCGTCGGTCGGACTCACCGAGCCGCAGGCGGTCGAGACTCACGGCGCAGATCGCGTCGTGACGCGAGAGGTGTCGCTCGCCGGCAACGCCAAGAGCGAGATCGTGTCGGCCGGCGCAGATTCCCGCGCCGGATTCGCGAAGGTCGTCGCGCTCGTCGATGGTCCCGTCATCGGCGTGCACCTCGTGGGCGACCGCGTCGGCGAGCTGATCACAGAGGGGCAGCTCGCGGTTGCGTGGGAGGCGCGCGCCGACGATCTGGCGCCGCTGATCCACGCCCATCCGACGCAGAGCGAGGCGCTCGGTGAGGCATTCCTCGCGCTCGCCGGTTCTCCTCTGCACACACTCTGATTCACGCTCATGCGGCACTCACCTATGACGCATGGCGATCCCCTAAGCTGATAACAGCATTTTCGCTTTCTGAAGGAGACTCGAATATGAGCACTTCCGTTGTCCTCCCCGCTCTCGGCGAGAGCGTCACCGAGGGAACGGTCACCCGCTGGCTGAAGCAGGTCGGCGACACCGTTGAGGTCGATGAACCTCTGCTCGAGGTTTCGACCGACAAGGTCGATACCGAGATTCCGTCGCCGGTCGCTGGCGTGCTCGAGGCGATCCTCGTCGCCGAAGATGAGACCGCAGAGGTCGGCGCCGAGCTCGCGACCGTGGGCGATGGGTCCGGTTCGTCAGAAGCGCCCGCCGCCCCCGCTGCCGAGGCTCCTCAGGCGGAGGCGCCCGCGGAGCAGGCGCCCGCCGACGAGGCGCCCGCTGCCGAGGCCCCGGCATCGTCCGGCGACGCGACCGACGTGACCCTGCCCGAGCTCGGCGAGAGCGTCACCGAGGGCACGATCACGCGCTGGCTCAAGCAGGTCGGCGACAGCGTCGAGGTCGACGAGCCGCTGCTCGAGATCTCCACCGACAAGGTCGACACCGAGGTTCCCTCCCCCGCCGCGGGCACCGTGCTCGAGCTGCTCGCCGGCGAAGACGACACCGTCGAGATCGGCGCCGTCCTCGCACGCATCGGCTCCGGCGCCCCGGCCCCGGCAGAAGCACCGAAGGCAGAGGCGCCGAAGGCAGAGGCGCCGAAGGCCGAGGCTCCGAAGGCCGAGACTCCCCAGGCTGAGGCACCGAAGGCGCCGGCTCCGAAGGCGCCGGCTCCGACGGCCGCACCCGCCGCGCCGGCCCAGGCTCCTGCCGCACCCGCGGCCGGCAGCGACACCGTCTACGTCACGCCGCTGGTCCGCAAGCTCGCGGCACAGCACGGCGTCGACCTGTCGACCGTGACGGGCTCGGGCGTCGGCGGGCGCATCCGCAAGGATGACGTGCTCGCCGCGGCGAAGTCGGCCCCGGCCGCTGCCGCGTCGGCCGCGTCGCCGGCCGCTGCCGCCCCCGCCACGGTGCTCGAGACCTCCGAGCTGCGCGGCACGACCCAGCCGATGTCGCGACTGCGCAAGGTCGTCTCGTCGCGCGCGGTCGAGTCGCTCAACACCACGGCGCAGCTGACGACGATCGTCGAGGTCGACGTCACGAAGCTCGCGCAGTTCCGCGACCAGAACAAGGGCGAGTTCCTCGAGAAGACCGGGCAGAAGCTGTCCTTCCTCTCGTTCTTCTCGCTCGCGGCGGTCGAGGCGCTGAAGGCGTACCCGATCATCAACTCGACGCTCGACGGCGAGAACATCGTCTACCCCGATCACGAGAACCTCTCGATCGCGGTCGATACGCCCAAGGGCCTGTACACGCCCGTGCTGCGCGATGCCTCGTCGAAGTCGCTCGCCGAGATCGCGGCCGGCATCGCCGACCTCGCGGCGCGCACGCGCGACAGCAAGCTGAAGCCCGACGACCTCGCCGGCGGAACCTTCACGATCACGAACACGGGATCCCGCGGCGCGCTGTTCGACACGCCGCTCGTGTTCCTGCCGCAGTCGGCGATCCTCGGCACCGGAATCGTGTACAAGCGCCCCGGCGTGACCACGGTCGACGGCGCCGACGCGATCGGCGTGCGCTCGTACGTGTACCTCGCGCTCTCGTACGACCACCGCACGATCGACGGCGCCGATGCAGCGCGCTACCTCTCGGCGGTCAAGAACCGCCTCGAGGAGGCCAACTTCGCGGGCAACCTCGGCATCTGACCGAACCGCGATCAGAACGGGCCGCACCTTCGGGTGCGGCCCGTTCTGCCTTCTCAGGGCGCGTCGAACACGTCGCGAATGCGCCAGCGATCGCCGCTGCGCTCCAGCACGAGCAGCTGGTCGCTCTCGCCCTCGGCACGCACGATGAACAGCACGACCTCACCGTAGTCATCGACCACGTCGATCGACGGCTCCGCCGCCGCAACCGCGCCCGCGCGTTCGATGCCCTGCGCCGCATCGCACTCGGCCCCACACGACGCCCATTCGTCGAGCACGACCGACGCGGCCGCCACCGGATCGGTCGCCGCGACGGTCGGCGTCGGCTCGGACGCCGTGTGCGGCGAGGGGGTGGGCGTCGCGGTTCGGGGCGGATCCGGCGGGGTCTCGGCGGTCGACCCTTCGCCCGCCGGCCACAGCATGCCGGCGACGAGCACCGCCGATGCGGCCGCGAGACCGATCGCCAGCACGCGCCCATGGTGCTTCTTCTCCGGTTCCGCTCGCGGATCCGGCGGCCGCTTCACGCGCTCGCGCCGCGCGACGATCGAGCGCAGCACGCCGGAGACGGTCTCGCCGACTCGCGCGTCCACGTGACGCTCGATCGCGTCGCGGATCCGGGCGATCGTGCCGCCGTCCGTCTGCTCGGCGACGTCGATCGAGCGAGCCGCGCGCGCCGTCGGACGCTTCACCGCCGAGGCCTCGATGGGCTGGGGCGCGGCCGCCTCGAACAGCGCCGCTTCGATCTCCTCCGCGCGACGCACGAGCACGGCGGGGTGCTCGGCGGCGTCGAGCGCGTCGTCGATGATCCGCACGATCACGCGATCGTCGCAGGCCAGCTGGATCCGCTTCAGCAGATCGCACGTCTGCGGGGATATCGGGTGCCCGTGCGACGCATCGTGCGAGAAGGCGAAGACCGGGCGCCCGTCGACGGTGATCCACCAGTCGCCGATGCTCTCGTCGCCGTCGAGGCCCCGTGCGACGGCCTCGCTCAGGCCGCGCAGCATCGAGACGACGCATGTCACCGCCTCGCCGCGCATCCACCCGGCATCGGCCTCGTCGCGCACTCCGACGGTGCGCGTGCACGGCTCGCGCAGGTCGCTGATCACGGCATCGTGGCCATCGCTGCGTCTCAGCACATCGACCGGCGCGAGCAGGTGCTGCGCGCCCGTCGCTCGCCATCCCGGCCATTCCGCGAGCTCGAGCGCGTCGACGAGCAGCACCGGATCGCCGTCACCGATCACGGCCCGCGCAGCGGGATAGGGCACGTCGGGCGGCTCCACGCGACGGATCCGGCGCACGCCGATCTCGAGCGGATCGATCGGCGCGGTGCGCATGGCGGCGGTGCTCATGTTCCCAGCATGGCGCGCCCGCGCGCATCTCGCCGCGGCGAGGATCCCCCGTTGTGGATGAGAGCGAGCATTCGCCGATTGTGCACGCGCTGATGCCTGGGAGTGCGCCGCTGTCCGGCCCGGTAAACTCATCTGCATGGCATCACGTACGTCCGCACCGGAAAAGCGCCCGGGCTTCTTCACCACGATCAAGCAGCTCCTGAGCTTCACGCGCAAGTCGTACCCGTGGGTCGTGTGGGTGCTGCCCCTGATCCTCGTCGCGGGCATCGGCGTGGGCGTCGGCGGGGCGTTCCTCGCGCAGCAGCGCTGGTGGGGCCTCATCCTCTGGGGCATCTTCGGCCTCATGCTCGGCATGATCTGCAGCATGCTGCTGCTGAATCGTCTCGCGACGGGCGCGATGTACAAGCAGATCGAGGGCACGCCCGGTGCGACCGGGCACGTGGTCTCCAACATGCTCGGACGCAGCTGGCGCGCCGACGACATGCCGGTAGCCATCAGTCCGAAGTCGCAGGAGGGCGTGTATCGCGCCGTGGGGCGCGGAGGCGTCGTGCTCGTCGGCGAGGGCTCCCGTCGCCGCCTTGAGAAGCTCATCAAGAAAGAGAAGACGACCGCGCGGCGCATCACGCACGACGCGGTGCCCGTCACGGTTCTCTTCGTCGGCACGGGCGAAGACGATATTCCGATCGATAAGCTCGCGAAGACGATCAAGAAGCTGCCGAAGGCCGTCGATCGCCGCGGCATGACTCAGCTGGTCGCGCGCACCGAGTCGATCTCGCAGGGTGCGATGTCGTCGCTGCCGATCCCGAAGGGCGTCGACCCGTCACGCGTCCGCGCGCCGAAACCGCGGTGATCCTGATCTGAGAGATGCCCCGTTCGCGGGGCATCTTCCGTTCACCGCGACGTGACGAGCACCGTGTCGACGAGCACGTCGTGCAGCCCGCGGTTATTCTCATCCCAGATCGCGGCGGGGATGACGAGCACCGTGAGCAGCGCGCGCACGAGCGGACGCCACGGACCGCTCCAGCTGCCGTCGGGCCGCATGACGCGGAGCCCCCAGATCCGGTGCCCGGGACTCCCGCCCGCCGTGGGGATGAACAGCGCCTGGATGAGCACGAAGATCATCAGCTCCGACCACCAGGCGTAGTCGAAGAACGCCGCCGACAGCAGCACCACGGCCGCCCAATCGGTCGCGAACGCCCCGATGCGTCGCGGCAGAGTCGCGAGCTTCCCGGGGCCGGTCTGCGGAAGGCCGATGGACTTGCCGGGATAGTCGGATGAGTGCGCGTCGGATGTCACGGTTTCACCCTATTCGCCCGCGTTGTGGCGCATCTGGGAGCACCCGCCGGGCGGAACGGGTTTGTCTCACCCGCGGCCGCCCCCGTAACATCGAGGAAACAATCGAGACATTCACGGGCAACGGCCCCGCGATAGTTTCGACGAGTCAGCCCGCCACGGGATCTGACTCGATAAGACCTCCTGGAGCTGTCATGTTCAAAGACCCGTCCGAAGTGATCGCGTACATCGAACAGGAGGACGTGAAGTTCCTCGACATCCGGTTCACGGATCTCCCCGGTGTGCAGCAGCACTTCAACATTCCCGCCTCGACGGTCGACGATGAGTTCTTCACCGTCGGGCAGATGTTCGACGGCTCCTCGATCCGCGGGTTCGCCTCGATCGATGAGTCGGACATGCAGCTCATCCCCGATGTCACGACGGCGTACATCGACCCGTTCCGCGAGCACAAGACGCTCGTCATGGTGTTCGACATCTTCAACCCCCGCAACGGTGAGACCTATTCGAAGGATCCGCGCCAGGTCGCGAAGAAGGCCGAGAAGTACCTCACGTCGACGGGCATCGCCGACACAGCGTTCTTCGCCCCCGAGGCCGAGTTCTATATCTTCGACGACGTGCGCTACGAGGTCTCGGGCGGGCGCAGCTTCGTCTCGATCGACTCCGAAGAGGCCGCGTGGAACTCGGGCCGCAAGGAGGTCGGCGGCAACCTCGCGAACAAGACGCCCATGAAGGGCGGTTACTTCCCCGT
The DNA here is from genome assembly GCA_019117025.1 of Candidatus Microbacterium stercoravium. GTDB lineage: Bacteria > Actinomycetota > Actinomycetes > Actinomycetales > Microbacteriaceae > Microbacterium > Microbacterium stercoravium. Next base: position 1,195 of record DXAM01000026.1, on the reverse strand, counting down.
CGCTCCCGTCGATAAGCAGGCCGACCTGCGCGACGACATCTCGCTGCGACTGATCGACGCCGGCCTCGAGCTGGAGCGCGCGCACCATGAGGTCGGCGCTGCGGGCCAGGCCGAGATCAACTACCGCTTCGACACCATGGTGCACGCCGCCGACGATGTGCTGAAGTTCAAGTACATCGTCAAGAACGTCGCCGATGAGTGGGGCAAGACCGCGACGTTCATGCCGAAGCCGGTCTTCGGCGACAACGGATCGGGCATGCACACGCACCAGTCGCTGTGGCTCGACGGCAAGCCGCTGTTCTACGACGAGCAGGGCTACGGGCAGCTGTCCGACCTCGCCCGCTGGTACATCGGCGGACTGCTGAAGCACGCTCCGGCGGTGCTCGCATTCACGAACCCGACGATCAACAGCTACCACCGCCTCGTCAAGGGCTTCGAAGCGCCGATCAACCTCGTCTACTCGGCGGGCAACCGATCGGCAGCGATCCGCATCCCGCTGACCGGCGCGAACCCGAAGGCGAAGCGCGTCGAGTTCCGTGCTCCCGACGCGTCGGGCAACCCGTACCTCGCGTTCGCGGCCCAGCTCATGGCCGGGATCGACGGCATCAAGAACCGCATCGAGCCGATGGATCCGATCGACAAGGATCTCTACGAGCTGCCGCCCGAGGAGGCCAAGGGCATCCCCCAGGTGCCGACCACCCTCCCCGAGGTGCTCGACGCGCTGCGCGACGACCACGCCTTCCTGCTCGAGGGCGGCGTGTTCACCGAGGAGCTCATCGAGACCTGGATCGACTACAAGTACGAGAACGAGATCCTCCCGATGGCTCAGCGCCCCCACCCGTACGAGTTCGAGCTGTACTACGGGGTGTGACGATGCGCCGGTGATCGCCTCGCGGTGATCCGTACGACGGCCCTCGGGAGTTCTCCGCTCCCGAGGGCCGTCGCCGTCCTCCGTGCCGTTACGCGCGCGCGTTCGGCCCCGCGAAGCACGTGGCGATCCCGGTGAGGATGATCTCGAGCTGGCGGGCGAACTGCGCGTCCGCATCCCCGGGCACTCGTGCCGCGGCACGCACGAGCGGCGCGCCCTCGCCGACGGCCGCGTCCCGGGCCTCGAGGTCATAGCGCCGCGGGTCCCCCGTCGTCGACTGCGCGCGCTCCTGCTCTTCGATCGCGAAGCCGACGACGAACGATGTCA
>DXAM01000025.1 GCA_019117025.1 Candidatus Microbacterium stercoravium | reverse complement strand
ATCGTCGTCATCATCATCGTCGTCGTCATCGAGATCGACGGGCGGCGGCGGGGCGACGGGCTTCGGCTCATCGCCGACGCCGGGGTTCGCCTCGGATCCCTGATCGGGCGGCGACGACGGGTCGGCCGACGGATCCGCCGGGTCGGTCGGATCCGCGGTCGGCGTCGGCGTGTTCGACGGCGCGATGAGCGGCTCCTCGCGCACGAGCGTCGGCTCCTCATCGGGCGACAGCGCGGCGGCGATCCCGAACGCGCCGAAGACGATCGCGAGCGCGCTCGCCGCGACGCCGATTCCCAGCAGAACGCCGCTCTTCTTCATCGTGTGCTCTCCCTCATCACCGCAGCCTTCTCTCTCAGCCTGTCATGCATCGCGGGACTCCTCGACCATCATCCGGAACAGTTCGCGATGGGCGACCCGGCGCCCCGGCGGGCGCAGCAGGTGCACGCACGCCACGCGGAATCGCGCGGCGCGGCGCCATGCGCCAACGGCCGCCGCATCGATGCCGAGATCGCTCGCCGCTCGCAGGATCTCGTCCGCCGCGATGTCCGCTCGCTCCGGCGCCCAGCGCCCCTGCGCCACCGCGAGCTCCGCGTGCGCCAGCAGGTTGCCGAGGTCGAGCGCCGGATCCGCCCGCGCGCACGTATCGAGGTCGATGATCCCGATGCCGCGCTCGTCGTGCCAGAGCAGCTGCTTGTCGTGCAGGTCGCGATGCGCGAAGCGCGCGGGCGACGCCGGTGCGCGCTCCAGGCCGCGGACGAGGCGGTCGGCGATGTCCCGCAGCGACCAGCGCCCGGTCGCGCCGATCGTCTCGGTCGCCCGGTCGGCCCACTCGCGGAGGATGCGCGCCTCATCGCCCGCGTCGTGGAGTGGGAAGCCTTCGCCCTCGCCCGCCTGCAGAGCCTCGACCCAGGCCGCGCGCCACGCACGCCAGGCCGTGCGCCACTCGTGCGCCGACGTCGCGGGATCCGCGCCGAGATCGTGCAGCGTGCGACCGGGGATCGCCGTCAGCTCGATCGCATCGCCCGACTCCGACGCGATCTCGGGAACGGAGAATCCGCGAGAGAGCACGGCCGCCGCGCGACGGTGGGCATCCGCGACGGATCCGCCGCGACCGCTGCGCACCGCCTTCGCGAACGCGTACTCGAGCCTCACCACCGCGCGTTTGCCGGGGCGGTGCGAGATCACGCGTCCCCGCTGCGCGAGCGCGCCCAGTGCGGGGAGCTTCGCGTCGTCGTGCGGCGAGAGGAGTCGCACGGTGCCGTCGGGGAGCAGGTGTCCGCCGCTCACCCGTGCGCCCTGGTGCGCCTCGAGGGGCGCCGGGGCGCCGGGCCAGACCCGGGCGATCCGCCAGACCTCGCCCTCGACGAGGACGGATTCGGGCGCGTACCGAGTGCTCATGAGATCGCCTCCCTCGCGTGATCGACCGCGGATGCCGCGGCGGACGCCCAATCGGCGTGCGCCGAGCGGAACGGCTCGACCGCCTTCTGCAGGTGCGCGATCGCCGTCCATGCGCCCAGTGCGCGCGGATCGACCCGTCCCCCGGCTTCGACGTACCCCGACAGGAATTCGGCGTCGCCGCCTGCCGCGAGGAACGACCCGAGATCCTGCTCCGGTGCGCCGATCGCGGCACGGTCGAGATCGATGATGCGCACCTCGTCCGATCCGACGAGGATCTGATCGGGCGACAGGTCGCCGTGCACGACGACGCCGCCCGTCCCGGCCGCGGCGCCCGCGGACTCGGCGATCCGCAGCGCATCGCCCTCGAGGCGGGGCGCCAACGCGCCGATCGCCCGCGCAGCACCCTCGGCGAGCTCGGCACCGGAGTGCCGCTGCAGCGACAGCGCACCGATGGGGGCCGCATGGATCGCGGCGAACTCGTGCCCGGCGCGCCGTGCGAGATCGGCGCTCGGCCGCGCGGCGAGGTCGCCCTCGCCCCACCACGGCGACATCGTCGCCCGAGCGCTGACGCGGCGCGGCGCGATCACCGCGGCGCCGTGCGCGGCCAGGTGCTGCGCGGCCGCGACCGACTGCTCGGCGGCCGAGATCTTGATCACGCGGGCTCCGGCTCGCATCACCAGTCGCCGCAGCGGGTTGTACCGCAGCGGCGCGCGCCGCGGATCCGTTCCCGCCGGCGCCTCGGCGAGGCCCCGCGCGAGCTCGCGATCGGCCCACGCGGGGCCCGCCGACGTCGCCGCGCCGATTTGTTCGGGGCGCGCCCCCGCGCGCAGCGCGTGGCGCTCGTGGTTGCGCACCTTGGCCGGGTCGGCGTGCGTCAGCACCCAGAGCGGTCGCCCCTCCTCGTCGCGCACGGCGGCAACGATCGAGGTGCCGGGCTTGTAGCGGATCCGCTCGATGCGCACGCGCCGGCCGAGCGCCTCAGACATCGCGTCGGCATCGGCGAACAGCTCACGATCGGGCAATCGCGGATCGAAGCGCATCATGCCGCTCCTCCCACGGTCTCGGGAACGGATGCGCGCGACCACGCGGCGAGCCGCGAATCGGGCTGCAGCAGCAGGTCGTCCGGCGCCCCGTCTTCGAGCACGCGCCCGTCCTCGATCCACAGCACCCGATCGGCGGCGCGGATCGTCGCCGGGTCGTGGGTGATCGAGATCGTCGTGCGACCCGCGGTCAGCGCGTCGATCGATGCCGACACGCGCTCCTTCGACTCGGGATCGAGCCCCGTCGTCGCCTCGTCGAGGATCACGATAGGGGCATCGCGCAGCAGCGCTCGGGCGATCGCGATGCGCTGGCGCTGCCCGCCCGAGAGGGTCGCGCCCCGGTCGCCGAGCTCGGTGTCGTATCCGTTCGGCAGCGCGCGGATGAAGCCGTCGGCGAGCGCGCGCCGCGCGGCCTCCTCCACCTCCGCGTCGCTCGCGCCGAGGCGCCCGCACCGGATGTTCTCGCGCACGCTCGTCGCGAACAGAACCGCTTCCTGCAGCACGCTCGACACGCTCGCCCGCAGACTCGCGAGCGTCGCGTCGCGCACGTCCACGCCGTCGATCGCCAGGCGCCCCGAAACGGGATCCGCTACCCGCGTCAGCAGCCCGGCGAGGGTGGACTTCCCCGCGCCCGACGGGCCGAGCACGCACACCGTGCTGCCGGCCGCCACGTCGAACGACAGCCCGCGGAACAGCGGACGCCCGTGCCCGTCGTCGACGTCGAGGCGGTCGAACTCGATGCGCCCGCGCACGTCGCTCACGAGCTCGCCGAGCGGCCGCGCCCACGGACGGTCGGTGATCTCCGGACGCTCGTCGAGAACCTCGGCCACGCGCTCGCCCGACGCGAGCGCCCGGGCGATGCGTCCTGTGAACTTCGCGAGATCCTTCAGCGGGCGCAGCGCGAGCTTCAGATAGGTCGTGAAGATCACCAGGTCCCCCGGAGTCAGCGCCCCATCGACGACGCGCCATCCGCCGATGACCAGAACGACGGCGAGGGCGAGGCCGACGATGACGTCGGTGCCGCGTTCGAGCCCGGCGGCGAGCCGGCGCGACGCGACGCCCTGGCCGAGTGCCCGCTCGTTGCTGCGCTCGAACGCCCGACCGCGCAGCGTCTCGAGGCCGTACGCCTGCACGACGCGGATGGCGCCGAACGTCTCCGCGGCCGCGTTCGCGATCTGCCCCTCGCTCTTTCGCGTGCGGCGCGACACCGTCACGATCTTCCGTCCGCTCGAACGCGACATGATCGCGTAGGCGAGCGCCGAGCCGAGCACGACGATCGCGAGCAGCGGATCCATGACCAGCATGACGCCGCCGAGCACGACGAGCGTGATGAGGTTGCCGACCAGCGGCAGCCCCGCCGACACGGCGACCTCCTGCAGGCGCCCGACATCTCCGACGAGGCGCTGCACGTTGTCGCCGTGCTGCGCGCGCGAGTGGTAGCCCTGCCCGAGCGACTGCAGATGCGAGAACACCTGCGAGCGCAGGCGGGTCGCCGCCCGCGACCCGACGAGCGCGAACACGACCGTCGAACAGTACTGCGCGATCGCCCGCACGCCGACGAACCCGAGCAGCAGCACGCCGCACGAGATCAGCAGCGCCGCGCTCGCCCCGGCCTGACCCGCCGCGGCGCCCTCGGTGGCGCCGAGGCTGACCGTGACGGCGTCGATGACGATCTTCAGCGGCCACGGCTCGGCGACGCGCATCACGACCTCCACCAGCATCATCACCACGCCGCCCGCCATGAGCCATCCCTGCCCCCGCAGGTGCGGGCGCACGAGCGCCAGCGTGCGCCGCACGGATCCGGG
>DXAM01000158.1 GCA_019117025.1 Candidatus Microbacterium stercoravium | reverse complement strand
TTCCAGGAGCGCTTCTCGAGCTTGGTCGGTGCATCCGGTGCGTCCTCGTGTTCGGGGGCGCTCTCTTGCTGTACTGGTCCGTTCCTGCGGAGTTGCTGCCTCACGATCTCCCCTTTCGTGCTGTGGGCGGGTCCGGTCGCCCGCTGCGGGACGTCGTCGGTCCCCCGGCCGGCACCGGCCTCTCTCCTTCTTAACCGTCAGCACGCAAAGTGTGACCGGGGTTGTCGTGACGCAACCGATGTGGGATGGGTACCCGCGAGGAAAACTGTGCATTCGGCCCAGCGCAATGGCCTTGCCGTTTCCGATCCCATTGCATAGCGTCGCGACATGGACACACGAATCGGAAGAACATGGCTCGCGGGCTCGGCAGCCGTCATCCTCGCCGTGTCGCTCAGCGCCTGTGGAAACGGAGATGGCGACGACGCTGCCGCGCCGCCCGAGCAGCCTTCGTCCGCTCCGTCCGCGCCCGCAGAACCGTCCGACTCGGCAGAACCGCCGGCCAGCGAGCCGCCTGCTGACGAGACGTCCAGCGACAAGACGAGGGACACGGATCTCGCCGACGCCGAGTTCGCGCTCAGCTGGGAGGAAGCGCTCGACATCGCGAACGAGCAGTTCGACGGAGACCTCTACTCGGTCGGCCTCGACTGGGAGCGCACACAGTTCGCGTACACGGTGAAGCTCGTCTCCGACACCGACGAGTACGAAGTCGAGATCGGCGCCGACAGCGGCGACGTACTCGCGGAAGAGACCGAGTCTCTCGACGACGACGATGCAGCCGAGAAGACGAGCGAGATCATCGACGTCGAGCAGGTCGTTCCCTGGTCGGACGCGCTGGACGCAGCGCTGAATGAAGCCGACGGGCGCATCGACGAATGGAAGCTCGAAGGCGCCGAACAGGGCGCTCAGTACCAGTTCGACATCGATCAGCCCTCGGGCGAAGACCTCGAGGTCTCGATCGATGCGTACACGGGCGAGTTCCTGCGCCTGGACGACTGACCAGGCGACCGCGCGGCATCAGTCGGGAATTTGGTATTCGAACCACAGACGATGTGTTCCGTCCGCCTCAACGGAGATCCCGCCACTGCCCGTGATCCCCGTCAGCTCCCCCGTGCCGCTGGCGGGGACGATGCCGAACGACTCGTTGCTCCGGTCGTCTCCGTTCGTCGTTGCGGAGTGCGAGAAATTGAAGGTGCCCGTTCGGCCATCGAGCGATCCTTCGAAAGCTTCCATGGCGACGTATGCGCCGATGTTCGTGTCGTCGAGCGCATAGGTGAACACCGTGGTCGAACGGCCCATGACGTCGCCTTCGTAGCGTTTCACCATCCGCACGACCGCAACGGTGCAGCCGGTCTCGGCGCCGGTATCGACGGGCGGATCGACGGGCGTGAACGCTTCCACTTCGAAGGTTGCTGACGCGCGCATGAGGCTCCTTTGCTCTCCGGTACTCGCTGCGAGGCGGTGCGGTGTCGACTCACCCCGTCACGTCGAACAGCCCGTGCGCGCCGCGCTCGGCATCGATCATATAGTGCGAGACGAACGGGTAGGTGCCGGGCTCGGGGAAGCTGAGTTCGACGAACCCGCCCTGAGCCGGCTGCAGCCCGAGCGCCTGCGACCCCGTGTCGGGTGAGTGATCCAGCAGGTACGCGCCCTCCGCCCACACGGTGTCGAACTGGCCTCCGATCACGTGGAAGCTCGAGGGCCGCTCGAGACCGGCGTCGAGCACCCAGACCCGCACCCGCTCGCCGACCTCGGCGGGCAGCGGAGCGTGGTCGTACTGGTTCGCGTACCCGTTGAAGGTGACGAGATCGGGGTCGCGTGCGGCGATCTTGTCCACGTCGACCTCGCCGCCGTCGTGATCGCCCAGGTAGTACTCCCCCTGCACGAGCACGTAGCTGCGGTCGACGGGCGCCATGTCGTCGGGCTCGATGACGACGGCACCGTACATGCCGTTGGCGATATGCGCGGTCATGGGCATGGTCGAGCAGTGATACATCCAGATGCCCGCGCGCGTCGCCGTGAACGTGTACGTCAGGCTTTCGCCCGGAGCGATCGTGCGCATCGGCTCGTCGGGCGCGAGCGAGCCGGCATGGAAGTCGATGGAGTGACCCATCGATCCGTCGTTCTCGAGCGTGATCACGAACTCGTCGCCCACTCTGCCGTGCAGCACTGGGCCGGGTGCCGATCCGTTGTACGTCCAGAGCGTCTGGGTGATGCCCGGCGCGACCTCGCGCTCTTCATCGGTCACGGTGAGCGTGACCTCGTGCGTGCGGGGTCCGTCTGACTCCGGCAGCGGCTCCAGTTCGGCGCCGAAGGGAGTGAAATCGGCGCCGGGCTCGGCATCCATTCCTGGCATGGCCTGCGCGGCATGGTCGCCGTGCGCGTCAGCATCGGGCTCGGCGGCATCCGGATCCGCGGTGTCGGACGACGCGCCGGTCGCGACGATCTGCAGCGTCATGCCCATCTGCTTATGCCCGACGATCGAGCACCAGCCCTCGAGGTCGGCCGTGATGACCCCGACGTCGATGGTGTCGGATTCGCCCGGCGCGAGGCGCTCTCCGGTGATGCCGTTGGCGAAGACGAGGTCGTGGACCTGCTCGTCATCGGTGTTCGTGACCTCGATGACCAGACGGGTGCCCGTGGGCACCTCGATGCGGTCGGGCGTGAAGCGCATGTCGGCCGCTTCGACCTGCACGGTCTGCATCGGCGCATCCGCCGCCCCCGTCGGCGCGGCGCCCCAGCCGAGGCCGATCGGATCCGCGGCCGCGGCGCCCGCAGTCGTCAGCATCACGACGAGCAGCCCGGCGACGGCCTGCCCGGCACGGCGGCCGCGCGGCTGCTCGCCCTCCGGAGGGATCGGGCCCCGCCGGCGCTCTGCACCGTCTCGCGCGACGGCGCCCGGGCGGGGCGCCTCAGCTTTCGCGCGGCGCTGCGCGCGCATGGCGCGCCACATCACGACGAGGAAGGACGCCGTCGCGATCAGGTACAGGATCGACGCGACCACGCGGATCAGGCTCGACACCGGCAGCGCGCACACGGCGAGCGCGGCGTTGGCCACCGTGACGCGCAGCGGACCGGCGACGTCGAATGCCGTGGTCCCCGCGCGCACGGGACCGGGGCCGCCGCCGAGCACCACGGGGATCAGGTAGCTGAGGGCGCCGATGAGCACCTGCGCGGCGAAGCCCGCCGCGAGATACGGCACCGTCTGATCGACGAGCCCCGCCAGCGCCTCGAAGCCCGTGCCCGCGAGGAAGACAGCGACCGCACCGACGGCGATCGTCACGACCGAGCCCGCCCACCAGAGGAGGGCCATACCCACCGAGAGGGCGGCGAAGCTGCGGGGCGCTTTCTGCCGGGCGGCGCGGAACAGCGTCACGCCGATGATCACGAGGCCGACGAGGTATGCGGCCAGTCCGAGGGCGATGACCAACAGCTGCGCGAACACCGCGCCCGCGGCCGCGACGACGACGCCCGCGGCAAGCGCCGGCAGCGCGCGTGCGGCGTGCGGCGCCGCGGTCTCGGCCGCACGGGTGCGCAGAATGGTGGGCCACAGCGTCACGACCGTGCCGGCGACCGTGATGCCGATCCATCCGAGTACGTTGAGCAGCGCGTGTGCGAGCACGAGGTTCGCGGATCCGTCGCCGCGCGCGAGCCAGGCGCCGAGGCCCGCGCCGAGGGCCAGCAGGCCGGCCGAGGCGACGTAGTACCAGATCGTGTGGCCGAAGCGCCCGCGCATGCTGCCGCGAACTCGGCGCACGAGGCTGACGCCGTGCCACGCCACGGCCGTGACGAGCGCCGCGGCTCCGATCACGGTAACGGCCCACACCGACGCGACCACGCCGACGATGACGGCGGCAGCCCCCGCGTTGGAGAGGATCAGCCGGATCGACTGCGTGCGACGGTCGGCGTCGGTGGCCCTGCTGCGCAGCAGGGCGAACGAGAAGTACTGGCTCCAGACGAGGATCGCGTGGGTGACGGCGCCGAGCAGCAGCAGGTGGATCATGAGCCAGCTGGGCACGGGCAGCGTGCGGTGCGCGAGCGCCACGACAACGGTCAGCAGCAGCCACACGGGCGTCGGGATGTCGCGCATCGGCCAGAACCCGCGATTGCGGGTGGTCGGCGCGGGAGGGGCAGCGAGGTGCGGGGTCATGCGTTCGTTCCTTCGGGATCCGCGCCAACGGAAGAGGTGGGTGCCGCCGGCGCCCCGCGCTTCGGCACGCCGAGCAGCGCGCTGGTCACGGCAGTGAGCAGGAACAGCACGATGGCCGCGACGCCCAGCACCCCGCCGATCTGCCAGGCGGCCGGGATGCCGAGGCCGTCACCGATCCACACGCGCACGATGAGTGCGACCTGCAGCACGGCGATCGGCGCCCAGAACGCGGGGCGGTACGGCAGGGCGATGCGCAGCACGGCCGGCAGGATCGTCGTCGCGTGGGCCATGATCATCGAGAACGTATACCCGAGGAACACGGCGTGGATCACGGCGTCGTACGCGGGCTGCGCCGTCGGGTAGCCGAGCAGCAGCACCAGCGCGGCAACGGTCAGCCACACGTAGCCGGCGAGAATGCATGCCGCCATGTACCGCGTCACGCCGGCCGCGTTGATCGTGCGTCGCGCGATGTCGTGCACGACGAGCCATCCGGTCAGCGACAGCAGCACGACGCCGAGCAGGATCGCGCCGAAGTCGGGCAGCACCAGGCCGACGGCGAGCGCGGCCGTCACGGCCCACGCGTGCACCAGCAGGCGGCTCCCCGCGTGCGCTCCCATGGTGATGCGCGCCAGCTCCACCCGCTCGGCCGCGATCGTGAGCACGAGGAAGCCGATCAGCCACGGGATCACGCGCGTCATCTCGCTCTGCCCGATCCAGATCACCGCCCCGCACAGGGCGAGGCCCGCGGCCAGCAGCTGAGTGAGCAGCGCGGCATCGTACTGCCGCTGCCAGAGCGGGATGTAGAGCAGCACGAAGGCCGCGGCGCCCGCGGCGAGCACGATCTTCGCGGCGATCAGGGGCACGGGCGCGACGACCATCAGAACGCCGCCTGCACCCAGAAGCGCCGGGGCGATGAAGCCGAGCGGCCGCGCGTATGCGGTGGCGCGCTCGAGGCTGATCAGCGTGCCGACGAAGCCCAGCGTGAGCAGCATGCCGTGCGTCTCAGGAAGGCGAGCGGTGGTGACGGGCGCGGGAAGGCCCAGCAGCACGAGCCCGGCGTCGAGGCCGGCGAGCAGCGCGAGCCCGGCCGGAACCATCCACAGGATGCGCGCGGGGATCCGCGAGCGGCGCATCACGACGCGGTACGCAGGTGCAGACCGCACCCGCCGTCGGCGCGCATGGGATCGAGCTCGGCGTCGGCGTGCTCGTCGCGAGAACGCAGGATCCCCGCGATCATGCCCTCGTGCACCGCGCAGACGACGTCGGTGCGGCGCGCGGCCGCCGCGAGCAGCGGGCAGCGGTGCAGCACGATGTCGTCGCCGCTGTCGTGCGGCGCGAAGCCCTGTTCGCGCATCAGGTCCATGACGAGCGTGCGGGCGTCTGCCTGCGGATCCTCGTGCTGCTGCGCGATCTCCGCTCCCCACCGCACGCCGGCGGCGCGAGCCGGCTCGGCGGGATCGTCGGCGGCGCCGGCCAACGAGTCGGCCAGCGCGAGCGCGAGTCCGGCGTAGGGGCTCACGTCGTCGGCGCGCGCGGCCTCCCATCGCCAGCCGGGCCGTCCGCGGCCGTGCGCCTCGGCGCGGCGGCGGCGCAGACGGCCGTCGCTCCGCAGTCGCTCGAGATGCTCCCGCACCGTGTTCTCATGCAGCCCGGTCGCCGCGACGATGTCGGAGATGGCGAGGGGGCCGCGCAGTTCCACCTCGCGGAGGATCTGCTCCCGCGAGGACGAGTATCGGCGCCCGTCTGCGCCGCGCCGGGCGGTGCCGCCGCGGCGCGCTGAGGCGCCCTCGAGGCCACGATTGTTTTCCACGGGAGTTAGTGTAATAAAATCAGCCGAGAAATCCCTTGCAGAGACGGAGACAGCCATGGCCCACATCGACATCCATCGTTCGAGATCAGAGGCGACCGACCAGTCGCCCACGGCGGGATGCACCTGCGGCGAGGTCGACGAGGATCTGCCCGAACTCGACGTGCAGACCATCCCGCACGCCGTGCGCCACGCGGCGATCTTCGGTGCGATCGAATCGCTGCGCCCCGGATCCGCGATGGTGATCTCGGCGACGCACGACCCGGTTCCACTGCTCACGCAGCTGAGCGCTAAGCACGGCGACGCGTACCACACGCGCTACCTCGATGAGGGTCCCGAACGCTGGCGCATCCTGGTGCGCAACGCCGCGTAGCCCGCGCACCATGCGTCCGGCGCGCGCTCAGGCGGGGACGGGTCCCGTGGAGCGCGAGCCGGACGCGAAGATGTTCAGGCCGAGGGCCCGCGACAGGTAAGCAGTCGCGATCTGACCGCGGATGCTGTTGCCGGCCTTGTCGAGGCGCGGCGCGTACGTGCCGATGGCGACCTTTCCCGGCGCCACCGTGACCAGACCGCCGGCGACGCCCGACTTACCGGGCAGCCCGATCTCGAACAGCCACTCGCCCGAGTTCTCGTAGAGCCCGCTCGCGGTCAGCACGGCGAGGGTGTCGCGGCATGTCTCGGGCGAGACGACGCGTTCCCCGGTGAGGGGGTTCACGCCGCCGTATGCGAGCGTCGCGCCCATCACCGCCAGGTCGCGGGCATCGACCCGCACCGAGCACTGCCGGGTGTACAGGTCGACGACCTCGGCGGGATCCCCCTCGATGCGGTCGTAGCTCTGCAGCAGCTGCGCGATCGCACGGTTGCGGTGGTTGTTCAGCGACTCCGAGGTGTACACCACCTCGTCGACGATCAGCTCGCGGCCCGCGAACTGCGACAGCCCCGTGCGGATCTTCTCCCACCGGTCGTCGAACGTGTCTCCCGGGATGAGCGCCGTGGTCGCGAGCGCCCCGGCGTTGACCATCGGGTTCATGGGGTGACCGTCGTTGATCTCGATCGCGACCACCGAGCTGAACGAGAGCCCGGTGTTGTTCGCGCCGACGAGATCGAACACCTCGTCGTGCCCGACTTCTTCGGCCAGCAGCGCGAAGACGAATGCCTTCGAGATCGACTGGATGGAGAAGGCCGTGCGGGTATCGCCGATCTCGTGCAGTCCGCCGTCGACGTCGGCGATGCACACGCCGAGCGCATCCGGATCCGCCTGCGCGAGCGCGGGGATGTAGTTGGCGATCTCACCCCCGACGTTCGCCGCGCACCGCAGGTACGCCTGCTGCAGCAGCTCGTCGATCTGCGCATCCGACGGCACATCGCCCGTCGATGCCTCCTGCGTCACGTCTACGACGTCGAGCTCGCGCTCTCTCATGCTGTCAGCGTATGCGCCACGGGTGGGGCGACCCAATTGTTTGTGGCCGCGACGCGCCGGGGCGATCGCGGCGCGTCAGCGGGCCGCGGCCTCCGCGGTCGCCGTCGTCGTGCCGCCGCGCGCCCAGAGCCCGGCGAAGTGACTGATCGGTCCGCGGCCGGAGCCGACCTCGAGCGTGTCAGCATGCCGGATGCTCTCGGTGAGCCAGCGCTTCGACTCGTCGGCGGCGCGGGCCCATTCCCCCGTGGCGGCGACGCGCGTGGCGAGGGCGGATGAGAGGGAGCACCCGGTGCCGTGGGTGTTCGTGGATGCGACGCGCGCACCGGGGAACTCCGTGACCGAGAGGCCCGCGCCCGTATTCTCGACGAGGGCGTCGGGCATGCGGTCGCCCGCGAGGTGGCCTCCCTTGGCGAGCACCCGCACCCCGTAGCGGGAGGACACCCGGCCCGCCTGGGCGACGATGTCGCGCCAGTCGTGCAGGACCGGCTCCTCCGCGAGGATCGCGAGCTCGGGCAGGTTGGGCGTCACGATCGCGGCGCGCGGGAGCAGGCCGCGCAGGGCGCCCTCGGCGTCGGCGCTCAGCAGCCGGTCGCCGCTGGTGGCCACCATGACCGGGTCGAGCACGACGATCGGCGGGCGCACGCGATCGAGCCACCCTGTCACCGCGCCGATCACCTCCGTCGTGGCGAGCATGCCGATCTTGACGGCGTCGATCTGCACGTCGTCGGACACCGCGTGCAGCTGCTCCTCGAGGAACGCGACGGGCGGCACGTGCACCGACCGCACGCCGTGCGTGTTCTGCGCGACCAGTGCGGTCACGACCGCCATGCCGTAGCCGCCGTTCGCAGCGATGCTCTTCAGATCCGCCTGGATCCCGGCGCCGCCGGACGGGTCGGTGCCGGCGATGCTCAGCACCCGCGGCACCTGCCGCCGCACGATCTCGATGCGTTCCGGGTCGGCGGTGTCGATCAGAATGTTCGGCGTGCGCGTCATGCGCGACATCCCTTCGCTAGTACGAACTAGAGCAGGTTCTCCGGGTGTGATCTCAGCCCCCGTGGGGGCACCCCGTGTCGTGTGTTGAGACCCAACCTACACGGCGGGGTCCGGTGGCGCGGCCCGTCCCCGAGCCGGGCGGATCCGGCGGGCAGAGGTCAGCGACGGGCCGCGCGCAGCGCGGAGAGCGGTGCGGAGTGCGCGAGCACGTCGATCCGCGTGATCCTGCCGCCGTCGAACGTGATGAGATAAACGGCGCGCACCGTGTCACCGTCCGCATAAGCCACCGCCGGAACCCCGTCGAGCAGAACGAGCCGTGCGAGCTCCGCTCGGCCTGCGAAAACGCGCGCGACCGCGTCGGCGCCGCGGATCCGGCCTCCGAGCAGCGGCGCACCGTGCTCAGATCCGTCGGCGGCGAGCGCAATCGCCTCGTCGTCGCTGCGCAGTTCGATCTCCGGATCCAGCAGCTGGAGAAGCGCGCCGAAGTCGCCATCGCGGGCCGCCTGCAGGAACGCACCGATCGCGGCGCTCCGGGTCGTGCGGGCCTTGTCGACGTCCACCCGCCGCACGCGCGCACGGGCTCGCGACGCGAGCTGGCGAGATGCCGTCGGCGTGCGTTCGACGATGGGCGCGATGTCGTCATACGACAGCGCGAAGACGTCGTGCAGTACGAGTGCGAGGCGCTCACGGGGGCCGAGGGCATCGAGCACGATCTGCATCGCCAGGGCGAGGTCGTCGGCCCGCAACGCGGCCTCGAACGGATCCGGCGGCACGGGGCCGGAATCAAGCTCCGCCTCCCTCGGGTCCTCTTCGACGTCTTCCCGACGGCTCACCTGACGGCGGATCATATCGATGCAGACCCGCGACACGACCGTGGTCAGCCAGGCCTCGAGGTTCTCGATCGCCGCAGTGTCGGTGCGCTGCAGCCGCTCCCAGGTCTCCTGCACCGCATCGTCGGCAGCCCAGGGCGAGCGGAGGCTGCGGTGCGCGATCGCGAACAGCTTCGCGCGATGCGTCATGAACTGCGCCGCAATCTGCTCGAGCGCCTCGGTGGGCTGCGTCTGAACCATGGTCCTTCCGATCTTGCGTGCGTCGGTCACGTTCTGACCGCGGCGAACGACTCCTCAGTGAGACCGCATTTTCCCGCACGACATTCTCGACAAGGAGTTCCATGACTATCCCATCTCACCCCGTCCTCAGCCACCTCCGCCATGCGGTTCACGGCCGGGTGCACCTGCCTGACGACGCCACGTTCGAATCCGTGCACCGGCCGTGGAACCTCGCCGTCGCTCAACCCGTCTGCGCGGTCGTCGAGGCTTCTGATGCCGACGACGTCGCTCGACTCGTTCGGTTCGCACACGCGACCGGCTTGTCGGTCGCCGCGCAGCCCAGCGGGCACGGTGCGACGGGTCGCGCGGCTGGGGCGATCCTGCTGCGCACGGGCCGCCTCGACAGGATCGACATCGACCCCGCCGCGAAGACCGCGACGATCGGGGCCGGCGTGCGATCCGGGGATCTGCAGCGCGCGGCCGCCGCGCACGGCCTCACGGCGCTGCCCGGCAGCTCTCCGGTCGTGACCGTCGTCGGCGCCGCGCTCGGCGGGGGCCTGAGTTGGTTCGGCAGAGCGTTCGGCTGGATGGCGGACAGCATCCTGGCGGCGGATGTCGTCACCGCCGAGGGGACGGTGCGGCGCGTGACGCCCGAGACGGATCCGGAGCTGATGTGGGCGCTGAAAGGCGGAGGCGGGGACCTCGCGATCGTGACCGCGCTTCAGCTGCGGCTGCACGATGCCCCCGCGGTGTTCGGCGGTCGGCAGCTGTGGCCGGAGGAGCATGCGCACGATGTGATGCGCGCGTACCGCACGATGACAGCATCGGCACCGCGTGAGCTGACGCTGTGGCTCGAGCTGCTGCACTTCCCGGGCGGCGAGCCGCTGATCGCGATCGACGCGACGTACCTCGGCCCGGAGGCTGACGCGCGGGCCGCCATGGGCGCCACCGCCGACCTGCCAGAGCCGCTGTCGGACACCCGCACGATGATGAGCGCCGCTGACCTCGGCACCATCACCGCAGAACCGACGGCGCCCGGCCCCGGTCAGTCGCGCGGCGAGCTTCTCACCCGTCTCGACGACTCCGCGGTCGAGGCGCTCCTGGACGAACCGATCGCGCCGCTCCTCACGGTGCAGATCCGTCACCTCGGCGGCTCGCTCGCGCAGCCGAACGA
Source organism: Candidatus Microbacterium stercoravium (assembly GCA_019117025.1). Lineage (GTDB taxonomy): Bacteria > Actinomycetota > Actinomycetes > Actinomycetales > Microbacteriaceae > Microbacterium > Microbacterium stercoravium. Next base: position 1,463 of record DXAM01000158.1, on the reverse strand, counting down.
CAATCCGCACGGCGGGATCCGTGAGCCGTATGCGATCTATATGTTCGGTACGCCGACCGATGACCGGGTCTCGGCGCAGATCGCGCAGAAGCAGGCGGCGCTCGCCGAGGTGCTGCCTGTGACCGGGCGCAAACCGATCACGTTCCTTCGTCCCGAGGAACAGCTCTCAGACGCGCTCCCCACCACGAGCATCGATCGCCTGCGTGCGCTCAAGAGCACGCTCGATCCGGCGCACACCATCCGTGGCAATGTCGGCATCGTAGCGTGATCCCGCGCAGACAGGCCCCGCGTCTGCGGACGGGGAGCACCCCGCCCGCAGACGCGCGCATTCACACGCGGCGAGCGGTGCGGATGCGTGCGATGACGAACGCCGTTCCGAGGCCGATGAGCGCGAGCGCGCCGCCGATCAGTGCAGGCGCAGCGGATCCGCCCGTCGGGGCGAGTCCGCCGCTGGGGGCGCCGTCGACGTCGAGCGCTGCCGACGCCGAGTTGCCGGTCTCGGCACCCGTCACGACGACCGTGTGCGCGCCCGCGTCGGTGCCGCTCGGGATCGTGACGTCCGCGTGGACGGATCCGTCGTCGGCCGCCGTCGTGTCACCGAGATCCACCGACATCGAGTGCAGCTCGACGCGCACGCTCTCGCCGGGGGCGAAGCCGGTGCCGTCGAGTGTCAGGCCGTCGCCCGCGGTGACCCGGTCGGCGCTGAGCGTCAGCACCGCGGCGACCGTTCCGTCGAGCGCTGCGGTCGCGGTCGCGGCATCGAATCCGGGCTTGCTGCCGGTGACGGCGACGCTGATCGTCTGCCCGACGTCTTCATGGGTGAGGGCGTAGGTCGCCGAGGTCGCGCCGGCGATCGCCTGCTCGCCGCGCAGCCACTGATAGTCGAACTCGACCGGCTCCGGACCCCACGAACCGGGGTCGACCGTGAGGGTGGTTCCCGCAGTCGCGGCGCCGTCGATCACGGGCTCGCCCGCGATGAGCGCGCTGGGCTCGGCCTGCTTCTCGACGAGGTGAACGACACCGTCTCGGATCTCGACCTCGGGGTCGTAGCCTTCCGGGGCACCGGTCACAGTCAGCGACGAGAACTGCGCGTCGTCCGCGACATCGCCGAACGTGGCGACGACGACATCGTCGCCGGGAACGACGCCGTCGGCGAAGGCCACCTCGAGGGCGCCGCCGAACGATGCCGTGCGCTCCACGGCGAGCGCGGGCGCGTCGCTGTCGAGGGTGAGCGAGAGCGTGCCGGTCGGTGCGAGATCGAGGTTCCCCGCGATCCGGAGGGTCTCGTCGGCGTCGTCGGCCAGCACGGCCTCGTCGGCAGTGGCGACGGATCCGGTGCCGAACGCCGTGGCCGACGCAGCGATGAGCTCGCCGCCCGTGACGGTCGTGTCGCCGGTGTACGAGTTCTCACCCGAGAGCGTGAGTGCGCCGGTGCCCGATTTCGTCAGCGACCCGGCGCCCTC
>DXAM01000157.1 GCA_019117025.1 Candidatus Microbacterium stercoravium | reverse complement strand
TCGCGGCGCTCGAGGCCGGGCTGGGCGTCGACGTCATCCACCGCGCCCGCGGCAACATCTCGCTGACCGCGGCCGGCGAGCGGCTCCTGCCGATCGCGCGACGCATGCTCGCCGATGCCGCCGCGGCGCAGACCGAGATGGCCGAGCTGGCGGGGCTCGAACGCGGCACCGCCCGGCTCGGGATGACGCCGACGCTCGGCACGGGCATCGTCGCCGATGTCCTGGTCGAATGCCGCGCGCGGCACCCCGGCGTCGACATCGAGATCGTCGAGCGCGGCTCGCGCGCCCTGATCGCCGACCTCGCCGAGGGGCGCCTCGACCTCGCCCTGATCGTCACGACCGTGTCGTCGGCCCCGGCGCGCGCTGTGCTCGTCCGAGAGCCGCTGCTCACCGAACGGCTCGTCGCCGTATCCGCCGCCGACGCGCCCGACCCGTTCGGCGGAGCCGACGCCGTCTCGCTCGCATCTCTCGCATCCCAGCCGTATCTGCAGCTGGCCGAGGACTACGACCTGCGCACGGCGATGGATGCGGCGTTCGACGGCGACGGTCTGATCCCCCGCATCGCGGTCACCGGCGCCGAGATGGACGCGGCCCTCGCGTTCGCCGAGCGCGGCCTCGGCATCACCGTGGTGCCCGCCATGGTCGCGGCCGGTCGTCCGGCGCTGCGCGCCGCCCGGCTCGCGGACCCCGCCCTCACGCGCACGATATCGCTCGCGCGCCGGAACGACATGTCGCTCACGCACGCCGCGGCGGCGATGCGCGAGCTCATCCGCGATGTCGCCGCCCGGATCACCGCACCCGGGGCTCCCCTTGCGGCGTTCGTGTCGCGGGCGGGCTGACCTACGATCCGAGGGTGCCCGAGAGGCGGCCGTGGAATCGCACGCTGCGCTCATCCAGGCCCTCGATCGCGACCGTCGCGCCGTGCTTCGCGAAGATCGTCTCGACCGAATCGAGCGCAGCGACGGTCGAGGCGTCCCAGATCTGCGCGTGCGTCAGGTCGATGACGACGCGGCGCGGATCCTCGGAATACGAGAACTGCTCGACGAGGTCGTTGCTGCTGCCGAAGAACAGCGGCCCCCGCACCGTGTAACGCACCGTCTCGGCCGCATCGTCGACGGCGCGCTCGACCGTGATCACGTGCGCGACGCGGCGCGCGAAGAGCACCATCGCGAAGACGACGCCCGCGATCACGCCGTAGGCGAGGTTGTCCGTCATGACCACGACGGCGATCGTGACGACCATGACGAGGGTCTCGGACAGCGGCATCCGCCGGATCGTCGAGGGGCGCACGCTATGCCAGTCGACCGTCATCACCGCCACGACCATCATGACCGCGGCGAGCGCGACCATCGGGATCTGCCCCATCACGCCGCTCAGTCCCGTGATCAGCCCGAGCAGGAAGACGCCCGCGATGAAGGTGGACAGCCGCGTGCGCGCACCGCTCGTCTTGACGTTCAGCACGGTCTGCCCGATCATCGCGCAGCCGGCCATTCCGCCGTACAGGCCGCTGAAGATGTTCGCGACGCCGAGCGCCCAGGACTCGCGCCCCTTGTGCGACGGGGTCTCGGTGATCTCGTCGACGAGCTTGGCGGTGAGCAGCGATTCCATCAGCCCGACGAGCGCGACGCTGATCGCGGTAGGGGCGATGATCTGCAGCGTCTCGAGCGACAGCGGCACGGCGAGCTCGGTGAGCCCGGGCAATCCGCCGCCGATCTGCCCCTCGTCCGAGACATTGGGAACCCCGAGGTTCCAGATCATGACGATCGCGGTGACGACGACGATCGCGATCAGCGGCGCGGGCACGACCTTGGTCAGCAGCGGCAGGAGCAGCACGATCGCGAGCGTGGCCCCGAACAGGATCACGCCGAGTCCGCCCCCGTGCATCAGGTGCGGCACCTGCGCGGCGAAGATGAGCACGCCGAGCGCATTGACGAATCCGAGCATCACCGAGCGCGGCACGTATCGCATGAGGCGCGCGAGCCCCGTCACGCCGAAGACGATCTGGAGCAGCCCCGCGAGGATGACCGTCGGGAGCACGTACGACACGTCGTATTCGCGCACGAGCGGAGCGATCACGAGAGCGACGGATCCGGCTGCCGCAGTGATCACGCCGGGGCGCCCGCCGAGGAAGGTCATCGTGAGCACCAGGACGACGCTCGCGACGAGGCTCACCATCGGGTCGACGCCCGCGATGACCGAGAACGAGATCACCTCGGGCACGAGCGCGAGCGTCGTGACGATGCCGGCGAACACCTCGCGCGAGAGCTGGCGCGGGCTGCGCAGAGCGGCGCGCACGCCGAGGGGTCGTGCGGAATCGGTCATGGAACAGCCTGTCGTACGTCGAGGGAGCAGGGGCTGCCCAATGCGAGCCCCGACCCTCGAGACTATCGTGCCCCTGTCGACGTGACGGGCTGCGCGTTCTCGCCGCTGAGCGCATCGGCGGCCCGAACGAGCGCGAGATGGCTGAAGGCCTGGGGGAAGTTGCCGATCTGCGAGCCGGTGGCCGGATCGTATTCCTCCGCCAGCAGCCCGAGTTCGGTCGTGAACCCCACGAGGCGATCCATGAGCGCCGTCGCGTCGTCACCGCGGCCCGACATCGCGTACTGCTCGACGAGCCAGAAGCTGCACGCGAGGAACGGGTGCTCGGATCCGGCGAGGCCGTCGCCCGCGGTGGCTGTGCGGTAGCGCAGCACGAGGCCATCCGGCATCAGATCGCGTTCGATCCGTTCGACGGTCGCGAGCATGATCGGATCGTCGTAGGCGATGAAGCCGGTCTGCGCGATCTGCAGCAGCGATGCATCGACCTGCGTCGTGTCGTACGTCTGACGGAACGCGCCCGTGTCCGGATCCACCCCGCGCGTCAGGATCTCCTCGCGCAGCTCGTCGCGCAGGCGCGCCCATTCGTCACGGGACCCGTCGAGCCCGTACGCGTCGATGGCACGCACCCCGCGGTCGAATGCCGCCCACATCATGACCCGCGAATGCGTGAAGAAACGCGGCTCACCCCGCATCTCCCACAGCCCGTGGTCCTTGTCGTCCATATGTGCGGCGACGAACGACAGCAGCGAGCGCTGCAGGGGCCAGGAGAAGTCGTCCTCGACGGTTCCGGCCTCGCGCAGCTTGGCGAGCGCGATCATCACTTCGCCCACGACGTCTGCCTGGTACTGCGTGACGGCGCCGTTGCCGATGCGCACGGGCACCGACTCCAGATATCCGGGCAGGTGGTCGAGCGTGCGCTCGGGCAGCGATCTCTCGCCGGCGACGCCGTACATGATCTGCAGGTCCTCCGGATCCCCCGCGACCGCGCGCAGCAGCCAGTCGCGCCAGCGCAGGGCCGCCCGGGCGCCGCCGTGCACGAGCAGGGACTCGAGCGTCAGCGCGGAGTCGCGCAGCCAGCAGTACCGGTAGTCCCAGTTGCGCTCGCCCCCGGGGTCTTCGGGCAGCGACGTCGTCGGAGCCGCGACGATGCCGCCCGTCTCGGCCTGGGTGAGGGCGCGCAGCACCAGCAGCGAGCGGCGCACGGCCTCGCCCCATCGGCCCGACACATCGACCGCGTTGTCGAAGGCCAGCCAGATGCCGCGGGTGTCCTCGAGAGCCCGGGTGATGTCGAGCGGCGGCGGCGCATCGACCCACGACGGAGTCCAGGTGAGCACCCACGTCGCCGACTCGCCCGCCGTGAGGTCGTGGCGTCCGGTGTGGCGCTTGTCGCCCGGTTCGAGAGCCGGTCCGCGCAGCACATAGAGGTCGGGCCCCGCGATCGCGGTCAGCGCGCTGTCGACGTGCCGCACCCACGGCAGCGTCGAACCGTAGGCAGGGCGCAGAAGCAGCTCCGAGCGCACGGACACGCTGCCCGAGATGCACCGCATCTCCCGCACCAGATCCGCGCGCCCATCGCCGGTCGGCATGAACTCGATCATCTCCGCTTCGCCCGTGGGTGTGCGCCATCGCGTGCGGAGCACGAACGTCCCGCGCTCGTATTCGCGCGACACCACCGTGCCGTCCTCCGGAGCGACCAGCCAGCGGCCGTGCTCCGGCCCGCCGAGGAGGCTCGCGAAGACGGCATCGGAGTCGAACCTCGGCAGACACATCCAATCGATGCTCCCGTCGCGCGAGACGAGGGCCGCCGATCGTTGATCGGCCAGGAGAGCGTAATCTTCGATGGGAGTCGTCACACGGTCAGGTTGCCACGTTCGGGCTCGCAGGGCGACACCTTCTTCTCGATCGCCGGTGCCCGATGCGACGCGGCGAGCTGGCCGGCGACCATCGCCACGAGCGCCAGTGCGAATCCGGCGATCTGCACGGGCGAGAGTCGCTCTCCTGCGATGCCCGCCCCGAGCGCCGCGGCCACGAGCGGCGACAGCAGTCCCAACAGCGCCGTCGCCGTGACCTGCAGACGCCGGATCCCCTCGAACCACAGCGTGTAGGCCACGAGCGCACCGACGACGCCCAGCCACGCATACCCGGCGAGCGCCCGCCCGTCGATGCCCGCGGGGATCCCGTCGATCACAAGCGCCGGAATGATCAGCACCACGCCGCCGCCCGCGAGCTGCCAGCCCGCGATCGTCAGCGCGGTGATTCCTTCCGGCCGCCCCCACCGCTTCGTCAGAACCACGCCTGTCGCCATCGAGAGCGCAGCTGCGAGACCCGCCACGACGCCCGTGACGTCGATGGCCGCGCCGGGCCCGAGAACGACCATCGCCACCGCGCCCATCCCGATGAGCCCCCAGAGCATGCGCCGGCGTGACAGGCGTTCCCCGAGGATCCAGACGGCGAGCCCGGCGACGAAGATCGGTTGGGCCGCTCCGAGCGTCGCGGCCACTCCTCCCGGCAGGTGCTGCGCCGCGATGAACAGAAGCGGGAAGAAGGCGCCCATGTTGAGCGTGCCGAGCACGAGGCTCTTCCACCACCACGACCCGGTTGGCAGCCGCCGCGTCACAAGCAGTGCGATGACTCCTGCGGGCAGCGCCCTCATGAGCGCGGCGAACAGCGGATGCCCGTCGGGCAGCATGTGCGTGGTGACGACGTAGGTCGATCCCCAGACTGCGGGCGCAAGCGCCGTGATCACCGTGCGCAGCGCCGGGTTCCTCGTGTTCATCCCCCTAGGCTGGGCCGCTCCGTCTCATGAGTCCAACACATGTTTTTCATCTGATCGATGAACTACCGTCATTGTTATATGGAGCTCCAGCAGATGCGTTACGTCGTCGCCCTCGCCGAGGAGCGAAGCTTCACGCGTGCCGCCGCACGCTGCTTCGTCGTGCAGTCCGCGCTCAGCCATCAGATCAAGGCGCTCGAGGACGAGCTCGGCACAACGCTGTTCGCCCGCACGAGCCGGCGCGTCGAGCTCACCGCGGCGGGCGACGCGTTCGTCATCGAGGCGCGCGCAATCCTCGTCGCGGCCGACCGGGCCGTCGCGTCGGCTGCGGCGGCAACGGGCGAGATCTGCGGCGAACTGAACATCGGCGTCATCCCGACGGTCACCGCGATCGATCTGCCGGGTGCGCTCCGAGAGTTCCACGCGGCGCACCCCGCCGTGCGGATCCGGCTGCGCGCCGGCTCGAGCGACGCGTTCGTCACCGATATCGCGACCGGGCGACTCGATGCGGCCGTGCTCGGACTCCCGGGCGACGTCCCGCCGAAGGTCGCGTCGCGCGAACTGGCACGCGAGCGCCTCGTCGCGGTGATCGGAGCGGGCCACCGCCACGCGATGCGCCGACGACTGCGCCTGCGCGACCTCGCGGGCGAGACGTTCGTCGATTTCCCCGAGGGGTCGCCCGGGCGAGCGCAGTCCGATCTGGCGTTCGCTGCGGCCGGCGAACGGCGGGAGGTCACGTTCGAGGCGATGACCGCGGAGATGATCCTCGGCATCGTGGCCGAGGGGCTCGCGGTCGCGCTCCTTCCGCCGACGGTCGTCCCCGACGCGCCGGCGCTGCGCACGGTCTCGGTGTCCGACGGCCCGACCCGCATCGAGTACCTCGCCTGGAGCGATTTCAACCCCAGCCCGGCAGCCGCTGCCTTCGTCCGACTGCTGAACGGGGACGGGCACTGAGGGCCTCAACCATCTGCAGCCTTGCGCTTGATTCGAACCTGTGTTCGAATCAGTGCATGCGATGGAGTGGACAAAGCATCGACAATCAGCCGGGGATGCTGCCCATTCCGGGGCTCTCTCGATCGGTTCGCACACCCGAGTTCGCGGGCATGACCTTTCACGAGGTCATAGCGAAATCGGCGCTCAACCGAGTACCGGATGCGAGTTCGATGCCGTTCTCGTGGACGGTCAATCCGTACCGGGGGTGCAGCCACCAGTGCGTGTACTGCTTCGCGCGCGCAACGCACCGCTACCTCGATTTCGATGCGGGCGATGATTTCGACCGACAGATCGTCGTCAAGACGAACGTGGCCGCCGTGCTGCGCGCCGAGGTGTCACGCCGGTCATGGCATCGCGAACTCGTCGCGCTCGGCACGAACACCGACCCGTATCAGCGAGCCGAAGGCAAGTACGCGCTCATGCCCGGCATCGTCCGCGCGCTTGCGGAGAGCGGCACTCCCCTGTCGCTCCTCACGAAGGGCACGCTCCTGCGCCGCGACCTGCCGCTGATCGCCGACGCGGCTCAGCATGTGCCCGTCGACCTCTCGATGTCGATCGCCGTGTTCGATGACGACGTGCAGAAGTCGGTCGAGCCGGGCACTCCATCGACCGCCGCACGCCTTGCGACAGTGCGTGCGGCGGCCGAGGCAGGGCTCGACGTCACGGTGTTCCTGATGCCGATCATGCCGTGGCTCACCGACTCATCCGCGCAGCTCGATGCGGCTGTTTCGGCGATCGCCGCGTCGGGAGCGAGACGCGTCGTGTTCGGCGCGCTTCACCTGCGCCCTGGAGCCAAGGAGTGGTTTCTCGACTGGATCGACACGCGGCATCCCGAGCTGTCCGAGGGATATCACCGCTTCTACGGACGGTCGTCGTACGCACCCGCACCGTACCGACGTCAGCTTGCGGCGCGCATCCGTCCGATGCTGCGGGCGCGCGGCCTTCTGCCCGCAGACGATGAGGATCAGCCGGAGGCACGGCGCGCCGCGCGTGCGGCTGCGTCATCGGCGGCGCTCGCGCCGACCTCGGTGCCCGCGCTCTTCTGACGCTGAGCGCGCGGCGCCCGCGGTCACCAGGGTGCGCCGTGACGTCGCGACACGTATGCGTTTCCGCGCACATAGAAGCGGCGCGGCAGATCCACCGCCTTCGAGATGCCGACGCGCACGCCCGTGACGATCTCGGCGTCGGGCACCGCAGTGCGCTCGACGAGCCGGATCGGCCCGTCCGCGAGCGACGTGCCCGACATCGCCAGATCCGCGCCGAGCGCCTGGCCGAGCTTTCCGGGGCCGTTCGTGAGGTCGAACCCGCCGCGCCCGCGTCGCGCCGTCATCGTCTCGATGCCCTCCAACGGCTCACCGGCGCGGATCAGCACACCGGATCCGTGGCCCGCCGGGCCCGTGACGACGTTGCAACACACGTGCAGGCCCATGGACCGGTAGGCGTACAGATGGCCTCCCGCAAGGAACATCGCCGCATTGCGCGGCGATGGGCCTCGGAAGGTGTGGCTCGCGGGATCTGTCTCGTCGTACGCCTCGGTCTCCACGATCCGCACGCGCACGGG
>DXAM01000156.1 GCA_019117025.1 Candidatus Microbacterium stercoravium | reverse complement strand
AGAACCGGGCGCTCACGGATGACCTCGTCGAGCACGTCCCAGACCTCGGGGCGCGTGCGCTCGACGGCGCGCTTGGCGGCCTTGATGTTCTGCGAGTGACCGAGGTCGATCAGACGCTTGATGACGAACGGCTTGAACAGCTCGAGAGCCATCTGCTTCGGAAGACCGCACTGGTGCAGCTTCAGCTGCGGGCCGACCACGATGACCGAACGGCCCGAGTAGTCGACGCGCTTGCCGAGCAGGTTCTGACGGAAACGACCCTGCTTGCCCTTGAGCATGTCGCTGAGCGACTTCAGGGCGCGGTTTCCGGTACCGGTGACGGGGCGTCCACGGCGACCGTTGTCGAACAGCGCGTCGACGGCCTCCTGCAGCATGCGCTTCTCGTTGTTCACGATGATCTCGGGGGCACCGAGATCGAGCAGGCGGCGCAGGCGGTTGTTGCGGTTGATCACGCGGCGGTACAGGTCGTTCAGGTCGCTCGTGGCGAAACGGCCGCCGTCGAGCTGGACCATCGGACGCAGCTCCGGCGGGATCACCGGAACGACGTCGAGCACCATCGCGGCCGGGCTCATGCCGGTCGTGAGGAACGAGTTGATGACCTTGAGGCGCTTGATCGCGCGGATCTTGCGCTGTCCCTTGCCCTCGGAGATCTGCACGCGGAGCGACTCGGCCTCGGTGGCCAGGTCGAACTGCGCCAGGCGCACCTGCAGCGCCTCGGCACCCATGCGGGCATCGAAGTACTGGCCGAAGCGGTCCTGCAGCTCCTGGAAGACGTCGTCCTCCGGCTTCAGCTGACCGACCTCGAGCGTGCGGAACTCCTCCCACATGCGCTCGAGCTTGGAGACCTGCTCGTCCGCGCGCTTGCGGATCGTGGCCATCTCCTTCTCGGCGGCGTCCTTGACCTTCTTCTTCTGGTCGGCCTTGGCGCCCTCGGCCTCGAGCGCGGCGAGCTCGTCCTCCAGCTTCTGGAGGCGCTCGGCGACGCGAGCGTCACGACGGTCGGAGACCGCCTTGATCTCGAGACGCAGGTTGCTCTCGTGGGTGGGCATGTCGCGGTGACGCGCATCGGCGTCGACCGAGATCACCATGTACGCGGCGAAGTAGATGACCTTCTCGAGGTCCTTCGGCGCCATGTCGAGCAGGTACCCGAGGCGCGAAGGCACGCCCTTGAAGTACCAGATGTGCGTGACGGGTGCGGCGAGCTCGAGGTGACCCATGCGCTCGCGGCGGACGGAGCTCTTGGTGACCTCCACTCCGCAGCGCTCGCAGATGATGCCCTTGAAGCGCACGCGCTTGTACTTGCCGCAGGCGCACTCCCAGTCGCGGCTCGGGCCGAAGATCTGCTCTCCGAAGAGGCCGTCCTTCTCGGGCTTGAGCGTGCGGTAGTTGATCGTCTCGGGCTTCTTGACCTCACCGAAGGACCAGCGACGGATGTCGTCGGCAGTGGCCAGACCGATGCGAAGCTCATCGAAAGTTGTTGCGTCGAGCAATTGACTCTCCTGTGTGAAAAATCTGTGTATCGGCCGGGCGGATCAGATCTCGTCGATCGAGGCGGACTCGAATCGCGAAGAGATGTTGATACCGAGCTCTTCCGCAGCGCGGAAGGCCTCGTCGTCGGTGTCGCGGAGGCTGACGGGTTCACCGTCGGCACCGAGCACCTCGACGTTCAGGCAGAGCGACTGCATCTCCTTCATGAGCACCTTGAAGGACTCGGGGATGCCGGGCTCCGGGATGTTCTCACCCTTGACGATCGACTCGTAGACCTTGACGCGGCCCAGGATGTCGTCGGACTTCACCGTGAGCAGCTCCTGCAGCGCGTAGGCGGCGCCATAGGCCTCGAGGGCCCAGACCTCCATCTCGCCGAAGCGCTGACCGCCGAACTGCGCCTTACCGCCCAGCGGCTGCTGGGTGATCATCGAGTACGGACCCGTCGAACGCGCGTGGATCTTGTCGTCGACGAGGTGGTGCAGCTTCAGGATGTACATGTAGCCGACGGCGACCGGGTACGGGTACGGCTCGCCGGTGCGCCCGTCGATGAGGCGCGCCTTGCCGGATCCGTCGATCAGCGTCTGACCGTCGCGACGGGGCTTCGTCGACTCGAGGAGTCCACGCACCTCCGCCTCTTCGGCACCGTCGAACACGGGGGTCGCGACCGGCGTGCCGGCGGCGACGTCGCGGTACTCCTCGGGGATGTCGACGGCCCACTCGGGGTTGCCCTCGATCTTCCAGCCCTGCTGCGCGATCCACCCGAGGTGCACCTCGAGGACCTGGCCGAAGTTCATGCGGCCGGGGATGCCCATCGGGTTGAGGATGACGTCGAGCGGCGTGCCGTCCTCGAGGAAGGGCATGTCCTCCTCGGGCAGGATGCGCGCGATGACGCCCTTGTTGCCGTGGCGGCCCGCGAGCTTGTCGCCCTCGGTGATCTTGCGCTTCTGGGCGATGTAGACCACGACGCGGCGGTTGACGCCCGAGCCGAGCTCGTCGTCGCCCTCTTCTGCGTCGAACTCCTTGACCGCGATGACGGTTCCCTGCTCGCCGTGCGGCACCTTGAGCGACGTGTCGCGCACCTCGCGGCTCTTCTCGTTGAAGATCGCGCGCAGCAGGCGCTCCTCGGCCGAGAGCTCGGTCTCGCCCTTCGGCGTGACCTTGCCGACGAGGATGTCGCCGGGGCGGACCTCGGCGCCGATGCGGATGATGCCGCGCTCGTCGAGATCCTTCAGCAGCTCGGGGCTGACGTTGGGGAGGTCACGGGTGATCTCCTCCTTGCCGAGCTTGGTGTCGCGGGCGTCGAGCTCGTACTCCTCGATGTGGATCGAGGTGAGCGAGTCTTCCTTCACGAGGCGCTGGTTGAGGATGATCGCATCCTCGAAGTTGTAGCCCTCCCACGACATGAAGCCGATGAGCAGGTTCTTGCCGAGCGCCAGCTCGCCGTTGTCGGTCGACGGGCCGTCGGCGATGACCTCGCCGATCTCGACGCGGTCACCCACGCGCACAGCCGTCTGCTGGTTGTACGTGTTGCCCTGGTTCGAGCGGTCGAACTTGCGCAGGAAGAAGTCCTGCGTGCCGCCCTCATCGAGCTGCAGCGTGACGTAGTCGGCCGTGACGTCGGTGACGACACCCGGCTTGTCGGCGATGATCGAGTCGCCCGAGTCGATCGCGGCGAACTTCTCCATGCCGGTACCGACGATGGGCGCCTCGGGCTCGAGGAGCGGCACCGCCTGACGCTGCATGTTCGCGCCCATGAGCGCGCGGTTCGCGTCGTCGTGCTCGAGGAACGGGATCAGGGCCGTTCCGACCGACACCATCTGGCGCGGCGAGACGTCCATGTAGCCGACCTCGTCGGACGGGATCAGGTCGACCTCGTCACCGTGCTCGCGAGCGAGCACGCGGTCGTCGACGAAGGATCCGTCGGCGTTCAGACGCGTGTTGGCCGGAGCCACGTTGAACGCGGCCTCCTCGGACGCCGACAGGTAGTCGATCGTGTCGGTGACCTTGCCGTCGATGACGCGGCGGTACGGCGTCTCGATGAAGCCGAACGAGTTGATGCGGCCGTACGTCGCGAGACGACCGATCAGACCGATGTTCGGGCCTTCCGGCGTCTCGATCGGGCACATGCGGCCGTAGTGCGACGGGTGCACGTCACGAACCTCGACACCCGCACGCTCACGCGACAGACCACCCGGGCCGAGCGCCGACAGCGTGCGCTTGTGGGTGATGCCCGCGAGGGGGTTGTTCTGGTCCATGAACTGCGACAGCTGGCTGGTGCCGAAGAACTCCTTGATCGCGGCCACGACGGGGCGCACGTTGATCAGGGTCTGCGGCGTGATCGCCTCGATGTCCTGCGTCGTCATGCGCTCGCGCACGACGCGCTCCATACGGCTGAGGCCGGTGCGCACCTGGTTCTGGATGAGCTCGCCGACCGCGCGGATGCGGCGGTTGCCGAAGTTGTCGATGTCGTCGGTCGCGATGCGCTTCTCGACGATCTCGCCGCCCTTGGCGACGCCCTCGAAGGTCTCGTCGCCGCGGTGCAGGCGCACCATGTACTTGATCGTCGCCACGATGTCTTCGGTCGTGAGAACCGAGTCGCTGAGCGGACGGTCGAGGCCGAGCTTCTGGTTCAGCTTGAAGCGGCCGACCTTGGCGAGGTCGTAGCGCTTGGTGTTGAAGTAGAAGTTCTCGATGAGCGAGCGTGCGGCCTCGGCGGCGACCTGCTCGCCCGGGCGCAGCTTGCGGTAGATGTCGCGGAGCGCATCCTCCTGCGTGAGGACGGTGTCCTTCGCGAGGGTCTCCTCCATCGACGCGTACCCGGCGAACTCCTCGAGGATCTGCTCGCTGGTCATGCCGAGAGCCTTGAGGAAGACGGTCACCGACTGCTTGCGCTTGCGGTCGATGCGCACGCCGACCTGATCGCGCTTGTCGATCTCGAACTCGAGCCACGCACCACGGCTCGGGATCACGCGCGCCGAGACGACGTCCTTGTCACTCGTCTTGTCGGGGGTCTTGTCGAAGTACACGCCGGGCGAGCGCACGAGCTGCGACACGACGACGCGCTCGGTGCCGTTGATGATGAACGTGCCCTCGCGCGTCTGCAGCGGGAAGTCGCCCATGAAGACCGTCTGAGTCTTGATCTCACCGGTCTGGTGGTTCATGAACTCGGCCTCGACGTAGAGCGGGGCCGCGTACGTCTTGCCGCGGTCCTTGCACTCTTCGATCGAGTACTTCTCGGGCTCGAGGTAGGGGTTCGCGAACGACAGCTGCATCGTCTCGCCGAGGTCCTCGATGGGTGAGATCTCCTCGAAGATCTCCTCGAGACCGCTGCGCTCGGAGACGTCGGTGCTGCCGCCGGCCTTGCGGTCTGCGACCTGCGCCGTCCAGTCGTCGTTGCCGACGAGCCAGTCGAACGAGTCCTTCTGCAGCGCCAACAGGTCAGGGACCGTCAGCGCGTCTGTAACTTTTGCGAACGACAGACGCTGTGCGTCGCGTCCGTTGTTGGTGGTGGGGGTGGATGCGTTGCGCGAAGCAGCCAAGGGAATTGACCTCCGTGGACCCGCGAGGGGTCTCTCGATTCCTTGCCGACAGGGTGAGGTGCGCTCACGTTCAGCGATCCGCGCCGCAATATGCGGGGATCACACGAGTTCGTCCGGCCGACCACCATATGAAGGCACGAAAGATCCAATGAGCGCAACTATTTACGCTATCCCAGGTGACACGCGATGTCCACCCGGGTAGTTGACTCACATAAATCTCTCGGGTATAAACGCGCATCACCTACGCTGGTCAGCATGGATCTCTGGCCCTGGCACCTCTCGAGTGCGAAATCGTGGCCCCCGTCGGGCACCACCCTCAAAACCGGAATCACGCAGCTGTTCGCCCGCGCCGCGAAGAGCGGGATCGCGGTGCGCTGGAACCGCGCACCGGGGATCCGCGTCTCGAGTGCACCGTTCACCGGCCGGGCCAACGTCGAATCGGTGAGCGTCGACCTGACGGGCGCGGAGGTGAGCGTCGACGGCGCGCTGCTCGCGCGCGACGAGGGCGACTGGATCCCGGATCCGACCGAGGAAGAGGTGCACACGAGCACCCCGGGCGAGATCAACGAGCTGCGGCTGCGCGCGGATCCGCTGACGATCGACGGTCGCGAGGCGCGGGCCGACATCGCGATCACCCACCTGCCCGTCGACTGGGTGGTCATCAACCGCGACGGCGACCTGCTCGGCACCGTCGCGGCGCGCGATGACGTCGCGAAGCGCGCGCGCGGATCCTTCCGCTTCTCGATGGCGCAGCACGACATCGCCGAGACGATCCTGTCGCTGTCGAGCGAGGTCATGAAGGGCAAGGCGCGCTGGGCGGCGTCGCTGAAGGCGCTGAAGGTGTCGGTCGTCGAAACGGCCGACCGGCGCTTCACCGCGACCATCGGCGGCAAGGCGCGCGTGTTCGTGCTGCCCCTGTCGGCGCGGTGCGGGGTCGAGGTGACGGTGTCGGACGACGGCGAGATCACGGTGCATCGCGCGGCCGCCGCCAGCAAGAGCCTGCTGTCGCGCCTGCTCCTGCTGCCGCTGCGCCCCGCCCTGCAGGATCTCGCGGGCAGGACCGTGCGCCTCGGCGGCGACGACCTGCGGATCTCGGGCTTCGCCGTCGACGTCTCGGGCGGCCGGCTGTCGATCTCCGGCGAGCTGCACGCGCGCTGAGGCGCCTCGGCGGCACAGGTGCCCCGGCGCGTCGACGCATGACTACGGCATTTTCGGTCGGCGCCGCAGGATCCGGGCCATTTCATGCGGGTCGGCGCCGAAACTGCCGTAGACGTGCATCGGCGACAATGGGGGCATGGGCAGACAGAGGGCCAAAGACACCGTGCATCCGCAGGCGCGGCTGAGCGACGGCATCGCCGAGATCCGGCCCGCGCAGTTCGAAAGCGGCTTCGAGGTGATCGTCGACGGCACGCCCCAATCGCACGTCGATCCGGCTGATCCCACCCACCTCGCGTTCGAGTACGTGGCGCGCATGGCCGCCGTGATCGACCAGCTGCCCGACGGACCGATCACGGCCGTGCACCTCGGGGCCGGCGGTCTGACGATCCCGCGGTTCATCGCCGCGACGCGCCCCGGATCCCGCCAGCAGGTCGTCGAGATCGAGCAGCCGCTCGTCGACCTCGTGCGCGAGCACCTGCCCCTGCCGAACGGTGCCGCGATCCGCGTGCGCATCGGCGACGCACGCGCCGGGCTGACGCGCATGCCGCCCGCGATCCGGGGCAACGTCGACCTGCTCGTGAGCGACGTGTACTCGGGTGCGCAGACGCCCGCCCACCTCACGACCGCTGAGTTCTACCGCGAGGCGGCCGACCTGCTCTCCCCCACCGGGATCCTGCTCGTGAACGTCGCCGACGGCGCGGGGCTCGCGTTCGCCCGGCGCCAGGCCGCGACGGTGCAGGCCGTGCTTCCGAACCTGGCGATCCTGGCCGAGGTGCAGGTGCTGAAGGGGCGGCGCTTCGGCAACCTCGTGTTCGCGGCGTCGGCCCGGCCCATGCCGACCGAGTGGCTGCCGCGCCTCATGGCGGCCGGCCCGCATCCCGCGAAGATCGCGGAGGGCGCCGAAGTCGACCGGTTCATCGGCGGCGCGCTGCCCGTCGTCGACGGCGCGGCGGCCGCCTCGCCCAAGCCGTCGCTGTCGCTATTCGACCGCTGACCCGCGCGCCGGATCCGTTACTCAGGCGGCGCCGGGCAGGATGGAAGCCTGCACTGTGCGGCGACGGAGAAAGGGGTTCGGCGTGGGCTTCATTCAGGGATACGATTCGGACACCCTGCAGGAGATCGTCGACCGCGCCAGCGTTCAGGAGCGCCTCGAAGAGGTGCGCCCCCAGCGCAGCTTCCCCGCGCAGCTCGAGCTCGTGTGGCTGCTGAAGGTCCTCGGCGACCTCGACGAATCGCGTCGCGTCGCCGAGCACGCCGTGCGGCTCGCGCGCATGTCGGGCACCCGCAAGGATCTGCTGCACGCCCGGATCCTGCACGCATCGGTCAATCAGCGCCTCGGCGCGTACTCCCGCGCCGAGGGCGAGCTGACCTCGTGCATCGAGGAGGCCGAGGGGCAGGGCTGGCAGCGCATCAGCGCGCTCGCCCACTCCCACCGCGGCAAGACGCGCTACGACGCCGGAGATTTCTCGGGCGCCCGCTCCGACTTCAAGCGCGAGCTGTTCCTGCGCCAGGAGCTCGGCGCCGACGACGAGCAGCTCGAGCAGGTCATGACCTACATCGAGGCGGCAGAGCGCCGGCGCGCCTCGCTCTGAATGGGGCGGATCGCATGTCGTGGGTCTCGCCTACGGTGACGTCATGGCCGATCTGAACCGTGTGACCGTCTGGGCCGAGGCGCTCATCCGCATGCACCTCGACGCGTCGTGGACGTTCGCGTTCGACAACGCCAAGCGGCGGGCGGGGCTGTGCAACTTCACCGAGCGCCGCATCTCGGTCTCGAAGTACCTGGCGGCGCGGTTCAGCGACGACGACATCCACCAGACGCTGCTGCACGAAGTCGCCCATGCGCTGGCCGGCGCCGCGGCCGGGCACGGCCCGGCCTGGAAGCGCGTTGCGCGCGAGCTCGGGTACGTCGGCAGTGCGACGCACGCGCTCGAGACCGCGACCGAGCTCGCGCCCTGGGTCGGCACCTGCCCCAACGGGCACCTCGTCTACCGCCACCGCCGCCCGTCCCGGCCGTCGTCGTGCGTCAAGTGCGCCCGCGGGTTCGACCGGCGCTTCCTGTTCACCTGGCACCGCCGCGAGATCACGCGGGCCGACCGCCTCGCGGCGGCGACCCCGCGCTGACCCGGGGATTCTCGGCCGGCAGGCGTGCCGGGTGGGCTGCCCTCCGGGGTGCTCTGGCCGGCGCCCGCCCGCATGACTACGGCAGTTCCGGGAGCGCGCCGCATTACCCCTGCGCGAACGCTCTCCGCGGCGCAGATCTGCCGTAGTCGTGCACCGAGCCCGTCCCGGGGTTTCCGGCTGGTCGGCGGGGCCGACATACGTGCGACGGGCTGCCTCCGGGATGCTCAGGGCCAGCGCCCACCCGCATGACTACGGCAGATCCAAGCCCGCGCCGCATAAACCGGGCACACGTGCTCGCCACGGCGCAGATCTGCCGTAGTCGTACACCGAGCCCGCCGCGGGGTTGCCCGCTGGTCGGCGGGGCCGACATACGTGCGGCGGGCTGCCTCCGGAGTGCTCGCGCCGGTTTCCATCCGCATGACTACGGCAGATCAGGGCTCGCGCCGCATTATCCCTGCGCGAACGCTCTCCGCGGCGCAGATCTGCCGTAGTCGTGCACCGAGCCCGCCGCGGGGTTGCCCGCGGGGGGTCAGTCCTCTTCGTCGCCGACGACGACGCGCGTCGGTTCGGGGTCGGCGTCGAGCTGGGCCGCGTGCTTGACCTCGTCGCGCCGCCCCTCTTCGGCGAGCGCGAGCCCCGATGCGCTGGCCGAGAGCAGGTGCTTGAGGGCGCGGGTGAGAGGGCGGAAGCCCTCCGTCGCGACGGCGACATCGGGGGCCGAGTGGTCGAGGCCCCGCGCCGAGAGTCCATCGCCGATCGCTCCTGCGGCGAGGTAGTCCTCGACAGCGAAGGCGCCGGCGTCTCCGGCCAGCACCAGGTTGATGGCCGTGCGTCCGCCACGGGCGACCTGCTCGTCGTACACAGCCTGCGCCGTCGCCGACGCGTTGCGCAGGGTGCCGAGGAAGACGGTCGGCTCGTGCGGCAGCGCCACAGCGTCTGCCGCCAGCTTGTCGGAGGCCCCGAGCACGTCGATCACGACCACGATGCCGGCCTTCGCCAGCCCGGTGAGCGCCTGCGCACCCCATCCGAGGCGAACCTGATACGTGGACTGAGAGCGCGGATCCGTCATGGCCCCAGGCTACGACGCGGGGCGCGCCGCCGCACGCGCCCCGACATATGCCGTCTTCCGCCGATCCCCTCCTACAGAACTACGGCAAATTGCGCAGGATCGTCGCGGCGCGGCTGAATAGTCGCGGCCCTAGCGCCGATCTGCCGTAGTCGTGCACCGCGGAGAGCCGGTACACCCGCCAATCTGCCATAGTCGTGCGCCGCCGACACCCCGCATCCGCCGACCGGCATAGCCTGGGGGCGTGGAACAGCTGCATGACACGAA
>DXAM01000024.1 GCA_019117025.1 Candidatus Microbacterium stercoravium | reverse complement strand
GGCAGGGCGAGGCGAAGCAGATCGCGAAGAGCGCGACGCCCCTCGACAACGAGCAGCTCGACAGCGTCGGCGAGTCGGCCGCGTTCGACACCGGCACCGACTGACGCATCGCGAGAAGCGGCCCGTGGATCCATCGGATCCACGGGCCGCTTGTCTGTCAGGGCAGGGTCACACGCCGCCGCCGCCCCCACCGCCTCCTCCGCCGCCGGCGGATCCGCCGCCCGTCGACCCGCCGCTCGACGAGCTGGTCGACGCGCTCATGGCGAGCGAGCTCATGCTCGACGAGAACGACGAGACGTTGAACGCACTCGTGCCCGCGAACCAGTACGGCGAGTCGTCGTGGTAGTGCACGGCGAGCTCCGCGGCCCACTGCTTCTCGATGCCGAAGATCACGGCGAACGGCAGCAGCTTCTCGTACAGGTGCAGCAGCTGCGCGGGGTCGTTCACGTCGATCCGAGTGCGCTGGGCCCCCTGCGGCGACTGCAGCATGCGGATCCGGTCGGCCTCCGCCCACCGCATGAACATCTCGAGCCCGCGCAGATGATCCCGTGCCTCGGCGCCCTCGCTCGTGAGCGGGTGGCGCGCCAGCAGAAGCGAGACAGTGACGACCTCGGCGACCGCCACGACGATCAGCACGACGGGAAGCGCCGGATGGACGTCGTTGACCAGCGCGAGGATGCCGAACAGGATCGTCAGGAGCGCGAGCGGGATGCTGACGCCGAGCGGCCCGAGGTACACCGCCCACGGCACCTTGCGGTTGAACCGCCTGACGTTGCGCTGACCCATGGTGGTCACGTTCTGCGCGACCTTCGCGAATCGGTCGCTCGGCTTGCCGAACTCGAACTCCTCGCCGGGCCGCAGCTCGGGGAAGAGCCCCGCCAGCACGACGCGACCGTTCTCGTCGGCGCGCCGAGTATCGACCAGTTGCGCCACCATTCGTTTCTTGGTGCCGAACAGGCCCGTCTTCTCGCGTTCGACGATCCGCAAGGACCCGGCGACCGCCTGCTCGAGGATCTCGGCGGGAATCGCCTTCGCCGACTCGCGCATCAACAGCGCCGACCGCAGCGCGTCCCAGCCTGCGGGCGGCTCGAACTCGGGAATGATGACGCCGCGGCCCGGTGAATGGCGCAGATGGCGACCGCGGTTGATTCCGGCCCACACGATGGCGACGATGCCGGCGAGCGCGGTGATGATCTGGGCGATCCCCCACACGGACGCGAACGGGGAGTCGTTGAACGCGACGAACGTGCCCGACTCGAAGCCGACGGCGACGGTCATCACCTCGTAGGCGTCGAGACCGTAGGCGTTCGCGGTGAAGACCTGGCGGCCCTCGTCGTCGGTGGTCTGCGAGATCACGCACTCGTCGGTGCCTCCGGCGGCGCCCGAATAGCACCGGGAGTCGCCCGTGAGCGCCGACTCGAGCGCCGGGTCGATGTGCACCGACGCCGAGATGCGCTCGAACGGCTGCCGCCACTGCTCGCCGTTGACGTCCCAATAGAACTCGTCGAGGCCGTTCGTCATCGGGCCGGCGACGTGATCGAGCGTGTAGGTGATCACGTACGTCTGCGGCCCGTGCACGAAGTCCTCATCGGCGGAGGTGACGGTGTAGTACCCGTCTTCCGTCCCCGTCTCCGCCGGGCGCGGAACGCCGTTCTCGTCGGTCACCGAGACGAGGTCGGGATGGATCGGCTGCCCGAACGAGCTCGTCGGAATCGCCCGCCGCATGCCGTGGTTCTGATCGTGTGCGGGGAACTCGGCGACGAACGTCTCGGTCACCGTGACGAGCGCGGTTCCGTCGTCGTCGCGCGTGAGAACGAACTCACTGTCGAGACTCGAGAACACGAAGTCGTCGACGCCCGCCGTGACGGGGGCAGCGGCGCTCGCCGGCGCCGCCCCTCCCAGAATCGCGACCGCCATGATTCCGGCCGCAGCAAGTGCTTTCGCCCATCTCCCCATGCGTCTCACCCTATGGAACCGGTGCGGGAGCACGCGAGTCGGGAGCGCGGCGGTGCGCACGCCGGCGGAATATCTGGGATCCTCGTGATGATGCCCGAAAGGCGCACGACGAGGAGGCCAGCATGAGGATCGCAGTCCCGACCGAGATCAAGCAGGGAGAGAGCCGCGTCGCTCTCACGCCATCGGGCGTGGACCAGCTCGCGCGCCGAGGGCACGACGTGTTCGTGCAGGCGGGCGCGGGCGACGGATCCCGCATCTCCGACGACGAGTACCGCTCGGCCGGAGCCACGATCGTGCCGACCGCCGAGCAGGCCTGGTCGTCGGGCGAGCTGCTGCTCAAGGTGAAAGAGCCGGTGGCGAGCGAGTACGGGTTCCTGCGCAACGACATGACCCTCTTCGCGTACCTGCACCTCGCCGCGGATCGCGCCCTCACCGACGCGCTGGTCTCGTCCGGCACGACCGCCGTCGCGTACGAGACGGTGCAGCGCGCCGACCGGTCCCTGCCGCTTCTCACACCCATGAGCCGCATCGCCGGGCGCCTGTCGATCGTCGTCGGCGCCTATCATCTGATGCACACGAACGGCGGTCGCGGATCGCTGCTGGGCGGCGTGCCGGGCGTTCCGCGCGCTGATGTGGTCGTCATCGGCGGCGGCGTCGCCGGCGAGAACGCCGTCGCGAACGCGCTCGGCCTCGGGGCCCGCGTGACGGTGATCGACGTCGACGCCAACCGGCTCGCCGAGCTCGAGGCGCGCTACGGCAACGGCCTCGTCACCCGGCATTCGACGCGGTACGCGATCGCCGAATCGGTGGCGAGCGCCGACCTCGTGATCGGATCCGTGCTGATCCCGGGCGCCGCCGCGCCGAAGCTCGTCACCGATGACATGGTGCGCGACATGCGCCCCGGATCGGTGCTCGTCGACATCGCGATCGACCAGGGCGGGTGCTTCGAGGGATCCCGCCCGACGACGCACGACGACCCCACGTTCGCCGTGCACGACGCGGTGTACTACTGCGTCGGCAACATGCCGGGAGCCGTCCCCGCGACGGCGACGGAGGCCCTGACGAATGCGACGCTTCCGTACATCGAGCGCATCGCGGATGCCGGATGGGACGCCGCGGCGAGCGCCGACCCCGCGCTCGCGAAGGGCCTGAACGTGCGCTCGGGGCGGGTGGAGCTTCCGGGGCTCGCCGGCTGATTCCGCTCAGCTCGTCATCGTCGCCGTCGTGCGGCCGGAGCTGACGATCTCGCGCACCTCGGCCCGGCGGGCCTCCCGTGACTTCGGATTTCCGACCGCGTCGGGGCGGCGCTGCCATGGTTTCGGGCGGTCGAGCGGGCGGTACTCGACGCCGAGCGCGTCAAGGCGCGACAGGTGCGTCTCGAGGCGCGACATGAACTCGGGCACGTCCGCCGGCCCCGCCCAGGCGGCTTCCGCCAGCGCCGCCGTCCGCGGGAAGGCGGTGAAGTCGAGCGCCCGCGGGTGGTCGACGAACTCCGTCCAGAGGTTGGCCTGCATCCCGATCACGTGGCGGCGGGCCAGCTCGGAGAGGCCCGCCGGGATCGGATCGAACGTCGCCACGGTGGCGAGATCGACCACGGTGGCGAGATCGACCACGGTGCCGATCGGGATGGGCTCGTCCGGCCCGTCGGACTGCCGATAGTCGAAGTACAGCGACATGTCGGGCGAGGCGATCACGTCGTGCCCGGCCCGCGCGGCGCGCGCGACCGCCTGATCGCCGCGCCATGCCATGCCATGCCATGCCATGACCGCCGTGTCGCCTCGCGCGGGCGGGCCGTCGAGCGCTTCCTCCCACGCGAACGCACGGCGTCCGCGCAGCGCGAGGTGCTCCTCCAGCTGCCCCGTGAACCAGCGCCGCAGACCGGCGGCCGACGGCAGACCGAGCTGCGCGGCCCGGTCGCGGGATGCGGGATCCTCCTCCCACGGCGTCGTCGGGCATTCGTCGGCTCCGATGCCGATGAGTCCGCTCGGGAAGATCTCGATGATCTCGTCGAGCACGTGGCGGCAGAGCTCGATCGTCTCGGGCCGCATGTTCAGCACGTTGTTGCTGATGCCCCAGGCGCCCGGCACGGCGGGCGGCGCCGCGCCGGGGATCCCGAGCTCGGGGTAGGCGACGATCGCCGCCCCGGAATGGCCCGGCAGGTCGATCTCGGGCACGATCGTGATGCCGAGGTTCGCGGCGTAGGCGACGAGCTCGCGCAGGTCGTCCTGCGTGTAGAAGCCGCCGTGCGGGCGCTCGGTCCAGGTTCCCGCGGTGCGGAACCCCACCTGCGACTGCGGCCGCCACCCGCCGACCTCGGTGAGCAGCGGGTAACGCGGGATCTCGATGCGCCAACCCTGGTCGTCGGTGAGGTGCAGATGCAGCACGTTGAGCTTGTGCATCGCCATGAGGTCGAGGAACCGCACCACCTCGCGCACCGGCAGAAAATGCCGGGCGACGTCGAGCATCACTCCGCGCCAGGCATGGCGCGGGCCATCGGCGATCTCGACATGCGGAACCATCCAGGCAGCCGATCGGATCGGGGCGCGACGGCAGACGGCGGCCGGCAGCAGCTGCAGCAGCGTCTGCGCGCCGCACCGCACGCCGTCGAGGTCGCCGCCGACGATGCGGATCCCCGTCTCACCCACCGACAGGTCGTAGTGGGAGGGGGCGAGAGCGCTGTCGAGCGCGAGCCGCTCGTACCCCGCGACGTGGCCGATGAGCCCCGTCATGTCGCCCGGGAGCGGATCGTCCGGCAGCACGGCGAGGCCGTCTGCCGAGCCCGTCGCCGGCACCTCGATGACGTGGTCGTCGGGCAGGAAGGGCAGGATCCCGTCGTTGCGCACGTTCACGACCTGCGTGCCGCCGTCGCCCGAGACGAGTCCGGCGATGAGCTCGACCGCGGCCTCCGAGTAGAACGCGCCACCGCGCTGCATGAGCGCCTCGGGTTTGGTGACGACCCGCTCGTCGGCGTACTGCGCGAGCAGGTCGCACTCGACCGCCATGACGGCCTCGACGCGCGTGCCGCCCTCCCTCTGTTCGCCGAGCACGGTGTCGTGCGCGTAGTAGTAGCGCAGATAGTACGACGGCACCGCGCGCTGCATCTCGAGCAGTACCGCGGGCAGCTCGACCTCCTGCGCGAGGCGGTCGGCGTGCGCGTCGAGCAGCTCGGGCAGCGCATCGCGCTCGGAGCCGTCCGCGCCGCGCACGTGCACGCTGCGCTCCCACATGAGGTGGTTGAGCCCGACGTGGCCGAGGCGCACGTTCTCGTGCGGCACGTCGAGCGTCGCGGCGAAGCGGCGCTGGAAGCCGATCGCGACGTTGCACAGGCCGACCGCCCGATGCCCCTCGTTCAGCAGCGCGCGCGTGACGATGCCGACCGGGTTCGTGAAGTCGACGATCCAGGCGTTCTTCTTGGCCTTCGCACGGATGACGTCCGCGATGCCGAGCACGACCGGAACCGTGCGCAGGGCCTTCGCGAAGCCGCCCGGCCCCGTCGTCTCCTGGCCGATGCAGCAGGCCTCGTGCGGCCAGGTCTCGTCGGCACGGCGCGCGGCCTGCCCGCCGACGCGCAGCTGGATGAGCACGGTGTCCGCATCGCTGACCGCGGCCTCCAGGTCGTCCGTGACGCGCACAGTGCCGGGGTGGCCCGCGGCGGCGACCACGCGGATGAGGATCCCGAACTCCGATGCTCCGTCGACACGAGCGGCATCGAGATAGTCGGTCGGCACCGTGAGGAAGAACTGGCGCAGCAGGAAGATCGAGAACGCATCGCCCAGCAGGTTCGGCAGGATCAGCGGCAACAGGGTGCCGGTGAGACCGAGCTTCCACCACATGATGTACACGGGCACCGCCGTGACCTGCGGCGGCAGCAGCATGGCCACGATGATGATGAGGAAGATCACGTTCGCGTACGGGATCCGGATCTTGGCGAGCACGTACGCGGCCGGCACCGACGACAGCACCATGAACGCGGTGGCCGCGACCGCGTAGAGCGCCGAGTTGCCGAACCAGCGCGCGAGCGGAGTCGACACGAGCACGTCGCGGTAGTTCGACCATTCCCAGGGATCTGGGATGAGCGAGGCCGTCAGCGTCTGGTCGCTCGACATGAGCGACGTGAGCGCAACGAACACGATCGGTGCGATGAACAGCACGGCGAGCACGCTGAGAACCGTGTGCTCGGCGATCCAGGCGAGGATCGACCGGCCGCGGCGGTGACCTCTGTTCGCGGATCCGGGCGCGACGAGCGCGCGGGTCTCGGTGACGGTCATTTCGCTCTTTCGGGGTTGAAGGCGTCGACGCGTCGCAGCAGAACCACGAGGAACACCGCGGCGACGATGAACAGCAGCACCGCGAGCGCCGAGGCGTAGCCCAGCTGGTAGTTCGCGAAGCCGCGCACGTAGAGCCACTGGGTGTACGTCAGCAGCGAGCCGTCCGGGTAGCCCAGCATCGACGCCGTCCCGCTTCCGACGGTC
>DXAM01000023.1 GCA_019117025.1 Candidatus Microbacterium stercoravium | reverse complement strand
GCAACACGACCGATGTTTCACGTGAAACGGACTGCGTGTCACCGCGATCAACCATTAGGCTAGAGAGGTCGAGCCCGGGACCGAGAGGACGCGCGTGAGCCATCATTCCAGCGATATCGCTGCTGCCTTCGACGACAGCCCGATCATGCGCCAGTTGCAGGATCTCAGCACGCGTCGCCGTCGACTTGAAGACGTCGATATCGAGTTCACCGGCAACACGCGCATCCTGACGGTTTCGAACCAGAAGGGCGGCGTCGGAAAGACCACGACGACCGTCAACACCGCCGCGGCGATCGCGGCGCTCGGCGGGCGTGTGCTGGTGATCGATCTCGATCCGCAGGGCAACGCGTCGACGGCGCTCGGGATCCCGCACAGCGCCGACGTGACCAGCATCTACGACGTGCTCATCAACGACGTCGCAATCTCCGATGCCGTGCAGCAGAGCCCCGAGAGCGAGAACCTGTTCTGCGTGCCGAGCACGATCCATCTGGCCGGGGCAGAGATCGAACTCGTATCGCAGGTCGCGCGCGAGAAGAGACTCGACACGGCGCTGCACGAGTATCTCGACTCGCTCGAGCAGCCGCTCGACTTCGTCTTCATCGACTGTCCGCCGTCGCTCGGGCTGCTGACGATCAACGCGTTCAGCGCCTCCGACGAGGTGTTCCTGCCGATCCAGGCAGAATATTATGCCCTCGAAGGGTTGAGCCAGCTGCTCGGCAACGTGAAGATGATTCAGAAGCACCTCAACACCCGCCTTCGGGTGTCGACGATTCTGCTCACGATGTTCGACGGTCGCACCCGCCTCTCGCAGCAGGTGGCGGATGAGGTGCGGCAGCACTTCCCCGACGAGGTGCTGCAGACGATGATCCCGCGCTCCGTGCGCGTATCCGAGGCGCCGAGTTTCGGGCAGACCGTTATATCGTATGACGAGGCGTCCGCCGGCGCGATCGCGTACAAAGAAGCTGCGGTGGAGATCGTAAAGCGCGGAGCGCCGCGCAGGAAAGGGCGTAAGTGATGGCGACCAAGCGCACGGGCCTCGGCCGAGGAATCGGAGCACTCATTCCGACGGGAACCGAGTCGAAGGGGCGCCCGAGTGATGTGTTCTTCGTGGGCGCGGGTCTTCCCGAGTCCGCCGCTCAGGTGACGGAGGAGAAGCCGGCCGAGTCGGCTCCGAAGAAGACCGCGCCGAAGAAGGCCGCCGCGACCAAGGAAGCCGCTTCGCCGGCGAAGACGACGGGCAAGAAGACGCCGGCCAAGGCGGCGGCGAAGACCTCGGAGAAGGCCCCCGCGAAGCGTGCCGCAACGCGCAAGCCCGTGCCGAAGCCCGAAACCCGTGCCACCGCGCCGGTGCGCGACGCCGCGCCCGAGGCCGACGTCGAGTCGGCGCCGAGCGAGCAGCTCGCAGACGTGCCCGGCATCCGTCTCGTCGAGATCGATCCCCACAAGATCGTTCCGAACCCGCGTCAGCCGCGCACGCTGTTCGACGCCGACGATCTGGCGGAGCTCGTGCACTCCGTGCGCGAGTTCGGCGTGCTGCAGCCGGTCGTCGTGCGCGACAAGAAGGACGGCACGTACGAGCTGATCATGGGTGAGCGCCGCACCCGCGCGTCCCGTGAGGCGGGGCTGGAGTCGATCCCCGCGATCGTGCGCGAGACCGCCGACGAGAACCTGCTGCGCGATGCGCTGCTCGAGAACATCCATCGTGCCGAGCTGAACCCGCTCGAAGAGGCGTCGGCGTATCAGCAGCTCATCAACGACTTCGGCATCACGCAGGATCAGCTCGCCGACCGCATCGGGCGGTCGCGCCCGCAGATCTCCAACACGATCCGACTCCTGAGGCTGCCCGAGGCCGTTCAGCAGCGCGTCGCGGCCGGAGTGCTCACCGCGGGGCACGCGCGCGCGATCCTCTCACTCGACGGCGATGCCGAAGCCATGCAGCGCCTCGCCGACAAGGTCGTCGACGAAGAGCTCTCGGTGCGCGGGGCGGAAGCCGCGGCGAAGCGTGTGCTCGAGGCGGGGGAACGCACGACGCCGACCGTGAAGCCCAAGCAGGGTGCCCGCCGCGCGTACCTCGACGAGGTCTCCGAGAAGCTCGGCGACCGGCTCAACACCAAGGTGAAGATCGATCTCACGGCGCGCCGCGGCTCGCTGAAGATCAGCTTCGCCACGATCCAGGACCTCAATCGCATCCTGGGCGAGCTCGGTGAGACGGGCTACGAGCAGTAGCCGCTCACCCGGCGGGAAGTAGCCTGGAGGGGTGAATTCCTCTCCCGATCCGCTGCTTCCGCGACGCGCCAGCGTCGAGGTGCTGCGCGCCGAAGCCGAAGAAGAGCTCGCGAGCCTCAAGCTCGAGCGGCTCCGCGCCGGCGAGGATCCGTGGGACTTCATGGAAGAGCTGCCGAGCATCGATGAGCTCGTGGTCTTCACGCTGCGCGCCGAGCACATCGAGGCCGACGGCGGTCTGCGGCCCACGCACGCTCGCAATCAGCGCCTGCTGCACATCATCGCCCGCCAGTACCCCGACCTGGCGCCCGCGGTGCAGGGCATGCTCGGATCTGAGAACACGCACCGCCGCTGGGACTCGGTCGTTCGCGAGATCTGAACGCGAAAGGGCCCGCCCGAGCGCACTCGGACGGGCCCTTTCCCGTCGGCCTACTTGAGGAACTCTGCGAGGTCCTGCTCGAGAGCCTGCTTCGGCTTGGCGCCGATGATGGTCGTCGCCACCTCGCCGCCCGAGAAGACCTTCATCGCCGGGATCGACGTGATCTGGTACTTCATCGCGAGGTCGGGGTTCTCATCGACGTTCAGCTTGACGATCTTGATCTTGTCGGCGTTCTCGGCCTGGATCTCGTCGAGCACCGGCGCGACCATGCGGCAGGGGCCGCACCATTCGGCCCAGAAGTCGACGAGCACGGGGCCGTCGGCCTTGAGGACATCCTGCTCGAAAGTGGCGGACGTGGTTGCCTGAGCGGTCATAGTGTTCTCCTTGTTCAGACTGCTGCGAGGGCCGACTCGGAGTCGCCGAGGGCCGCGAGGTAGTGTTCGGCATCGAGCGCCGCGACGGTGCCGCTCGCGGCGGCCGTCACGGCCTGACGGTAGGTCGGGTCGATGACGTCGCCCGCGGCGAAGACACCGGGCTGCGAGGTGCGCGACGAGCGCCCGTCGACCGCGATCGTTCCCTCCGTCGTGAGCTCGAGCTTGTCGTGCACGAGGTGGGTGCGCGGGTCGTTTCCGATCGCGATGAACAGGCCGTCGAGCGCCAGCTCGCGCTTCTCGCCCGTGACGGTGTCGTTCAGCACGACGCCGCTCAGACCGCTGGCGCCCTGGATCTCAGCGATCTCGCTGTTCCAGATGACCTCGATCTTCTCGTTGTCGAACGCACGCTGCTGCATGATCTTCGACGCGCGGAACTCGTCGCGGCGGTGGAAGATGTACACCTTCGACGCGAACTTGGTGAGGAAAGTGGCTTCCTCCATCGCCGAGTCGCCGCCTCCGACGACCGCGATCTCCTTGTCGCGGAAGAAGAACCCGTCGCAGGTCGCGCACCACGAGATGCCGTGCCCGGACAGCTCCTCCTCGCGGGGGAGGTTCAGCTTGCGGTAGGCGGATCCGGTGGCGAAGATCACGCTGCGCGCCTCGAGCACATCGCCGGATCCGAGCGTGACCTTCTTGACGGGGCCCGCCAGGTCGAGCTCGGTCGCGTCGTCGTAGACGACCTCGGTCTCGAACCGCTCGGCCTGCTGCTGCATCTTGGTCATGAGCTCGGGGCCCATGATCGCCTCGGGGAAGCCCGGGAAGTTCTCGACCTCGGTCGTGTTCATCAGCTCTCCGCCGACCTCGACCTGGCTCGCAATCACGACGGGCTTGAGGCTCGCGCGCGCGGTGTAGATCGCGGCGGTCCAGGCGGCCGGGCCGGATCCGATGATGATGACGTCTCGCACGGTGAAGTGCCTCCCTAGGCGTATGTCTGACTGCTACAACCTATGGTACGGCGCGCGTATTCCCGCGGCCCTCACGTCGCGGAAGTGGTGCTGTCGCGCACGACGAGGGTCGTCGTCACGACGGCGAGCGGATCCACGGGCTCGCCCCGCGCGAGGGCGAGAGCCGACTGGATGCACAGGCGCCCGACGTCGCTGAACTCGTGGTGCACCGACGTGAGCGGGGGTGCATAGCCGCGGGCGTCTTCGGTGTTGTCGAACCCGACCACGCTAACGTCGCGCGGCACCGCGCGCCCCGCCTCGTACAGGGCGCGGTACAGGCCGAGCGCCATCTGGTCGTTCGCACAGAACACGGCGGTGACCTCGTCGCGCGCCGCGAGGATCCGCCCCTGCTCGTAGCCCGACGAGACGCTCCAGTCGCCGTGCAGCGCTTCGGGCACGCGTCGTCCCGCCGCGCGCAGGGTCTCCCGCCAGCCGTCGAGACGGCGCGCGGCGGGACGCGACGAGGTCGGCCCCGCGATGTGCCACACCGTCTCGTGACCGAGGCCCAGCAGGTGCTCGGTCGCCTGGCGGGCGCCGCCCACCTGATCCGTATCGATGATCACCTCGGCGCCCGGGGCGTCGGGATCCATGTAGACGACGGGGACACCCGGGGGGAGCATCGCCGCGGCGTGCGCGAGCTGGGGCGCCTCGAGGTTGAGGATGAGCGCGTCGACCGCGAGCTCCTGCAGCCGCGAGAACACCCGGTCGACGTCGGCCTGCCGGGTCTCGTGCACGGGGATCAGCGTCGTCGCGTATCCCGCGGCCGCCGCATGGCGGGCGATCTCGTCGATCGTGCGCACGTCGCCGATCGTCGAGAGCGTGCGCGAGAGCACGCCGATCGTGCGGAAGGATCCGAGCTTCAGCGCGCGGGCGGCGCTGTTCGGGCGGTATCCGAGGTCGGACATCGATGCGAGCACGCGCTGCTTGGTCTCTTCGACGACCGTGCCGGTGCCGTTCGCGACGCGCGAGACCGTCTGCGCCGAGACGCCCGCATGCGCGGCCACGTCGGCCATCGACACCCGCGCGCGGCGCGGCGGCGTCGGTGTGGCGGTCATGGGCGCACCGGAACTCTCTCTTGTCATGGGCTCGATCTTCGTTGTACTCTAGCGTGCGATGTTTACGCAAACATCATTCAGTGTCGAAGTCGAAGGATCCGCATGACGGTGATGTCATCCCCCGTACGCCTCCCCGCGTCGCGCGGTGCGAGAGCCCGCGGGCGCTGGACGGGATGGGGGTTCCTCGCGCCGTTCGCGATCGTGTTCGCCCTCGTGTTCATCGCGCCGATCCTCTACGCGATCTGGCTGAGCCTGTTCCGCACCCAGCTCGTCGGCGGCACATCGTTCGTCGGGCTCGACAACTACGTCGCGGCGTTCCAGGATCCGCAGCTCTGGCACGGGGTGCTGCGCGTGAGCCTGTTCCTGCTGATCCAGGTGCCCATCATGCTGTTCCTGTCGCTGCTCGCGGCCCTCGCGATCGACAGCGGGCGCCTCTACGGCAGGAGCTTCTTCCGCCTCTCGATCTTCCTGCCGTACGCGGTGCCGGCCGTCGTCGCCTCATTCATGTGGGGCTTCATGTACGGCGAACGCTTCGGGCTCGTCGGCAACCTGCAGAAGCTCTTCGGCGTCGACCTGCCCGACCTGCTGTCGCCGGATCTCATCCTCGCCTCGATCGGCAACGTCGTCACGTGGGAGTTCCTCGGCTACAACATGCTCATCTTCTACTCGGCGCTGCGGGTCGTCCCCTCGTCGCTGTACGAGGCCGCGGCCATCGACGGCGCGAGCCAGTGGCGCGTGATCGGCGCGATCAAACTCCCCGCCATCCGCGGATCGCTGGTGATCGCGGCGATCTTCTCGATCATCGGCAGCTTCCAGCTGTTCAACGAGCCGAGCATCATGCAGGCGCTCGCGCCGAACGCCATCACCACGTCGTTCACGCCGAACCTCTACGCCTACTCGCTGGCCTTCACCGGCCAGCAGATCAACTACTCCGCGACCGTCGCGATCATCATGGGGATCATCACGATGATCGTCGCGTACGTCGTGCAGCTGCGCGGGATGAGGAAGGGATCCTGATGGGCACGACATCCCTCGTCACCCTGCGTCCGAATGCCACGCGCTCCGAGAAGCGCGCCCGACTCGGCACGATCGACCGGCCGAAGCGCAGTGTGCTCCTCACCGTTCTCACGGCGCTGATGGTCGTGTACTCGCTGCTTCCGCTCGTGTGGCTGCTGATCAACGCATCGAAGACGCAGGGCGATCTGTTCTCGTCGTTCGGCCTGTGGTTCGGCGACTCCTTCGCTCTGTTCGACAACATCGGGCGCGCGCTGACGTACGACGACGGCGTCTTCGTGCGCTGGTTCGGCAACACCCTGCTGTACGTGGTGGTCGGCGCCGGCGGCGCGACGATCCTCGCGATCCTCGGCGGGTACGCGCTGGCGAAGTTCCGCTTCCCGGGCAAGCGCGCAGTCTTCGCCGTCGTGATCGGTGCGGTCGCGGTGCCCGGCACGGCGCTCGCCGTACCGACCTTCCTGATGTTCAGCGAGATGGGCATCACGAACACCCCGCTCGCGGTGATCATCCCGTCGCTGATCTCGCCCTTCGGGCTGTACCTCATGTGGACCTTCGCCACCGAGGCGATCCCCGAGGAGCTGATGGAGGCGGCACGCATCGACGGTGCGAGCGAGTTCCGCACCTTCTGGCAGGTCTGCCTGCCGCTGCTCGCCCCCGGCACGATCACGGTGCTGCTGTTCACCATGGTCGCCACGTGGAACAACTACTTCCTGCCGCTGATCATGCTGCGGGATCCCGACTGGTACCCGCTCATCATCGGCCTCAACCAGTGGAACGCCCAGGCGTCGACCGCGGGCGGACAGCCGATCTTCGACCTGGTGCTCACCGGATCCCTGCTGACGATCGTGCCGCTCATCATCGCGTTCCTGTTCATGCAGCGCTACTGGCAGTCGGGCCTCGCCGCAGGGTCGGTCAAAGAATGACGTCATCCCCGCAATCACACAACACAGAAGGCACACTCATGACAACGATCACCAAGCGCGCCATCGGCGGCATCGCTCTCACCGGAATCGCGGCACTGACGCTCGCGAGCTGCTCCGGAGGGTCGGATGAGCCCGTCGACACCGGAGAAGCGCTCGAAGAGGGCGGCACGATCACGGTCTGGGCATGGGAGCCCAGTCTGGATCCGGTCGTCGAGGCGTTCGAGGCGGCGCACGAAGGCGTGACCGTCGACCTCGTCAACGTCGGCACCGGCATCGACTCGTACACGGCGCTGCAGAACGCGATCTCGGCCGGCCAGGGCCTGCCCGATGTCGCGCAGGTCGAGTACTACGCGCTGCCGCAGTTCGCGCTGCAGGGCTCGCTCGCCGACCTCACCCCGTTCGGCGCCGCCGACCTCGACGGCGACTACGCTCCGGGCCCCTGGGACTCGGTGCACTCGGGCGAGGAGATCATCGGCCTGCCGATGGACTCGGGCCCGATGGCGCTGTTCTACAACAAGGCGCTGTTCGACGAGTTCGGCATCGAGGTGCCGACCACGTGGGCGGAGTTCGCCGAGGCCGGTCGCGCGTTCCAGGAGCAGGATCCCGACGTCTACATCGCGAACGACGCCGGTGACGCCGGCTTCGCGACGTCGCTGATGTGGCAGACGGGCGGTCAGCCGTGGACCGTCGACGGCACCGAGGTCTCGCTGAACCTCGCCGACGACGCGGGCGCACAGCAGTTCGCCGAGCTCTGGCAGGGCATGCTCGACGACGGCGTGCTGAGCCCCGTCGCCGGCTGGACCGACGAGTGGTTCCAGGGCATGTCGAACGGCACGATCGCATCGCTGCCGATCGGGGCCTGGATGCCCGCGAACCTCGAGGGAAGCGTTCCCGACGGTGCGGGCGACTGGCGCGTCGCCCCGCTCCCGCAGTGGGAGGAGGGCGCGGAGGACTCGAGCGAGAACGGCGGCAGCTCTCTCGCGATTCCGGCGGAGGCCGAGAACCAGGAGCTGGCGTACGAGTTCATCGAGTTCGCCAACTCGGGCGAGGGCGTCGGCATCCGGCTCGAGAACGGGGCGTTCCCGGCCACGACTGCAGACCTCAACTCGGAGGAGTTCCTGAACGAGGAGTCGGAGTACTTCGGCGGGCAGAAGATCAACGAGGTGCTGTCGGCCTCGTCGGCGAACGTGGTGACCGATTGGCAGTACCTGCCGTTCCAGGTGTACGCCAACACCGTCTTCGGCGACTCGGTCGGACAGGCCTACCTCGGCAAGACCACGATCTCCGAGGGGATGGCCGACTGGCAGGCCACGCTCGAGAAGTACGGAGCCGACCAGGGCTTCACGATCAACTGACCCATCGGATCGCCGAGATCTGCGGCTGCGCGCCCCGCGAGACCGCAGATCTCGGCGCTCCACCCGTCTTCGAGAGGACGACCTTTGCAGAACCACCGCTGGCTCCGCACGCCCGCAGGCACCGCGCCGCGCATCTCCTTCGGCGCCGATTACAACCCCGACCAGTGGCCGCGGGAGGTGTGGGACGAGGACGTGCGCCTCATGAAGGCCGCCGGCGTCGACGTGGTCTCGGTCGCGATCTTCTCGTGGGCGAAGCTGCAGCCGGGCCCCGACACGTGGGACTTCGACTGGCTCGACGAGCTCATCGACCTCCTGCATGCGAACGGCATCGGCGTGGATCTCGCCACCGCCACGGCGTCGCCGCCGCCGTGGCTGACAACGGCGCACCCCGAGGTGCTGCCGGTCACGGCCGACGGCACCGTGCTGTCGCAGGGCGGTCGTCAGCACTGGCGCCCCACCTCGCCGGTCTTCCGCGAGCACGCGCTCGCGATCGTCACGAAGCTCGCCGAGCGCTACGGATCCCACCCCGGCGTCGTCGCCTGGCACGTCAACAACGAACTGGGCTGCCACAACGCCTATGACTACTCGGACGACGCGGCGCGCGCGTTCCGCGTGTGGCTCGAAGAGCGCTACGGATCCATCGCGGGCCTCAACCACGCGTGGGGCACGGCGTTCTGGTCGCAGGCGTACTCCGCGTTCGACGAGATCCTGCCGCCGCGGGTCGCCGCGGCGTTCCCGAACCCGACGCAGCAGCTCGACTTCCTGCGGTTCTCCTCCGACGCGCTGATCGACCACCTGGTCGCGGAGCGCGAGATCCTCAACCGCATCTCGCCCGACATCCCCGTGACGACCAACTTCATGGTGGTCGGCGAGACCAGCCACGCCGACTTCGCCAAGATGGCGGGCGAGATCGACTTCGTCTCGAACGACCACTACGTCGTCGAGGGGCGTGACGAGCTCGCGTTCTCGGCCGCCATCACGAGCGGATTCGCGCGGCACCGCCCGTGGTACCTCATGGAGCACTCGACGAGCGCCGTGAACTGGCAGCCGATCAACCGCCCGAAGCGGCCGGGCGAGCTGATCCGCGATTCGCTCACGCACGTCGCGCACGGAGCCGACGCGGTCTGCTATTTCCAGTGGCGACAGTCGGTCGCCGGCGCCGAGAAGTTCCACTCGGCGATGGTGCCCCACGGCGGCGAGGACACGCGGGTGTTCCGCGACGTCGTGAAGCTCGGCGGCATCCTGCAGGATCTCGGCGACGTCGTCGGATCCGACCGCGCCCGGGCCGACGTCGCGATCGTGTTCGACTGGGAATCGTGGCGCGCGTCCGAGCTCGACTCGCACCCGACCGAGAAGCTGCGCTACCGCCGCGAGGCGTTCGACTGGTGGACGGCGCTCACGAACGCCGGCATCCGCGTCGATGTCGTGCCGGCCGACACCCCGCTCGACGGCTACCGGCTGGCGATCGCCCCCGTGCTGTACAGCGCGCCCACGGCGCTCAGAGAGTCGCTCGAGCGGTACGTCGAGGGCGGCGGACACCTTGTGACGACCTACTTCTCGGGAATCGTCGACGAGAACGACCACATCTGGCTCGGCGGATATCCGGGCGCATTCCGCGACCTGCTCGGCGTGCGGGTCGAGGAGTTCCGGCCGCTGTGGGAGGGCGAGCAGGTCGCCCTCTCGAACGGCACGACCGGAACGCTGTGGAGCGAACCCGTCGACGTCACGGCGCCCGACGTCGAGGTGCTCGTGCGATACGAGGGCGAGGAGGAGCTCGACGCGGCGGTCACCCGCCGGCCCGTGGGATCCGGATCCGCCGCGTACGTGTCGACGCGCCTGGGCGTCGAGGGGATCGGCGCTCTGCTGCCGACGCTGCTCGACGGCGCGGGGGTCGCGTCGGAACTGCCGGAGGCGATCCGCGGATCGGTCGAGCTCGTGGTGCGCGAGGGCGCGAACGGCCGGTTCGAGTTCCTCATCAACCGCACCGACGACGAGGTCGACCTCGGCGAGGGCGACTACCTCTGCGGATCGGCGATCCTGCCGGCCCGCGGCGTCGCCGTGCGCCGGGCATAGCGCTCGGGGCCCGGCCGGGCGGCTACGCCGGTCGGGCCGTCGAGTCGCGCACGTGCAGCGCCGGGCTGACCACAACACGATGCGTGGCGCGATCCGGATCCGCGATGCGGGCCAGCAGCAGATCCAGCGCCGTGCGGCCGATATCGCCGCGCTGCGGGGCGACGGCCGTGAGCGCGGGCGTGAACAGCTCGGCGACCTCGTCGTCGTACGCGATGACCGACAGATCCTCGGGCACCGAGAGGCCGCGCGCCAAGGCGAGGTCGACGATGGCCATCGCCTCGCGGTCGGAGTGCACCAGCAGCGCCGTCACCCCGGCTTTCAGCACCGCATCGAGCACGCCGTGGACCGTCTTCGAGAAGCCCGGATCCCCGCGGTCGGGCAGCACGCGCTCGACGTGCTCGGCCGGCGTGAGCCCGAGCTCACGGCAGGCGGCGGTCCAGCCGGCGATGACCTTGCGCGAGGTCGGAGAGTTGCGCGAGATCAGCAGCCCCACCTTGCGGTGGCCGAGCTGCGCGAGGTGGCGGGCGGCCAGCACGGCGCCGAGCGCATGGTCGGTGGTCACCGATTCCACCGGCTCGCCGTCCGGGCGCCGAACGGCGTCGCGCTCGGCCAGCACGAAGGGCACGCCGCTCGCGACGAGCCAGTCGACGACGTCGGGCGCGAACTCGGTGTCGGTGTTCAGGGCGACGATGAGGCCCGCGAGATCGGTCTGCTCGAGCATGCGCCGCAGCGCCGGTCGCTCGTCCTGCAGCTCGTACGACGTACCGCGCAGCAGCACCGACATTCCGCGGCTCGCGGCGGCCGTCTCGATCGACCGCACGATCATCGGCCAGTAGAAGTCGAGCGACGGCACGAGCACCCCGATCGTGGCCGCGGCGGTGGCATTCGACCGCGCCGGCATCCCGCCCGCCGGCGGAATCGCGCCGCCGTGCACGCGCACCAGCAGTCCCTGCTGCTCGAGCAGCTTGAGGTCGCGGCGCAGCGTCACGGGCGTGACGCCGAGCTCCTCCTGCAACTGGGAGATGCGCACGGATCCGGTGCGGGCGAGCGCATCGATGATGAGGTCTCGCCGCGAGGCGGCGAGCGGGCTGCTCTGGTCGGTCATCGTTGATCCTTCATCGGTTCATTGTGGCGCACCCGCACGCTCAGCTCGTCGAGCCCCGACACGTCGATCGACAGCCGCGTGAGGCGATCGCCCCACACGTGCGACAGCATCGGATCCTCGAGCGGCCTGGTCGTCAGCGTCGCGGGCGCCTGCGCATTCCAGGTGAGGGTGACGGGCGGGGCGCCGTCCAGCGGGTCGACGCTCGCACGTCCGTCGCCGAGCGAGACGTCGCCGGCGAGCATCAGGCGGATCTCGGTCGGCTCATCGCCGCTCTCCTCCAGCCGCCATGCGTCGTCGATCACGACGTCTCCGTCGTCGAGCGAGACGGTGCGGCGCCATTCGGCCAGTGCCGGCACGTCGTAGGCGCCCGCGAGGTCGAGCGAGATGCGGCGCTCGCCAACGGTGACATCGCGCGCGGCGGAGCGCTCGCCCGCGGGCTGCCCCGAGCCGCGCACGAACGGCACGCTGTGCCACTCGCTCTGCATGGGCCAGAGGTCGTAGCGGTCCGGCCCGAACGT
This sequence comes from Candidatus Microbacterium stercoravium, assembly GCA_019117025.1. GTDB lineage: Bacteria > Actinomycetota > Actinomycetes > Actinomycetales > Microbacteriaceae > Microbacterium > Microbacterium stercoravium. Next base: position 21,441 of record DXAM01000023.1, on the reverse strand, counting down.
GCGCGCGTCGTAGGTGGGGCGGCCCGCATCGATGACGACGGGCACGCCGTCGGAGGCGACGATGACCGATCCGACGTCGTTGTGGTTGTGGCTCTCGTCGTTGTGCCCGCCCTTCGCGGCGAACGTCAGGCCCGCAGCGGATCCGTCGCGGTCGCGCACGATCAGCATCTCGGTCGACGGCAGCCAGGTGCGTGCCGGGAGCGGGTCTGCGCCCGGTCCCGCCGCGAGCCAGTCGGGGTCGGTGATCCCGCGCACGACGCGGCCGAGGCCCTCGGCCTCCGCGACGGCGCTGGCCGACGGATCCCGATGCAGCGCCGCGAACCCGGCTGCCGTGTCGTCGCCGATGCGACGGGCGGCGCGGTGCAGCGCGTGCCACGGCTGAGGATCCCGCTGGCGCGCCTGCCCGTCGGCGGCGTTCACGAACCACTCGCCGCCGAGGTGCATGCGGTGGGGGAACGCGATCGTCTCGCGCACTGCGGGGATCTCGCCGGTCGCGTCGAGCCCGGTCGCGTGCGCCACGAGGTCGAGCGCCTCGACGAGCCGGCAGGCTCCGTTCCACCAGTAGGCGTAGCCCTCGTCGATCGCGCCGTCGGCCGGGAGGGAGGCGACGTAGACGTCCATGCCCTCGATCGCGAGCGAGACGGTGCGGGCGCGGTCGCTGCCCGTCAGGAACTGCAGGGCGGCCGCGATCACATTGCCGTGGATCCACGGGTTCCAGTTGTTCACGCGGCCCTCGAAGTCGATCCACCTCCAGTCGCGCCGGGCGAGGAACGGATCGAGCACGCGCGTCGTCGCTTCATGGGCCAGGCGGGCCCGGAAGCCGGGATAGCGCGACTCCACGAGGTCGCCCGCGATGTGATCGAGCCACGCGAGCTGCCCGACGGCCTCGCCCGCACCGAGATCGACATACGGATCCGTGACCGTCGCGAGAACGGATCCGTGCCGTGCGCGGGTGTCGTCGTGCGCGGGCCAGCACCACGATGACTGCTCGCACAGCATGATCGCGCCGTCGAGCGTCTCGTCGATGAAGCGCTCCTCGCCGGTCGCGGCCGCGAGCACGGCGACGCGCGTGAGACGGTGCTGCCGGGCGAACGCCGGTTTCTCCCAGGCGGTGCGGTTGCCGTCGAGGTGGAATCGTGCGGCGTCGCGGGCGCGCGGGTGCGGCCACGGCGCGTCGATCTCCGCCTCGGCCCGCGCGCGGAACGCGGCGATCGTCACCGGATCCGCCTCCTGCAGCCGCACGGGCGGGAGGCCGCCGGTCAGGCGCGCGGCGAGCGCGGCCGGCAGTTCCGCGGGCTCTGCGTGAGCGAGCGCCGCGAGGGCATGGGTGAGGGGCCGTCGAGCGTCCGTCATATAATCGATCATAAGTGATCACGAGAGAACAAAAAAGTGTTTGTCCGAACGATTCTGATTGCTACGATCCTGGATGACAGCGAATTCGAAGAGGAGTCTCGTGATGCCTGCACCCGCCGACTGGACGCGCGCCGACTGGGCGGCGTTCGCCGATCGCGTGCTGGCCGGCGCCATGGCGCACGCATCCTCGGGCCGCGGGCGCATCACTCCGCCCGGAGCCGAAGGCGGCTACGGCCACGACGTCGACGGGCTCGAGGGCTTCGCGCGCACGTTCCTGCTCGCGGGCTTCCGCATCGCGGGCGAGCGGGGCATCGGCGTCGATCACCTCATCGAGTTCTTCTCGCAGGGCATCCGCACGGGCGTCGACCCCGACGCCCCGGACCGCTGGGTGCGGCTCGACGAGCACGACCAGGCGAAGGTCGAGGCGGCGTCGCTCGCGCTCATCCTCGACATGACGCGCCCCTGGATCTGGGACCGCCTCGACGCGCTCACGCAGCAGCGCGTGATCGACTACCTCGCGCCCGCCGTCGGCGACGACACCTACCCGCGCACGAACTGGCTGTGGTTCCGGCTCGTCGTGCAGACCTTCCTGCGCTCGGTCGGCGGCCCGTGGTCGCCCGACGACGTCGCGGCCGACCTCGCGCTGCACGACTCGTTCGCCCGGGAGGGCGGCTGGATGTCGGACGGCGATGAGCGCAGCTACGACCACTACGTCGGCTGGGCGCTGCACCTGTACCCGGTGCTCTGGGCGCGCATGGCGGGCGCCGAGGAGCTCGCGGCGGGCCGCACCGCACGCGATGTCGCGGCCCTCGACCGCTACCTGCAGGACGCGATCCACCTCGTCGGCGCCGATGGCTCCCCGCTCATCCAGGGCCGCAGTCTCATCTACCGCTTCGCCGCGGCGGCGCCGTTCTGGGTGGGCGCGCTCGCCGGCGTGCCGTCGGTCTCAGCCGGTGCGCTGCGCCGCGCCGCGAACCGCATCGTGACCCACTTCGACGACAACGGAGCGCTGCGCGATGGCGTGCTCTCGATGGGCTGGCACGGCGAGTGGCGCCCGCTCGCCCAGTCGTACTCGGGCCCCGGATCGCCGTACTGGGCGACGAAGGGGCTGCTCGGTCTCGCTCTGCCCGCCGACCACCCCGTGTGGCAGGCCGAGGCGGAGCCGCTGCCCGCGGAGCGCGGAGATTTCGCCCGCGCGATCGCGGCGCCCGGGTGGGCCGTGACATCGGCCGACGGCATCGTGCGCATCGCGAACCACGGCACCGACCACGCGGCCGCCGGATCGCTCGTCGCGGACTCTCCGCTGTACGCGCGCATCGCCTACTCGACGGCGACGAGCCCGCTGCTCGACGAGCGCGGCTGGCGCGAACCGCTCGAGCAGTCGATCGCGCTCATCGGTCCGGACGGGCGCGCGACGCACCGTGCGGCGATGGAGCTCATCGGCGTCGACACGATCGGCGACGCCGCCACCGGATCATCCGCCTGGCGCGCCCACACGATCGCGTTCGACGAGGATCAGGTCCGGCACGGATCCGGCCTGGCGGGCGACGCGGTCGTCGTCGCGCGCGTGATCGCGTGCTCGATCGCCCGCGGAACCCACGAGATCCGACTCGCCCGCGTCGACGGCGCACCGGCCGGCACGCGGATCCGCTGGGGCGGCTGGCCCGTCGCCGGCACACGCGTCGACGCAGACGGATCCCTCGCGACGGCGAACGGGCTCACCAGCCGGATCCGTGCGCTCGGCTTCACCGCGGAGCCCCGCGTCGAGCGCCGTGCCGACGCGAGCCCGCTCGGCAAGTCGGCCGGCGTGCCGATCGTCGAGGCGCCGGTGGCCGACGGCCGCTGGCAGGCGGTCGAGATCGTGCTGACCACCGGCACGCCCGCCGACGCACGCGTCGAGATCGGCGAGCAGACGGCGACCGTCACCTGGCCCGACGGCGCGACCACGACGGCACCCCTCCCTCTCATCCCCTGAATCACCCCCACCCTTGCAGCGAAGGAGCAGCATCCTCATGAAACGCACCATCATCGCGACCGCCGGCATCGCCGTCGGCGCCCTCGCCCTCGCGGGCTGTTCATCGGGCGGTTCGTCCGACGACGGCGTCGCAGAAGACGGATCCCTCACCCTGACGATGTCGGGCTGGAGCGTCGAGACGACGCCCGAGTTCCAGCTGCTCGCCGACGCGTACAGCGAGAAGAACCCCGACGTGACCGTCAAGATCGTCGACTACGACCCGGCCGAGTACAACACGCTCGTCACCGCCGACCTCGCGGCCGGCAAGGGCCCCGACATCATCACGCAGAAGGAAGTGAAATTCGTCACGACCTTCCAGGAGGGCGGCCAGCTGCTCGACGTCTCGGACGTCGCACTTCCCGACGACATCGGCGGCGCGGAGTCGTACGTGGTCGACGGCACGACCTACGCGGTGCCCTACCGCCAGGACTCGTGGGTGCTCTACTACAACAAGGCGCTGTTCGACGAGGCCGGCGTCGACATCCCCGACGGCTCGTGGACGTGGGACGACTACGACGCTGCGGCCGAAGAGCTGACGTCGTCGCTCGACGGTGCCAAGGGCGCCTACGAGCACAGCTGGCAGTCGACGCTGCAGGGCTTCGCCAACGCGCAGAACGACGCCGACATCTTCGCGGGCGACTACGACTACATGGCGCCCTACTACGAGCGCGTGCTCGCACTGCAGGAGGCCGGCGCGCAGGAGTCGTTCAACACGGTCACCGCGAACCAGCTCACCTACCAGGGCGAGTTCGGCAAGCAGAAGGCCGCGATGCTGCCGATGGGCACGTGGTTCGTCGCGACGCTGATCGCCCAGCAGGAGGCCGGCGAGGCCGACGACTTCGAGTGGGGCATCGCACCGATCCCGCAGCTCGACGACTCGACGACCGGAACCGACGCCACCCCGGTCACGTTCGGCGACCCGACCGGCTTCGGCATCAACGCCAACATCAACGAGGAGAAGGTCGACGCGGCCAAGGACTTCCTCGCCTTCACCGCGAGCGAGGAGGCCGCAACGGCGCTCGCCGAGATCGGCATCACGCCGGCGCTGCTCAGCGACCCCGTCATCGAGGCGTACTTCTCGGTCGAGGGCGCGCCGCAGGACGAGCTGTCGACGTTCGCGGTGCAGACGCACGAGACGCGTGCCGAGAACCCGACGTCGAGCAAGACCGCCGCCGTGCAGAACATCCTGGACGACATGCACTCGGCGATCCTCTCCGGATCCGAGGGCGTCGACGACGCGATCTCGGACGCCGAGGAGCGCGTCGCCAATGAGGTCGGTCTCGACTGATCGCCTCTCCCGGGCCCCGCAAGGGGCCCGGGTCCCCCTTCCGAGGAGCACCATGACCACTACCGCGACGCCGCAGCGCGCACCGCGCCGGCGATCCCGTCTTCGCACGCGCAACACCCTGCTCGGGTGGAGCTTCATCCTGCCGAACTTCCTCGGCTTCGCCACGCTCACGCTCGTGCCCGTGATCGTGCTGTTCTACATGTCGCTCACGAACTGGAACATCTTCGGAACCTCCCAGTTCATCGGGTTCGACAACTTCACGCGCCTCGCCGCCGACGGCAGCTTCCGCACGGCGTTCGTGAACACGATCTATTACTCGGCGCTGCACATCCCGCTCACGATCATCGTGTCGCTGTCGCTCGCGCTGCTGCTGAACAACAAGATCCGCGGCGTCGCGTTCTTCCGCACGGCCGCGTTCTTCCCGTACATCACGTCGATCGTCGCGATCGCGCTCGTGTGGAACCTGCTGTTCAGCCCCGACTACGGCCCCATCAACGAGATGCTGCGCTTCGTCGGCATCTCGAACCCGCCCGGCTGGCTCACCGACACGAACTGGTCGATGCCGGCGGTCGTGATCATCAGCACCTGGAAGGACATGGGCTACTACATGGTGCTCTTCCTCGCGGCGCTGCAGACGGTGCCGCGAGAACTGCACGAGGCGGCCCGCATGGACGGCGCGAACGTGTTCCAGCGCTTCCTCAACGTGACCCTTCCCGGACTGCGGCCCACGATGTTCTTCGTCACGGTGATGCTGACGATCAACTCGCTGAAGATCTTCGACCTGATCCTCGTGCTGACCGATGGCGGACCGGGGCAGTCGACGACCGTGATCAGCCAGTTCATCTACCGCAAGGGCTTCGAGGAGAACGACTTCGGATACGCCTCGGCCGCATCGGTGGTGCTGTTCTTCCTGTGCATCATCGTCACGGTCGTGCAGTTCATGTGGAACCAGAGGAAGAGCGCACGATGAGCGAGACGATGAACCTGGTCGCCCCGGCGCCGCGACGCGCACGGACGTCCCTCGATCCGAACGCCCGCCCTCGGCCGGCCGGATCCGGATCCCGCGCGGTCGGCCGCACGATCCTCTACATCGTGCTGATCGTCGCCGCGGCCGCGATGCTCACCCCGTTCTTCTGGATGGTCATGAGCTCGCTCAAGGACGCCAACTCGGTGTTCTCGGTTCCGGTGCGCTGGCTGCCCGAGGTGTTCGTGTGGGAGAACTACGTCGATATCTGGGCCCGCAGCGACATCGGCGTGTGGATCCGCAACTCGCTCGTGCTCTCGGTCGCCGTGACCGCTCTGCAGGTGATCACGGGATCCTTCGCCGCCTACGGCTTCTCGCGCATCACGTTCCCCGGCCGCAACGCGCTCTTCCTGCTGTATGTGGCGACGATCGCGGTGCCGTGGCAGTCGTACATGATTCCGCAGTTCATCCTGCTGTCGAACGCGGGCCTGGCGAACACGCTGTGGTCGATCATGCTGCTGCAGGCGTTCGGCGCCTTCGGCGTGTTCCTCATGAAGCAGTTCTACGAGACGGTGCCCGAGGAGCTCTCGGAGGCCGCGCGCCTCGATGGCCTCAGCGAGTACGGCATCTGGTGGCGCATCATGATGCCGCTGTCGGTGCCCGCGATCGCGAGCCTGTCGCTGCTGACGTTCGTGAACACGTGGAACGACTACCTCGGGCCGCTCATCTACCTGCGCGACCCGAGCCTGTGGACGCTGCAGCTCGGCCTCAAGAACTTCGTCTCGAGCCTCTACGACACCGACTACGGCGTGCTGTTCGCGGGCCTGACGATCTCGGTCGTGCCGATCGCGATCATCTTCCTGCTCGGCCAGCGGTTCTTCGTCGAGGGCGTCGCGACGAGCGGGCTGAAGGGCTGACCGTGAAGCGCATCCCGCACAGCGTGTACTCGACGCTCTTCGGCGTCGTGCACCTCGCGCTCGGCGTGAACCTGTCGCTCGCGGTCGTGGCCCTGCCCCTGATCGCGCTGCTCGTCACGACGGATCCGTCGCTGTCGTGGCCGCTGCTGGCGGTCGCCGCGATTCCGGCCGGCATGGGGGTCGCAGCCGCGTTCGGCACGTTCCGCGCGCATGCCGACGGCGAGGCCTCGGTGCTGCGCACCTTCTTCCGCTGGCTCGCGTCGACATGGCGCCGCTCGCTCGCGCTGTCCGCGATCGTCGTGGTGATCGTCGTGGTCGCCGTCGCCGACGTGGTCGTGCTCGCCCCGACCGGCATCGGCGCCGTCTTCGCCCCGCTGCTCGTCGTGATCGCGGCGCTCGCCGTCGCCTGCGGCGTCGTGGGGCTCGTGGCGATCACCGAGGATCCGCGCGCCCGCCTCGTCGACGTGCTGAAGGTCTCGGCCGTCATCGCCGTGCGCCGCTGGCCGTTCACCCTCGTCTCGTTCGCCGCGCTCGGCGTGCAGGCCGCCGTGATCGTCGAGGCGCCCGCGCTCGGCATCGGCCTCACGTCCGCCGCCTGTCTCTACGTCGTGTGGGCGGGCGCGCGCTATGCGCTGCGGCCCGCACTGCGACCCGTCTCCTCGTGAGGACCCCCATGACTACGCTTCCGCGCGTGCTGAGCGCCGTCGGATCCGGCGCCTTCACGGCCGCCTCCGAAGACCACCTCGCTCGACAGCTCGCCGCCCACGGCGACCTGCTCGGCACCGTCGACGAATTCGATTCGGCCTCATCGCGCGCGATGCTCGCCGAGGCGGAGGTGCTCGTGACGGGCTGGCGCACGCCGCGCGTCGACGCGGCCGTGCTCGACGCCGCACCGCGGCTGAAGGCGATTCTGCACGTGGCCGGGTCGGTGAAGGAGAACCTCGACGATGCCGTATGGGAACGCGGGATCGAGGTGAGCTCGGCGGTCGACGCGAACGCGGTGCCCGTGGCGGAGTTCACGCTCGCGGCCATCATCTTCGCCAACAAACGGGTGCTGCGCATCGCACGCGACTACCGTGAGCGGCGCGAGCTGATCGATCAGGCCGGACTCGGCGTGATCGGCGGTTATCGTCGCCGCGTCGGCATCGTCGGCGCCTCGCGCATCGGCCGCCGCGTCGTCGCGCTTCTGCAGCCCTTCGACCTCGAGGTGGTGCTGTTCGACCCCACGCTCTCGGCCGACGAGGTCGCCGAGCTCGGGGCGCGCGCCGTGACGCTCGAGGAGCTGTGCGCGACGAGCGACGTGGTGTCGGTGCATGCGCCGTCGCTGCCCTCGACGCGCGGCCTCATCTCGGCCGAGATGATCGATCGGATGCCGGCCGGGTCGGCGCTGATCAACACCTCGCGCGGCGACGTCATCGACCAGGACGCGCTGACCGCGCGCGTGCAGCGCGACGACCTCTACGCGATCCTCGACGTCACCGTGCCGTGGGCGCTGCCGGCCGACCACCCGCTCTACGCGCACCCGAACGTGCTGCTCACGCCGCACATCGCCGGATCCGTGGGAACCGAGGTGAACCGCATGATCGACCAGCAGGTCGCCGAGCTCGACCGCATCGCGCGCGGCGAGGCGTTCGCGCATCCGGTGCTGTTCGAGTCGCTCGTGACGGCGGCGTAGCCGGTCAGGCGCGCTTGAGGCGGCGGCGGATCTGGCCGGTGAAGGCCTTCAGCTCGGGGGAGCGGAGCACCGCGAGGGCGACGGCGTAGATCACGACGGCGACCGCGCCGATCACGAGGCACCCGCCGAATCCCGCGAGCTTCGAAGCGGTCATCCACCCATCGATTCCGCCCGCGAGAACGTAGATCCCGTAGCCGACCGCGCCCGCGGGGATCGCCGCGATGATGAAGCGCACGTACGAGATCGCGGTGCGGGCGAATCCGAGCGACCCGATCCTGCGGCGCAGCAGCACCCAGGCGACGACGAGCTGCAGCGCGCTGGAGATCGACTGTGCGAGGGCGACGCCCGCGGTCAGCAGCTCGGTGTCGAGCAGCGCGCGCGCGACGAGGGCTCCGCAGATCGCGAGCACGGCCTGGAAGACCGTGAAGAAGAACGGCGTGCGCGTGTCGCCGTACGCGTAGAACGTGCGCTGCAGGATGAACAGGGCCGCCATCGGCACGAGCGCCGCGACGAATGCGGAGAGCACGGGCGACATCGCGCCCGCGGTAGCAGGCGAGTTCGCGAAGACGCGTGCGAGCGGGATCGCGGCGGCCAGCACGGTCGCCGAGGCGATGACGACGAGTAAGCCGAGCACCCGCATCGACTGCCCGATGTCGGATCGCACATCCTCATGCCGACCCGCGGCGGCGTGCTCGCTGAGCTGCGTGAAGTAGGGCGTGCCGATGCTCATGACGATGAGCGAGTACGGGAGCATGAAGACGAGCCACGAGTTGAACCAGATTGTGCTCGAGGCGTCGTCTCCTGAGGCAGTTGTGATCACGTGCTGCTGCACCGAAGAGACCACGAGGCCGACGAGAAGCATTCCGACGCTCCAGCCGGCGAGATTCTTGATCTCGCCGAGGCCGATGCCGCGCCACCCGAAATCGGGCCGGATCTTCAGGCCCGTCTTGCGCCAGAAGATCGCCAGCGTCACGGTCTGCGAGAGGATGCCGAGCGTGGCCGTGCCCGCGATGACAGCGATCTTCAGCGGGTCCCATCCCTCGATGGCGTTCTGCTCCGAGCCGAACAACCACATGAACAGGCAGAAGCCGGCGATCGAGACGATGTTGTTCGTGATGGGCGCCCACGCGTAGGGCGCGAAAACGCGGCGCGCGTTGAGCGTCTCGCCGATGAGCGCGAACATGCCGTAGAAGAACACCTGGGGCAGGCACCAGTAAGCGAATGCCACCGCGAGGTCGTACTGCGCGGGCTCCGGAAAGTCGGAGAACGCAGATACGAGGAGCGGGGCCGCGACCATCGAAACGGCCGTCACCGCGAGCAGTACCACGGTGCCGAGAGTGAACAGCTTCGAGATCAGTCGCTGGCCGCCGTCGTCGGCCTGCGACCATTTGACGATCTGGGGCACGAGCACGGCTGTGAGCACACCCGTCGAGATCACCTGGAAAACGTAGTTCGGCAGCTGATTCGCCGTCGTGAAGGCGTCGGCTGCATGCCCCGTCGCACCGAGGGTCGTCACGAGCACGAGACTGCGCAGCAGCCCGGTCACCCGGGATGCCAGCGTTCCCGCCGCGATCATGGCACTGGAACGGCCGAGGCTCATGCGCCCTCATCTCGTATGCCGCTGTCGGAATGCGCGGATTCGTTCTCGCGCCGGCGGCGCCGGATCTGACGGTAGAGGCCGAACCCGATGAGAGCCGCAACGATCACTGCGAGAGCGATCACAGCGATCCGCTCCCAGTCGGCGCGCACCGTGACGTCGACGTCGCGCGTCGGTCCGATCCGCTCGCCCGTCGCGGACTGCAGCGTGTAATGCACCGTGACGTCGCCGCTGCCCACGCGGGCCTCGATCGGAATCGTGGCGCGCGTGATGCTGTCGGGATTCGCGACGATCTCGGTGCGGCGGTCGATCGACAGGCGCGGGTCGTCGGGGACCGCGATGACGGTGACCTTCGCCTCGTACGGGAGGTCGTTGCGGATCCAGACGGGCATCGGCGCCTCGGCGCTCAGCAGCTGCACGGGCTGCTGGATCTGCTGGATGTCGATCGCGACCGCGCGGTCTGCGTTCAGCTCGACGAAGTTCTCCGCCCGCGTCAGCCAGCCGTCGGGGTTCGAAGCCCACGACACCGAGAGCAGGCGCTGCAGCTCGGCGCGCACCTGGCCGAGGAAGTGATCGGGCGTCGTCAGCGCGGTCGCGATGTGCTCGAGCCCGGGCTCCGCCGTCAGATAGTCGAGAACCGCCTGCTTGCGCGCGGTGTCCTCGTTCGTCGCGGTGACGCCGACGTGGCCGGAGCCGGCCGACAGCACCTCGTCGAGCCCGACCGGCGAAAGCGCCGGGCTCGTCAGCGCTGCGGCGACCGCATCGCGGAGGCCCTCCGCCGACAGGTCGAGCTCGCCGTCGACGATCTCGGTGCCCGCATCGTCGGTGGTGAGGTCGTCGGAACCCATGCGGTCGAGCGCGAGGAGGAGCGGCTGATCGCTCTGCGACGCCGCGAGCCAGATCTCGGCGGTCGCGACCGTCAGCGCCCGCTCGCGCTCTGCCGCGTCACTCAGCCGCGCCGCATCGAGAAGGGCGTGCGACAGCGCGTCGTCGTACGCGAGCGCGTCGTCGCCGAGCACCGCGGATCCGTTCGCCGTGGTCGATGCGGGCACGAGCACGCTCGCAGCGGAGTCGCCGACGAGCGCCGACACGGTCTCATCCGAGGCCGATCCCGGCGACGGCCAGAACAGCTGCGGCGACCGGCCCTCTCCGATGCGCATGAGCGACGAGAGGGTGATCGGCTCGTCGGCCGCATCGATCGTGGCCGGGTCGAGCGCGAATCCCAGATGGGTCGGTTCGAGCGGGGCGTCGAGCCCGGCGGCGATCTGCGGCGACACATCGGCGTCGGCGAACTGCAGGGCGAAGCGGTCGTTGTCGAGCGCCATGAGGCGTTCGAGCCACGCGCGCGCGGTGGCCGGCGCCGCGGAGCCGAGCGCGCGGATCGACGCCGGAATCGCCGGGTCGATCGCCAGGATCGCGTCGGTGCCGTCGACCGCATCGAGCTGTGCCGTGAGCAGACCGTCGTCGCCTGTCAGGGTTCCGAGGGTCGAGGTCGAGTACAGGCCCGCCACGGCGACCGGCCCGGTGATGGGCACCACCAGCGAGACGGGACTCTCGGCCCCTCCCGTGACGATCACGATGTCTCGGGCCGTGACGGATGCAGTCGCTCCGGCGTATACAGCGGAGACCGGATATACGCCGGGCGACATGCCTTCGACGGACAGCGGTTCGGACACCGCCGCCGTACCGCCGGGCGCGATCTCCTCGACGCCGATCGAGGCGAGCTCGGTGCGAGCCGTGCCGCCGCTTCCGCTCAGCCATGCCTCGACGGCGTCGTCGTCTGCGAGCGGGTCGCCGATCGAGACGCGCACGTCCGAAGCGCGGAAGACCGCGTCCGTCGTGTTGGCGATCTCGATCTCGGCCGTGAACGAGGATCCGGTTGCGACCCCGTGGTCTCCGAGGGCGAGTGCCAGCGGCGGGGCCTGCGCGTCCTGCTCCTCGACGGCCGCCACCGTCGTGGGAACGCGCTGCGGCTCGGCGGCGGCGGCCGGCACCGCGGATCCGCATGCGACGATCGCCGCGCACACGGCGGCGATCGCGGCGGCGCGGAGACGCGACCAGCCGCGCGGCGGGGAGATCATCTGAGAGTCCATAGAACGATGGCCGCGAACAGGGCGGCCGATTGTGATTCTACGGTCGCACGCCTGGACAGGCCGGCAACCGATAACGATTCGACTGCGCGGTTCGCGCCTCGCAGGCGATGCACGCGCGCTCGATAGGATGGAACTCTGTACTCACGAACCCCCGTTCTCGCGTGAAGAAAGCCAGTGAATGCCCCATTCTGCGGTAGACCACTCCACCGATTCTGCGGTCGAGCTCATGGGCGGCGTCGTCAAGCGCGCCTCGCGCCTCGCTGATGGCCGCGAGCTGATCTACTTCGACGATCCGAACACGACGCTCCCCGCCGAACGGCGCGCCGACGAGCGCGATCTCGCCCCGCGCCCCGAGACGGCCGAGATGCGCCGCGACGTGCTGACGGGCGACTGGATCACGGTGGCGGCCAATCGGCAGAACCGCGCGATGCTGCCGCCGGCCGAGCTGGATCCGCTGGCGCCGCAGAGCGCGACCAACCCGTCTGAGGTGCCGAGCCTGTACGACGTGGCGGTCTTCGAGAACAAGTCGCCCGCGCTCGGCCCGGCGCTCGCGCAGGCGACCGACGACGTGCCCGCGGGCGCGAACGCGCCGAGCGGCATGGACGACCTGACGGCGCCGGGCCTCGGGCGCTCACGCACGGCGGTCGGTCGCTGCGAGGTCGTCTGCTTCAGCCCCGAGGGCACCGGAAGCTTCGGCACGCAGAGCGTCACGCGCGCCCGCACCGTGATCGAGGCGTGGGCCGACCGCACGGCCGCGCTGTCCGCGCTCCCCGGCGTGCAGCAGGTGTTCCCGTTCGAGAACCGCGGCGAGCAGATCGGCGTGACGCTGCATCACCCGCACGGGCAGATCTACTCGTACCCGTACGTCACCCCGCGCACGACGAGCACGCTGCAGCAGATCGAGCGCGAGGGCGCCGATCTCTTCGCGCGCATCATCGACTTCGAGCAGGCGGGCCCGCGCGTCGTGCTCGAGGCCGAGCACTGGCTGGCCTACGTGCCCTTCGCCGCGCGCTGGCCGGTCGAGGTGCATCTCGCGCCGCGCCGCCATGCCGCCGACTTCACCGAGCTCACGGGCGACGAGCGCGACGAGCTCGCGAGCGTCTACCTGCGCATCCTGCGCGGGGTCGACAACCTCTACGACACGCCCACGCCGTACATCGCCGCCTGGCATCAGGCGCCCGTGAACGTCGGGCGCGACACGGTGCGCATGCATCTGCAGCTCACGTCGCCGCGCCGCGGCGCCGACAAGCTCAAGTTCCTGGCGGGATCCGAGGCGGCGATGGGCGCATGGGCCGCCGAGATCCCCCCGGAGACCAGTGCCGAACGGCTTCGCGCCGCGATCAGCGAGGTGACTGTATGAACCCCACCGCACAGGTCGCCGCGAGCCTCTTCTCCGAGCTCACGGGGGCATCGCCCGACAGCATCTGGTCGGCCCCGGGCCGCGCCAATCTCATCGGCGAGCACACCGACTACAACGAGGGCTTCGTACTGCCCTTCGCGATCGAGCACCGCACGTATGCGGCGGTCGGGCGGCGCGACGACGGCATCATCCGCGTGGCCTCGACATTCGATCCGAACCCCGTCGAGGTCGCGATCGTCGAGCTGTCGGCGCTGTTCGGCGGCGCTGCCGGCGAGGCCGTGCAGGCCGGATCCGTGCCGGAATGGGCCGCGTACCCGCTCGGCGTCGCCTGGGCGGCGCTGGCGCGCGTGCCGAACTCAGCCGTCACGGGCGTCGACATCGCGATCGCGTCGGACGTGCCGATCGGCGCCGGCCTGTCATCGTCGGCTGCGATCGAGGGCGCCACGGCGGCCGCGCTCGACGAGCTGTGGAGCCTCGATCTGTCGCTTCTCGACATGGCGAAGATCGGTCGCACGGCCGAGAACCAGGCCGTCGGCGCTCCGACCGGCATCATGGACCAGGTCTCGTCGATCATGGGCGAGTACGACGCCGCCACCTTCCTCGACTGCCGCTCGTACGAGACGCAGCCCGTCGACCTCGGATTCGCGCGCGAGCACCTGAGCGTGCTCGTGATCGACACGAAGGTGAAGCACTCGCACTCGACGGGCGGCTATGGCGAGAGGCGGGCATCCTGCGAGTTGGGTGCTCGTACGCTCGGCGTGAGCGCGCTGCGCGATGTCACGGTCGCCGACCTCGAGCGTGCCAAGACGCTGCTCGACGACGTCACCTTCCGCCGCGTCGCGCACGTCGTCACCGAGAACCAGCGCGTGCTCGACACCGTCGACACGCTGCGGGCGGAGGGGCCCCGGGCGATCGGCGGGCTGCTCGTGGCCTCGCATGTGTCGATGCGCGACGACTTCGAGATCTCCGTTCCCGAGCTCGACACGGCCGTGTCGGCGGCGCTCGACGCGGGCGCCGTGGGCGCACGCATGACCGGCGGAGGCTTCGGCGGCGCCGCGATCGCCGTCGTCGAGGTCGACAAGCTCGACGACACGAAGGCGGCGGTGGCCGACGCGTTCGACCGGGCCGGATTCGTCGAGCCCCACCAGTTCACGGTCACCCCGTCGCACGGCGTGCTCCGCGACGCCTGATCCGGGCGTTATTCCGTCCTGAACTGGGACACGGTCGGAATCACAGCCGCAGGAAGGCGTCGTCGATGAGGCCGCGCACGGCGGGGAGCAGGGATCCGCGAAGCGCGGACTCGTCGACCTCCAGCAGCTGCGCGAGCGCGCCCACGATCTGCCCGACCCTGAGGTCGCCGTCGCAGGCTCCCACGAGCCCGGCGAGGGCCGGATCCGCCTGAACCGCCCGCCCGAACCCGCCGCCCTGGCGCAGCTCGATGACCGTCGGATTCTCCGCCCCCGGCAGGTAGTGGCGCGTCTCCGTGACGTCGGGCGCGGTCACGAGGATCCGCTCGAGCAGCGCGTCGTCGTCGAGCGCGACCTGCGCGTCGTGCGCCGCCAGCGCTTCCGCCAGATGGGATCCGAGAGCGCCCTCCGACGGGATCGGCTGCGGCAGCCGCTCGTAGCGCGCGAGGGTCGGCTCGTTCATGGCGCGTCGCAGCAGAACGTATCCGAACCCGATCTCGGTCACGCCGCGGGAGGCGAAATCGTCGAGCCAGGCGGCGAGCAGCCGATCGTGGGCGGGGGATCCGGGGGCGGTGCCGCCGTCGCGGATCCACATCTCGGCGTACTCGGTCGGATTCAGACTCTCGCGCTCGATCACCCAGGCATCGAGCGGCACGGGCGACGCGTCGACCCAGGAACGGAAGCGATCGAGGCCCGAGCCATCGCCTGTCGTCTCCCAGTTCGCGAGGAACTGCGCCGTTCCGCCGACGACCAGGTGCTCGCCCGCACCCGCCACGACCTGCTGCACGAGCGCATCTCCGACGAGCCCGCCGTCGCGGTACTCATAGGCGGGCACGCCCGTGACGCGCGGCGTGATCACGAACGGCGGATTCGACACGATGCGGTCGAACCTCTCGCCCGCAACGGGCTCGAACATGGATCCGTGGCGCACGTCGATGCCGGTGACCCCCGCGAACGCCGCGTTCATGCGCGTGAACGCCAGCGCGCGGTCCGAGATGTCGGTGGCCGTGACGTGATCCGCGTATCGCCGTGCGCGCATGGCCTGCACACCGCATCCGGTGCCGAGATCGAGCACGCGGCCCGCCGCGGTCGGCAGCTGCAGGCCCGCGAGGGTCAGCGAGGCGCCGCCGACGCCGAGCACGTGGTCCTCGGCGAGCGTGCCTCCGCCGGTGGCGATCTCGTCGAGGTCGGCGGCGACGATCCACTCTCCCGGACCGCGGTCGTCGTGAAAGGACTGCGGGCGCACGATGGCGATCGGCACGACCGAATCGCCCTCGATCCGCACGAGACCCAGAGCGGCCAGGCCCGAGGCACCGAGCCGCGGCAGCGCCGCCGCCACGTGTTCCGCGGCCTGCGCGATGCCGAAGATCAGCAGCCGCGCGAGAACGGCCTGCGGGTCGGTCGCGTCGCCGAGCCCGCGCAGCGCCGGGGTGCGCAGCGTGCGCCCGATCGCGTCGTCGGCCTCGACGCCCCACCGGGCGCGCAGCGGCTCGGAGCGGAACGACGCGTCGGCCAGGTCGGCGGCGAGGTCGCGGCAGAGGGCGGGGTCCGGATTCAGCACGTCACCATTCTCCCGTCTCCCGATGCACAACTACGGCAGGTGGGCACTCGAAGACCTGTGGCTGCCGAATCCGTGCGGGTTTCGGGGCGGGCTGCCGTAGTTGTGCATCGGCGGGGCAGGCGACGAGGCGGCGTGGACGGTGATCGTGATGACTGCGGTCGTCACCGTGTCCAGCTCGGTGCCTGAACTCGCCTCCCGAATAACAGCACCAGGTGGGACACGGGTTCGCCCCCAGCCGCCCCACTACCCTGGAACCATGCTCAACATGGCCGCCGGACTCGCACGCCTCGGTGACCTCGCGCACTCTCCGGTCGTCGCCGCCCTCGCCGCCGCGTTCGCCGAGGCCGGCCGCGACCTCGCCGTCGTCGGCGGCCCCGTGCGCGATGCGCTGCTCGGCCGCGACACGCACGACCTCGACTTCACGACCGACGCGCAGCCCGACGAGATCCTGCGGATCGTCACGCCGATCTCGTCGACGCAGTGGGACATCGGGCGGGCGTTCGGCACGATCGGCGCACGCGTGCGCGGCGAGCAGGTCGAGATCACGACCTACCGCTCCGACGCCTACGACGGCACGACCCGCAAGCCCGCCGTCGAATTCGGTGACAGCCTCGAGGGCGACCTCACGCGCCGCGACTTCACGGTCAACGCCATGGCGCTGCGCGTGCCGAGCGTGCAGCTCGTGGATCCGACGGGCGGCGTCGAGGATCTCCTCGCGGGATCCCTGCGCACGCCGATCGACGCGGCCGTCAGCTTCGGCGACGATCCGCTGCGCATGCTGCGCGCCGCGCGCTTCGCCGCGCAGCTCGGGTTCGATCTCGACGAGGCGACGCGCGACGCGATCGCGGAACTGCGCGGCACGCTGTCGATCGTGAGCGCGGAGCGCATCCAGTCGGAGCTGATCCGCACACTGCAGACGGATGACCCGGTGCGCGGCATCCGCGTCATGGTCGACACCGGGCTCGCCGACGAGTTCCTCCCCGAGGTGGCGGCGCTGCGGCTCGAGGTCGACGAGCACCATCACCACAAAGACGTCTACGAGCACTCGCTCACCGTGCTCACCCAGGCCATCGACCTCGAGAAGGAGCGGCATCCGGGCGCGGATCCGGATGTTCCGCTGCGCATGGCGGCGCTGCTGCACGACATCGGCAAGCCGCGCACGCGCAAGCTCGAGCAGGGTGGTGCGGTCACGTTCCATCACCACGACGTCGTCGGATCCCGCATGGCGAAGAAGCGCCTGCAGGCGCTGAAGTTCGACACGGCGACCACCGGATCCGTGACGAAGCTCATCGAGCTGCACCTGCGGTTCTTCGGATACGCGGAGGGCGCGTGGACCGACTCGGCCGTGCGCCGCTACGTGCGCGACGCGGGCGCCGAGCTCGAGCGCCTGCACATCCTCACCCGAGCCGACGTCACCACTCGCAATAAGCGCAAGGCCCGCCGCCTCGCGGCGGCGTACGACGACATCGAGAACCGCATCACCCAGCTGCGCGAGCAGGAGGAGGTCGATGCGATCCGTCCGGATCTCGACGGCAACGAGATCCAGCGGATCCTCGACATCGCGCCGGGGCCGGCGGTCGGCAAGGCGTACAAGTTCCTGTTGGAGCTGCGCCTCGACGAGGGGCCCCTCGGCGCGCACGAGGCGGAGGCGCGCCTGCTCGCGTGGTGGCGCGAGCAGGACTGAGGTCTCTGGGTAACCCCCGAATTCGGGCGCAATGCATGGGGATGCGGGGCGTGCGCGGGTAGCGTCGTAGCGTGGCCGAACAACGACCCCTGCGGATTCTCCTGGGATGCGACACCTTCGCACCCGACATCAACGGCGCTGCCCGGTTCGCCGAGCGGCTGGCGGCGGGCCTGGTCGAGCGCGGCCATGCGGTGCACGTGAGCGCGCCGAACACCCGATACCGCGTGGAGGAGCCGCGCTTCGAGACGATCGAGGGATCCGGCATCGTCGTGCACCGGCTGCCGTCGGTGAAGGCGCCCGGTCACGACTGGCTGCGCTTCGTGTGGCCGTGGCGGTCGAAGCACTACGCCCGCCGCGTGCTCGACAGCGTGCGACCCGACGTGGTGCACATCCAGTCGCACATCGTGATCGGCCGCGGGCTCACGCGCGAGGCGCGCAAGCGCGGTATCCCGGTCGTCGCGACGAACCACACGATGGCCGAGAACATCCTCGACTTCACCCGCCTGCCCGAGTGGGGCAACAAGATCCTCGTGAAGCTCGCCTGGGCGGATGCGCGGCGCACGTTCGACATGGCGGCCGCTGTGACCACGCCGACGCGCCGGGCGGCCGAATTCCTCGAGGAGACGATCGACCTCACGGGCGTCATCCCGATCAGCTGCGGAATCGATATGGCGCAGTACACCGCCGACCTCGAGCCGCGCACCGATCGGCGCATCGTCTTCGTCGGCCGGCTCACGAGCGAGAAGCGCATCGACGACCTGCTGCGCGCGGCGGCCCGCCTCGACGACGACGTGATCGTCGAACTCGTCGGCGGCGGCGATCAGCGCGGCGCGCTCGAGGCGCTCGCCGAAGAATTGGGGATCCGCGACCGCGTCGTCTTCCACGGGCGCGTGTCCGACGCGGAGCTGCGCGCGGCGCTCACCCGCGCGACGGTCTTCGCGATCGCATCCATCGCCGAGCTGCAGTCGATCGCCACGATGGAGGCGATGGCCTCGGGCCTGCCGATCGTCGCGGCGAACGCGGTCGCCTTGCCGCACCTCGTGGACCACGAGCGCAACGGGTACCTGTTCGAGCCCGCGAACGTCGACGAGCTGGAGCAGCGCCTGCGCGATGTGCTCACGGCGGACCGCGACGCCTACGTCGCGATGCAGCGCGCCTCGCTGGAGATGGTCGCCGACCACGACATCACCCGCACGCTCGACACGTTCGAGGCACTGTACCGAGGCGGCGAACTCCCGGCATGACCCGCCCGCTGCACGTCGTGATGTTCGCGGATCAGCACCCGGCGACGTCGGGCGGCGCACAGGTCGCGATGCGGCTGCAGGCCAAGTACCTCGAGCGCGCGGGGCACACGGCCACGATGGTGGTGCCCGAACGCCACAGCTGGAATCAGCAGCATATGGGCGCACACACATATGTCGAGGTTCCGTCGATCGGGGTGCCGCCCGACTGGGAGTACTCGGCGGTGTGGCCCGGTGTGCGCGCCGACCGCACGGTCGACGCGGGCATGACGCGACGCGTGATGGGCGAGGGCGTCGGGCTCCCCGACGTGGTGCACGTGCAGGGAGACTATTGGGGCGCGGTGCTCGGGTACCGCTTCGCGGAGCGCGCGCGGGTTCCGGTCGTGCACACGATGCACAACCGCGTCGACGTCGGTATCGAGGCGACCGTGCCGTTTCCGCGCATTGTGCTCGCGGCGCTGAACGCCTGGCGCCGGGCGATGCTTCCGGGGTCGGGCGCCGGATCCGACGGGTGGGCGTATCTTCGCGGGCTCGCGCAGGGGGCGTCCGCCGTCACCGCGCCGTCCACGCACTTCGCCCGCCGGCTCGAGCAGCACGCGGTCGCCCCGCGGGTCGAATCCATCTGGAACGGCATCGACGACGACCTGCTCGCGGATCACGCGGATCCGGTCGCGTCGGGCGCACTGGTCTGGGTGGGGCGCATGAGCGCGGAGAAGCGGCTGATCCCCTTCCTGCAGGCGTATGCCGACAGCGGAATAGAACGACCGGTGGAGATCATCGGCGGCGGCTTCCAGCGCGACGAGGCCGAACGGTTCGTCGAGTCACGGGGGCTCGCGGCGCGAGTGAGGTTCGTCGGGCGCCTGTCGTACACCGACACGCTCGCGCGGATCGCGGCGGCGACGGCGCTCGTGCAGACGTCCATCGGCTTCGAGGCACAGGGAATGACGCCGTTCGAGGCCGCGCAGCTGGGAACGCCGGCGCTCGTCAGCGACCCCGACATCGCCGATGAGATGGGCGGGGGCATCTGGCGCGTCGCCGCCGCGGACACCGAGGCGGGTCGCGTTGCGGCGCTCGCGGAGACCCTGCGCCGCGTCGAGCGCGACGTGGCGTCGGGGCAGACCCCGCAGCCCTCGGAGCGCGTGCGCCGCGAGTTCCTGCAGTCGTCGCGCACCGCGGCGATGATCGAGGTCTACGAACGGGTGCTGGCCCGCTGAGATCCGCGGATCACGGCAGCGGCGGGGGCAGCTGAGGCACGAGGTGCACGCCGGAGATGTCGATCACGACCTGATCGAGGCGGTGCCGGGAGCGCTCCAGGGGCCCGGATGTCTCGAACCGTTGACGGCTCATTCACCCGTCGGTAACGTTACCAATGCAGCGTGGGCGTGACGTCATGCGACGTGGGGCCCCACCTGCCGCACGCATCGAAGCCGGCCCAGCTGCGGTCTCGGTGACAACGACGTTCCGAACGCAGGGAGTGAATCACATGACATCCTCGAAGTCGCGGATACCGAAGTCCATCGTCACCGCGCTGACGGCGACGGCCGTGGCGGCCGGGCTGATCGGCGCCGTCGATGACGCGCCGTCGGCCGCGGCGAGCCCCGAGGCGGGGGCCGATCGCGACTACGTGTCGCTCGTCAACCCGTGGATCGAAGCCGACATCGGCCGGTTCTTCTTCTTCCAATCGGCCAGCAACCCGTTCGGCATGGTGAAGCTCAGGCCCGACACCACAACGCACCACGCGCGCAACACGGGCTACCGCAAGAACGAAGACGAGGTGAAGGGGTTCAGCCACCTGCACGACTGGCAGCTGTCCGGCGTGCAGGTGATGCCGACCTCGGGGGAGCCGACGCCGAAGCTCGAGGGCGACACCGGGTGGGAGTCGCACGTCGAGCACGACGACAGCGAGCTCGCTCAGCCGGGCTACCACCGGCTGCATCTCGACCGATACGACATCGACGCCGAGCTGACGACCACCGACCGCGTCGGAATGCACCGCTACACCTACGGCCAGGACGGGGCCGGTGAGATCATCGTCAACCTGGGCGGCGTGCTCGGCGAGGCCGAGATGGAAGACGCGCACGTGACGCGCGTGAGCGACCACGAGCTCGCCGGATACGTGAACCAGCACGGCGAGCGCTACCCGGGCCGCCACGAGACGACCCTATATTTCAACATCCAGTTCGACACGGCCTTCGACGCCATGCACGGCTGGGCGGACGGCGCGCTGATCGACGACGGCGGTGCGGTCGACGAGGTGGAGGGTCCCGACGCGGGCGTGTACGTCAGCTACGACGACCTCGAAGCCGGCGACGAGGTCCAGATGAAGGTCGCACTGTCGCTCACCGGGGAGGACGGGGCCCGGCGCAACCTCGAGGCCGAGGCGCCCGGGTGGGACTTCGAGGCGGTGAAGTCCGCCTCGCAGAACCGCTGGAACGAGATGCTCGGCCGCATCGACGTCGCAGGCGGCACGGATGAGCAGCAGCAGAAGTTCTACACCGACCTGTTCC